>JAYUUO010000172.1:0-11135 GCA_043754515.1 Armatimonadota bacterium
CGAAGTATTCCCGCTCAAGATCGCGTTCCGCCTGTTGCAGTGGGGTTATTTTCATATCCCAACACCTTTCAGCCCGAGGTTGTAGCCTATGAGGAACACTACGCCGAGCGCGGCAATCAGGAGCAGCACCATGACCACCCGGTTCATATCTCGCCCCATGCGTGCTTGGTCGCGGCACTCGTAGCAAACAGCGGTCACGCGGATTTCAGCGAGGCCCGTTTCGCACTCAGAGCAACAGGTGTTGAACCCGTCGCGGGTAAGCGGGCCGATTTGGTGAAAAGTCGTGTTCATGGTACGTCGTACCAGTTGCAAACAGGCATGCATCCCGCCGTATCAGGCATGAGCGCGTTCCAACACTCGTATCGGAGCAGGTAGCCGCGCAGTTCGCCGCAGTTGTACATATTCGCGACCACCGGCCCACCGCATTTCGGGCAGGTGCCACGCAATCGGTGGTGTTCTTCTGATGGGATGCGCTCCCCAGCGCGGGACGGGATGATGCCAAAGCAAAGAGCGTTGCCGGGTCTGTCTATGACTCGTCGCGCTACGTCGGGTAGCACGGGTAATCGGAATCTGTTTAACATGGGTTCTAGTCTCCGTTGATGCGGCTATCTCGACCGCACAAAAACAGTGTACCCCGATACTTGCCTTTAGTCAATAACTAAGGTATACTATTTTTGTACGAGGGGGAATACAACGATGATGACTACCGACCCGCCGCGAATTAGACGGCCCAGAGAAACCGCCCGAAGCGGTTTTTCCGCATACACGATACTGGAGCAAGAGGCGCGAGCCGCGAAAGCCGCCGCGACATCGAAGGCGCGTGGGGCGACCCTCTGGTTCGACGGCTACACGATGACGCCGACCAACCGGTGGGCAATCTACATCGTGACCACACCGGAGCGAATTGATAAGCACACGGGGGAGTTCTACGTCACGGACTACACAGTGGACGTGATGGGGCAAACGTGTAACTGCGATGACTTCATGCATCACGGCTTTAACCGAGTGTGCAAGCACCTTACCGGGGCGGATAACGCTGTCGTCGCCGCGCACGCGGCGGTTGAGGCGGCGCGTGTGTTGTTGACGCCGCGCGAGGATGCCCAGCCGGTCACGCCGCGCCCGATGCCGAAGATGCCGCTTCCCTACGAGGATCGCGGCGCGACTCGGCGAAACTCTGACAAGTGCCGCACTTGCAGAAACGCCGCGGTTCCTGATGCTCTGACAAACGCCGCGGTTCCTGATGCTCGGCGAACAGCGGCTGTTCCCGATGCCAGGTGGAACCCCAACATGTTGCCGGAGGCTACGCTCTCCGCTATGAGCCGCGCGGGAGTATTGAACCGCGCCGCCGACTTCGATTGAATCAGAGCAACCGCCGAGGCGGTTGTCTTGAAAGGAACAAAACGATGAATGAAAACCAACAGACCGGGTATGCGCAACTAACAGAGGATATGCACACCTCCTATGCCGCCATGATGGAGATTACGACGCGTGCGTGTGAGCAGATGGAGGCGGTAATAGGTCGCCGCCGCGAACTAATCGAGGCACGAGATGCAGTCCTCCTGACGTACCAGAACGATCAGAAGTCCATGGGGGCGAACGAGGCGACACGTGACGCGTTTCTGCGCCGTGAAACAGCGACCGAGCGGGAGAGGCTGGAGGCAGAGGAGGCAATTCTGCGTCAGTCGGAAAACACGCTGAAACTAGCGTCCCTTACCGTCGAACGCTTGCGGGTTGGCTTGCGCATCCTCGAAGCATCCACAAGCAAAGGCCACCTTGATTTCGCGGTAGCCAGCGCGGGTAGGAGGGGCGGAAATGAGTAGAACCAACCGCATACGCAGGGCACTGCGCCTGTACCGTGCCACGCGCCGCGCCGCGCTGGTCGCACTGGTGCCTGTACTGCTTTTCGGCGACGGAGCGACCACCCCCACGCTAATTGCGCTATCGTCCCTGTTCCTGCTTGCCGCGTGCCTCCACGCGGCGGCGGGGGCATGGCTTGCAGAAGCGCGGTCGGCGACATGGGGAGAGCCTACAGAGGCATCGTCACAGTACGCCGGTTGCCTAAGAATCCGCGCGGTAAGGTCTGACAACCGTTTTCCGTTTTCGCAGTCGGTCAATTAGTACCAAGAGAGGGGTCAGTATACAATGAAAATTAACCAGGTTACGGTTTGCTACGAGGAAAAGCGTAGCATCAACTATCAAACGGTAGGGTTCAGTGCGTCGGTGACCGCGACGCTCGAAGATGGCGAGACAGTTAGCGGGGCTATCGCCAAACTCAAGGCGGGGCTGGTCAAGGTGGTCACCGAGACGACAAGGGAGGAAGTCAACCGGCTGGCGGAAGAGACGCCGCGCCGCTAAATGACGCGCCTGTATTGTTAGCCCTCCTGGATGATCCGGGGGGGCTTTGTCATTCCCCCCCTCGCTATTTTGACGGCTACGGGGGCCACGTCGCGAGGCATAGACGTAACAGGGGTACAGCGGTAGGCACGGCAGTTAAACTGGTGCGCACAGAAGCCGCATCGGTGGGCGCAGGGCGCGTGGTAATTGACGTCGGGTAGGGCTTGCCGGTCGGGGGGGCGGGGAAACGGAAGTAGACCCGCGCGGTCGCCTCCCTCTCCGTCCTCCCTGACGCGAACACGCGCCCCGTCTCCCGCGTAGTAACTTCGACGCGGGAGACCAGTAGTTCGATCAGTTCCCGCTTCGCGCCGCGCGTCATCGCGCTGATTCTACCGAGGTACTGCCCTGCTATGTCGCGCACGGCCCGCCCCGCATCCACCGCAACCGCCTCACCCTCGCGCTCCAGTTCGGCGGCGGCATCAAGCCGCGCGATCTCCGAGTCGAGTACCGTCGTTTCCGCCGCGATGTCGGCGAACTGCGCGGCGCGGTCACGCTCCCCGATTAACCCTTGCCGGAAAATTTTGAGTACCGCCTGACGCTCGGCCTCCTTGCGCTCGCGGGCGGCGACTAGTCGGGCGCGTTCCGTACCCCGCTCATTACCGGTTGCGCCGTTCATGGGCGGCGCGACAGCCCTTGTCGCCTTTTCTATCGTCTCCGGCGCGGCGAGCCATACGAGAACTTCACCCCACACGAAATCTTCTATATCCCCGCTGACCGCTTTCGGGTTGCCGGGGCACGGGCTGCCGCTCGCCTGGCGGTGGCACCGATACGACGTACCACCGCCGGTGTTGTCAGATAGTTTCCCCTCCGAGCCTTTGCAGACGTAGCCGGTGTAAGTGCCGCCGCAATGGAAACATGTAATCAGTCCGCGTAGCAGGTAGTCCCGCGCCGATTCAGGGCGGGAGAATCGCCGGTTAGCGACGAGCCGATCCGCCGCGCGTTGCCACGTATCGGCGTCCACGAGGGCGGCGCACGGCGTTTCGATGCCCCGGAGGTTTGATCGTGCGTTGCCCGCGCCGCGCTCCTGGACGCCCCTGTACACAACGCGCCGAATGAGGCGGACGATATGCTCATTCGCCCACACAGAGCCGCGCCCGGTGCTGGTAGGCAGTCCTATCGCTGTAAGGTGCCGAGCAACGCCGGTAGCGGTTTGCACGCCGCCCGCGACCTGCGCGTATATCCATCGCACAATATGCGCGCGGGTCATGCCGCCGAACGTCGGTTCGGGCGTCTCGTCGGGGGCGAGCCTCGCCTCCGCGCCGCGCCCCTCCACTACGTAGCCGTAAGGCGGTACCACGCCGCCGAGCCACCCGCCCGCCGTAGCCTTTTTGCGCCGCCCTTCGTCCGCCCGTTCGCGGATAGCGTTGCGCTCGAATCCTGCGAACGACGCCAGTATGTCAAGCATGAGCCGCCCGCTCGCCGTGTTCGTGTCGAACGCCTCTGTCATGGACACGAGCCGTACTCCGCGCCCCTCCAGCGTTTTAACTGCGTTCAGAGCGACGCCGGTATCACGGGCTAGCCGGTCAAGCCGGAAGAGGGCTACCTGCTCGAACTGCCCGCCCCCAGCGCCGGCGAGGAGCCTAGCGCCGGCGGGTCGGTCGTGGACGGGCACGACGCCGGAAACGCCTTCATCTATGTATTCGCCCGCGCTGGTATGCCCGTGCAGCTCGCACCACCGACGAAAGAAATCAACTTGAACGCCGACAGTTCCGCGTTCGGCCTGGTCGTCAGTGCTGACGCGGGCGTAGAGCGCGACGTTCATTGTTTTATTTTCGTGCTACACGCGTTCAATGGTGATTCATTCATTCGTTATCTTCATTACCGGCACGGTTCTTGCAAGCATACTGATACGCGTCCGCCGATAACAAATTGTTTTAGTTAGGTAGGTGGGCTAGGTTATACTGAATTGGCGAATATCTGACAAGCGCGGCGTTTGTCATGTGTTCGTCGCATCGCTTTATGAAAACCGTATTGTTACCTGTTTTTTGCCCGTTCGACTGCCCCGCTATGGCGGTATGTAACCGCGAAATCGGGTGTAACTCTCCCGCGATACTGCCGCTCCCTCCAAGTGATCCGCGCGTGGGTATTGCAGTGTGGGATGCTGGTCTACGCCGGGTTGTCCTTCACGTTCGCGCTGGACGCGCTAGGCGAGATGCCGGGGTCATCTGTGCCGCGATCCGCCGCCGGGCGCGTCACGCGGCGCGGGTGCCGCCTGGCGATGGGGTTATCTAACTGGTCACGCGCGTCGGCAATGATTATCTGCCCTGGTGCGAGAATACCCCCGTCCCGTGATCTGTCTGATTCGGATTCGAGAAGGGCGTGGGCTACGCCGAGTGTCGCGGCTCTGGACGGTTCGCGCATCCCCTCGAATAGGTCAAGCAGTTGCAGGCTCATGCCCGATATTACCCGCTCCTCGCCGTCGCGAGTGCTGACTGGTTGCGACGCGGGGGTGTAACCGCACGCCTTGAGTACGCCTTCTACGTCGCCAAATACCTGCCCGATTGCAAGCGCGAGTTCGTACCCCGGTCGCTGGTTGGTGGCATATACGGCAGGGTTGCCGCGCACCAATTTGTATATATACGTTTCCTTCACGTCAACGCCGCGTTCGCGTAACTCTTCGCGTAAGTCCTGGTATGTGGCGGGCCATTTGCCATCAGCCGCTCGCGCGTCGAGTAGCGGTTTGATCCACTTCTGAAAGTCTGTCCGCGCCGTCCACCCACGCCGCCGCTTATCATCGGTTACTGGTGCTACGAGTTTCTCACGAGTTATCATATTCGCCCCGTTTCGTTCCCCCCCTATTGTTTATTCGCGGGGGGGTATTGCCTTTAGTCAATAGTGCGCCTAACAAAGTTGCACAAAAGCAGTGTGAATAATATCTCTTCAAGTCATTGACTAAGGGTATACAATTTGGTACAATCTATCTATGCCCAAACGTGCCCTATTATCCGACGCCGCGATTGCCGCTTTGCGCGACAAGCAAAGCAATATTGAGGACGGCAAGTATATTACACAGGTGGCTATCGCGGCGGAACTTCATATCACTGCGAGTATGCTATGCCGGATGCTATCGCGCACGCGCGGTATCGGTGTTGGTCTCGCGTCGCGCCTGTCTCAATACTGCGCCCTGCCTGTATCGGATGTTTTTTTATCCGATTAGATGCCTTGAGTTAATACCCGCATGAAACCATCTAAACCCACCCTACCCTACGTGGCAGTGTACACGTCCGAGAGCGACCAAACGGACGATGACCGCCGGATGACTGCCCGCGCCCTCGTGATCCTCGGCGAACAGCGGCTGTTCCCGATCACCGGCGAATCGCGGCGATTCTCTGACAAACGCGGCGTTTACAGATTCCCGATCCTCGGCGAATCTCTGACAAGTGCCGCACTTGCAGAACAGCGGCGATTCCCGATTCTTCGGGATGGAGGCGAACATGGCCGATGACGCTTCGGTATATCCCGCGTTGGATGGGGAAGGCGGCGAACACGCTACTGACTCGTTCGAGTCTCGATTTGTGGATTTATCGCCCTCTGACGCGGTGGATTACGCCCGCGCAAAGTTGAGCATTCGCGCCAACCTTGCCGGGGCGTTACTCGTCGGCGATGCGCTACTACGCATTCGAGATAACAAGTGGTACCGCGCCGACGGGTACGCAACCTTTGAATCGTTCTGTCGCGCGGAGTATGACATGAGCCGCGCCCGCGCCTACGAACTACTCAAAGCGGCAGAGGTCATAGACAATTTGTCTGCAATTGCAGACTTTTCGGCTGATGACGGCCCTTTCATTCCCATGAACGAGGCGCAGATACGGCCTCTAACGCGCCTTGATGCGTGCGACCAGCCGGTGGCACTAGTGGCGGCGGCAAGGGCGGCAGAGGTCGAGGGCGTTCGCCTTGTAAGCCGTCATGTGGAGGCGGCAGTACGCGAGATAGAGGCTGCCAAACACCCCGCCCCATTCATTCCCCCGATGCTCGGAGAATCTGCAAACGCCGCGTTTGTCAGAGAACAGCCGCTGTTCCCGATGTTCGGAGAATCTGCAAACGCCGCGTTTGTCAGAGAACCAGTATTCGTATGGCGCGAGATATATCTGCTCGTGCTCCATTACCGTGATGGCAACGGCGAGCGGACGCTACGCGCCGAGATTGAGACGGTACATGCAGGTAACGCTCTCCGCTACACGGCCTCCATCGGTGGGGAGCACCAGTCAACGCACATAACCCGCGCCGAAGCGGTTAGGTGGGTAGAGGAGCGATTCCGCGCCTCCGCTGGTCTCCTGCCGACCACCACGACCACCCCGCTAGGAGGTGTCAAACCGTGAGTGTATACGTATCTACCATCGTCTGGCAGTACAGCGAGGCGAAACTATCGAACCGCCTACTGATGCTCGCAATCGCCGACTTCGCCGATGATCGGGGAGGCAACGCGTACCCCTCCGTCGCCACGCTCGTGGCGAAAACAAAAACGAGCGAACGCCAGGTACGCACGGGGTTGCGCGAACTCGAAGCGGCGGGGGAACTGGCGGTATCAGTCGGCACTGGCCCGCACGGGTGCAATGAGTACCGCGTACTACTCGCCGAACGCTACTCCTTGCAACCAAAACAATCCAACAAAAGAATAGTAGCAGATGATTCATCCGAACAGGCGAGATCGGAACAATATTCCCCCCTGAATAACGCCCCCCCCCCCTGCATGATATGCCCCCTGCACAATATTCCCCCCTGCATATTGTGCCGTTACCCCTGCATATTGTGCCCCCCCCCCCTGCATATTGTGCCGTTACCCCCTGCACAATATGCCCCCAATCCGTCATAGATCCACCAACAGATACGTCAGTGATACATCAGTGTGTAGGCGTACCGCCTTCAACGCAACACATTCAGCCAGTGGATTATGTTGATGACCCGTACGCCGAAGCCGTCTTGATAGATCCACACGCCGCGACTCCTCCCCCCAAGTCTAAAACCAAACCGGCGACAAAATCACCTGATGACGCCGAGTGGATCGCGGGACTTCACACCGATGCGGCGTATGCCGGGCTGGACATTGAGCGCGAAACAGCCAAGTGCCGCCGCTGGTGCGACACGAAGCGCATCGTAGTGACCAGGGCGCGAATAGTCTCATGGCTCAACCGCGCCGACGTGCCTATAGCCGCCGTGAGCGCGGCATTCTCCCAACCGCCCGATTACCTGCCGCGCCGCCAACACTCGGAGAATCGCGGCGATTCCCGATACACCCCCGGCCCGACACTGGAAGAACTTGCGCAACGCAACGAACAGAGGCGGCGCGATCTATCCGATAGCCGCCACGATTACGGATTGCCCGACATACTCACGCTGGATACGAGCCGGAACCGAATAGGAGCAAGCGACCAATGACACAAACAATGATGACACGTCCGACAAATAAAAACGAACAGATTCCCCGCCCCGCCTTGTCGGTCGTGGGCGAATGCCTCGGGATGCTGGAGGCCATGAACGCCGGGAATAACCAGTCGTTTGACGCTCTGTGGCGGATATACAACACGCTCCTTTCGGCGTGGGGGGATGACCTGTCCATGCGGGTATGCACCCACGCCGTGCTCACCTGCAAGTGGCGACCGGCACCCGCCAAATTGCGCGAGATCGCCGCCCGGCTCGAATCACCGACACCGAACGCCGACGCCGCGCTGACCGAGGTTCAAACGCTGATTCGCCGGTTCGGGTCAAACGCTATGAGGCATCCCGAAAGGCCGAGCGTGCGCGTCATGGGGGAGCCTGATTTCTCCCATCCGCTCGTCGAGTCGGCTGTCCGGCGCATCGGCGGATGGGCGCGAATCTGCGCGGGGGAGGCGCAGTACCAGGAGGGCGGATTTGAAGGGGCGTTCCGCGCGGTGTATGACCGAGCAGAAACCGACTTCCTGGAGCAGGTGTCGGTTGCGCTACAGCAGGGTGTACGCCCCGCCGAACTATTCCCACGCTACGCGGTGTTCGCCGAGGAAAAGCGCGGTGATTATTCCGAATCTCGATTAGTGCAATCGAAAACCGCGCCGCCTCTGTTTCCATCCGAACGGCTGACGCCGATGCCCGCGAAACTGCGCGATATGATCGCCCGGTTCGGCAAGCGTACCGAGGTGCCCGCGTTTGTCAGAGAACCGCGGCAGTTTGCCGAGCATCTGCAAGTGCCGCACTTGTCAGAGCGCGGTCACCTCGGTACGCTTGCCGACAAAGGAGCCGCCGAATGCTAGAGCATACTGACCCGCTGACCCGCTTCGCCGCGATGATATCGAAAGCCCGCGCGAACGCCCTGCCGAAGATCGCCAGGTTTACACTCTCTGACCTGTGTATGGGGCATGTGGTAGACGACGCCAACGCGGGGGTGTCCGGCGCGGCGGGCGTGCTGGAATCGTGCCCTAACGCCGACCTACGCGCCCGCGCCGCCCAGACCCTGATCGAGATAGCCGCCGCCTACCGCGAGGCGAGGGCAGGAGTTGCCGCATCTATCGCTCCTACCCCCACCCAGCCAGGCACTACCACCGCCGCGCCGGAAATATACACGGGCAACCGGTCAAAGGCGTTAAACGCAATCCGGGGGCTACCCGGCTACCAGTTACCCAAGCCGTCCGAACCGATAGAGGGAGGGTTATTTTAATGCCACGCGATCAGCAGGTAATACCAGGAATGACAGCGAGCGAGCCGCCAAAAACGAAGCAGGGCGGAATACCGGCGGCACAAAGACGGCGGCGCATCGAGCAGTATGAGCAGGTGGAACTATTCCGATTCCTATCGAAATTTGAGTCGCGATACCCCCACATGAAACTGATCTACTCGTCCGGAAACGGCATATTTATGGGGTACGACGCGGGAGCGAAGAGACGCGCCGCGACCGAGGTACAGGCGGGACTCCGCGCCGGAGTCTGGGATATATTCGTCCCATGCCCCCGACTCGTGTCGCCGGGACTGACTGCGCACGGCATGTACCTTGAAATGAAAACGGGAATAGGCAAACTCTCGCTTGACCAGGAGTATTTCGGTGCGGCGATGAAGCGTGCTGGATATGTCTGCGTCGTGGCGCGGTCGTGGCACGAAGCCGCCCGCGCCATTCTCGAATACCTTGCTGATTGCCCCGCCGCTATGAAGGCACTTCCCGATGCTCTGACAAGTGCCGCACTTGCAGATGCTCGGAGAATCTGCAAACGCCGCGTTTGTCAGAGAACAGCCGCTGTTCCCGACGCAACGCAGGGAAAGAAGGTCGCTTGATGAAACCACCTTTCCCTTACTTCGGTGGAAAACGAAACGTCGCTGGCGTCGTGTGGGAGCGGCTCGGTCTCGATGCCGACGTGTACACCGAACCGTTTGCCGGGTCACTCGCCGTGCTACTCGCCCGACCCGGTGGCGCGGCAAGGTGGGAAACAGTGAACGACATTGACGGGTGCCTCACGAACTTCTGGCGGGCAGTGCGTGCCGATCCTGATCAGGTCGCGAAGATCGCCGATTATCCCGTATCGGAAATTGATCTGCACGCTCGCCACGCGTACTTGATTCGTGGGAGAGCCGACCTTACGGAAAAACTTATCGCCGACCCACACTATTACGACGTGGAACGAGCGGCGTGGTGGGTATGGGGTGCGTGTTTATGGCTAGGTGGCGGATGGTGCGCGGATTCGTCCATGTGCGTCAATCAGGAGGGGAGTAAAAAGCAAATACCGCAGATTAACCAGAACAATGGTGTCGGTTTAGCCATGCGAGAAGCCCCGGAAACGCGGAGGCAAATACCAGCCCTAAACCAGAACGCACAAACAGGCATAAATACCCGTTCGGTCTGTACTACATCGGGCGGTGTGTTGCGCTGGTTCAACGAACTTGCGGATCGGCTCCGGCACGTTCGGATATGTTGCGGCGATTTTGCGCGTGTACTAACCCCAACAGTCACCGAGAATATGGGCGGGTCCGGCGTCACTGCCGTTTTCCTTGATCCTCCGTACTGCCAGGCGACCGCTGGCCGAAACAATAATCTCTATGCTATGGAGACCGAATCATCTACACCCGCGCGGGAGTGGGCGATAGCGCATGGCGACGACCACCGGTACCGAATCGCTATTTGTGGCTACGATGGCGAGCATGACATGCCAGACGGCTGGGATTGCTACGAATGGACGGCACGCGGCGGCTATGGGAACGCTGGCAAGGGCGCGACTATCGCCAAAGCGAACAGGAAACGAGAACGAATCTGGTTCAGTCCGCATTGCCTGAAGCCACGCCAGTCAAGTTTGTTCGGGGCCGACGGGTAAGCCGATCAGTCTCTGATATTGTTCACGATTTGGGGAGAGACGGTGACACGCGCTCGGGTTATTGTCCTCGGGGGAGGTCACACTCCCCCGTTTTTTAAGCGCGGTCTGCGGGCAGACGTTCGACGGAACGGGAGTAGGTTCGATCCCTACACGCGCTATTTGGTACCAACACGAACATGAACACCACACCAGATAAAACTACACCGAGACGGGGGGATTCTCACCGATCACCCACATGTGTGGATTTGTTTTCCGGCATTGGCGGATTTTCACTCTCGGCGGCTATCGAGTTTCTGCAAAACCGGGGGGCGAGCGCATGACAGTACGGCAACGGCTGCCGGTACACCCGGCGATAGGCGATAGGCTGCGCGTCCCTGGCACGGGCGTTATTGTCGAGGTGGTAGGCCTCGAGTTTAGCCTGGAACTGATTCCTGAGTTTCGCGTGCGTATCCCCGCCCAGTATGTAGCAGATTA
>JAYUUO010000173.1:0-11113 GCA_043754515.1 Armatimonadota bacterium
TGCTCCCCGCCACCAACGGGCGAGGTTCCCCCTCTCTCAAGGATTGAGGGAGGGGGGTTAGGGGGGTGGGAGTCCGAACGAGCGAGGCACCCCGCCACCAGTCCCGATCGGTCAGGGGGCGGGCGTGCAAGACCCGACGAGCCTCGCCCACCGACACTCTCCGAACCATTATTCCCTTACTATACAGCATATTTCGGCCACAAATCCGACGGTTTTCGGCCCGCGAGCAGTGCTATACTTCTTCATAGGCATTACAGACTCGCCTCAAAACGGCACCCGACCAACTCGCCGAGACCACGAACACGGGAACGTCGGGCTAAAACCCGTCCGCCGGATGGCCACCGCCGACCGCTCCCGAACTCTGACATCAAAGACCCGACCCGATAAAAAGGAACTACCAACGATGGAACCGCGACAACCGTCCGCGCTCGACGACTTCCTGTTTGACTTGCAGGGCTTCCTGATCCTGCGCAACGCGCTGGAGCCGACACTGCTCGATTCGCTCAACACGGCGTTCGATAACCTGCCAGATGTCGCGCCGATGGCGTGGATCGGCAACGCCCAGCGGCGCGACTACACCCCCGAAACCGGTTACGAACTACACAACGCGGTCGAGGCGGGTGCGCCTTTCGAGTCCCTGATTGATCACCCCTCCTGGATCGCCTATGTGCGGCACTACTGCGGCGAGGAGAAGTCGTACGTCCAGGGCCTGTTCATTGACGAGACGATCGCATCCATCCGCAACTCGGGGGGCCACCACCCGGCGCACTCGGGCGGCTACCAGGGCGCGATGCGCGGTATGTACGGCTACAAAAACGGCGTGTTCCGGTGCGGGCAGGTGAACATTATCTGTGCCCTGACCGATATTCACGAGGGCGACGGGCCGACGATGGTGGTACCCGGCTCGCACAAGTCGAACTTCCCGCATCCGGGCATCGGCAACTACCAGAATGGCGACCGGATGGACGCGCTCGAAGGCGCGATCCCCGCATATATGAATAGAGGGGACGCCCTGCTGTTCGTGGACGGGCTGATCCACGGCGGATCGTCCCGAACTAAAGACGTCGGCGAGCGGCGCATCACGATCTACCGGTACGGGCCGGTCTGGGGGGCGTCCCGCTTCGGCTACGGCTACTCGGACGAACTGCTGGAGCGGCTGACACCCGAGCGGCGCAAGATCCTGCAACCGATCGCGCCGTCGCGGCCGCCGGGGATGGCGGTCGGGTAGGCAGGGCGTCTTTCCGTGGGCGGGGGGGCATTCGCGGGAGATGTGGTCACCCGCGCCCGCCTTACGGCTTGAAGGAGGGCCTCGTTCCGTCGCACTCGACACGAAATCGAAGGGGCGGTGCCACCTCGCGTGGCCGTCCGCGAAGCCGTAGTTCGCGCTCCCGTCGTGACGAGATGACGCCGGCTTCCGAGACAGTATCTCCTGTTTCATATCGGCGTCGAATATCGCGTCCGAATAGACCGAGTCCGGCTTACTGGCGGCGATGATTCCGGCCCTGGCTTCGAAAATCAGAACCAGCACGCTCTGGGCGTGCGCGGCGGCTTCGTTCTTCCCCGTGTACGAACTCGTCGCGTCCGTGCGACTACGCTCGTTCAGACGTTTGTTGATCGCATACCCGCCGGTATATCTTTCCATCTCTCGCGCCTGTGATACCTGCCTTGAGGGACAGATGAGCAGGTGATTCCCCGCGTACGGGAATAACAGATCGTACCATAACGTGCTCCGCGTGGGTCCCGTCGAATCATTAGTAAAGGTAGCCGAGATGGCGGCGGGGTAGTTGCCGTCATAATCCTGCGTATAGGCTATGACGGCGAGGGACTATTGCCTGACGTTGCCGCGACAGGCGGATGCCTGTCCCCGCCGCCGCGTTGTGGCGATGACGGGGAGCAGTATCGCGATCAGTAGTCCGATGATACCGAGTACGCAAAGGATCTCGACCTGCGTGTAGCCGTGAGAACAGCGACGGGCTAAGGGGTGCAATTCCGTGGTACCGATGTAGAGGGAACAAGCCCGCGTTCCGGCAGTGCTTCCGGGTAGCTAGTTATCTTCCCTTGATCCGACGACAACATGTAATCCATTTGCGGTATTGACCCTCCGCCGTATTGACCCGCGTCAAGGTCAGGCAGTTGCGCAATCCGGCGCGTTGATCCGGAAGCCGGCGCAGGATTCCCTCGCCCCGCCACGAAACGGTATCGCCATGGACACCGACGATCTTTCCCTGACTTGGCTCGAACGGAGCCGCGCCTATGTAGCCGCCGTTAACGAGTTCGCGGCGCGGGACATCGCGACGCGCGGGGAGAGCAGGCTGGAGCCGCTGACCGAAACGCGAGCCGACATCGCGCCCGCCGTGCTCGACGCCGTTCGGGCCGCTAACCGCGCCGGAACGCTGGACGGTCTGCGCGAACGGTTCCCGCCCACCATCGAGCCGTACCTCGAGTACGCGGCGAAAGTGCTTGCGATCGAGCCGCTTCTGTTACCTGACGGCGGCGGCATAATCGCCCGCGTCGGCAAAGGGTATCAGGAGAATCGGTTCGGCTTTGTCCTGATCTCTGGGGAGGGCTACGAACGGCTGGAGGGCGTACATGCCGTCGATCGTTGCCCGAACCGCCGCTACTTCGCCATCGCGGACGACACCAGCGTCACGATAATGGATGGCTGGCGCGGCGTGGTCACGAAGCGGCTGGCGTTCCCGATCGGGCTGGAAGGCATCCCGGATGGCTATGTGGTGCCACCTTCCCCTTTCGAGACATCGTTCCTCACGACGCTTACGCCGCTCCCGGACGGCGAACGCGCCCTGCTCGCATCTAGTGACGGCGTTTGGGTATTGACCGGCAACGGTGCCGTCCGACTCCTCCCGACCAGAGACTCGCTGTCCGAGTATTTCGCGGATTTGAGAAAGGATACTCCCAATTGCGACCTGGTGGCTTCACTTGATATGGAGCATGGCGCGGTTTCCTCAGACGGGCGGTGGATCGCGGCGGGGAGCCAGGTCTCGAAGCACCTGCTGTTTCGCGCCGACACCTACGAATCGGTCGCCCGTATCGGGCCGCACGGCGAGTACCCGCACTTTGCGCTGTTCAGCGCGGACGATGCCCACGTCGCGTTCAACGCCTGTCATTTCTACGACGGGGCGACGATAGCCGTGGCGACCGCCGACGCGCCCGGCATGGACACCGACTACTACCAGACCGACCTCCGCATCAAGGTTATTGATGCGGAGGCGCGGGTATACGCAGGCGCGGCACGGGGCGACGAGTTTCTGCTCGGCGACGCGTACGGCTAGGTGCGCGGTTGCGGGGTCTCGGGCGGGTTCCGATGGCGGCACTTCCTCGGCGGGACGATAGCCGGGATGGACATTTCGGCGGATGGTAAGCGTCTGGTCGTAGGCACGTACTCTGGTATCCTCGCCGACATCGCGCTCGATGCCGGGGAGTCGCCCGACCCGTATGTCGTCGGGTACGGCGCGAACCACCGGGAAACGCGCCGCTACCTGTTCTGGGGCGATGTCGGCGAGATGCTGGTTTGGTGATAAGTGGGTATCACGATTCGGGGATTGTTACAGAACGCGCTATGCCGGAAAGTGCCCTGAAAGTGGAAACGTGCTCGTCCCTGCAACCGTATAAGGTATTACAGTGTCCAAATAGGGGTCAGCGAACCCGCACCACCCTTTATCTTAGAAGAGACCGTTTTTAACTGATGCCTGAAAATACCCCCCAACCCGAAACCACCGGCGGCGCGGCGGCGGATGCGCCGACCGATGCGGTAGCCGCGCCGCTGACGGGGCGCGTCCGCTTCCCGCAAATCGCGCCCGACACCTACCGCCATCCGCTCGATCAGCAGGCCACCGCCGCGCTCCGCGCCGTGCCTGGCTTCGAGCTGGTCGCGTCCAAACTCTCGCAGTATAGCGTCGAGAAGATCATCTACCATGAGGAGTGCGCCTCGGCCGTGCGGGTCACGGCGAAGCAGTTGCCGCGTATCCACGCCCTGCTCCGCGAGGCGTGCGCCGTGCTCGACCTGCCGGAGCCGTCCCTGTTCGTGTCGCAGACCCCTATCGCGAACGCCTTCGCGCTCGGCCGTGACAACCCGACCATGGTGCTACAAACCGGGCTGGTCGAGTTGTTGACCGAGGACGAACTGCTCGCCGTTATCGCGCACGAGATGGGCCACATCCACTGCGGGCATACCGTGTATCGCCTGATGGCACTCATGCTCCAGATGATCGCGAGGCTCGGCGATATGCGCATCGGGATGGGCGACCTGTTCTCGTTCCCGATCCAGGCCGCGCTCCTGGAGTGGACGCGCAAGGCTGAGTTTTCCGCCGACCGCGCCGCCATCCTGGTCGTTCAGGACCCCGAAGTCGTCTTCTCCGCGCTGTTTAAGTTGACCGGTGGCTCGCCGAAGATCTTCGAGCAGATGGACCGCGAGGAGTATCTGAAGCAGGCGGAAGACTATGAGCGGCCCGACTGGTCACGGCTCGACAAGTTCTACAAAGTGATGCTCGAGTCCGACAAGTCACACCCGATCCCGGTGTTGCGCGCGAAGGAAGTGCTACGCTGGGGCGGGACGGACGAGTACAAAAACATCCTCGCTGGGAACTACGTTTTCCGCGACAAGGTGGGCGACCGGCGACGCGGCCCGCTCTCCACGGTCTCGATGAAGACGATGGCGAACGAGCAACTGATCTGCCCGTCGTGCGGCAAGGAGACGGACGCAGCGTTCACGTTCTGTATCAACTGCGGCACGGTTCTAAAGCCGGATGTCGCGGAGAAACCGGACGTCACCGGGGATATGGAAGTGGCCGTTCAGACCGACGTCAACGGGCAGCCGGAGCCGGACGCTACGGAGCGAGGAGGCGACCAGGTTTGAACAGCGGCGAAATCATCTGCCCCGCGTGCGGGCGGGCAAACCCGGCTACGGCGCGTACCTGCCGCAACTGCGCGACGACCCTCGCCGTCCCGGCACCGGGCGATACGCCCGGTGCCGAGGACGAACGCCGCCGCGCCGAGCAGGAGGTGATCTCCTCCTCCGAACTCGGCACGGTTCAGGGTGGCGCGTGGCAGGGCGTTTCCACGGTACGGAAGCCCGGCGACCTGCCGCTCCCTCCGCAAGTGCAAGCCGAGGCGTTGCGCCGCGAGCGCGAAGACGCGCAGGCGCGGGCGGCCCAGGCGCGGGTGACACAGGAGCGGGAGGAGCAGGAGAAACGCCGCGCCACCGCCGAAGCCCGGCAACGCGCCGAGGGAGAAGCCCGGCAACGGTCGGAGGCCGAAGCGCGTCTGCGCGTGGAGGCCGAGGCGCGGCAACGTTTGGCGGGACGGATATGTCGCAACTGCGGCACCCCGGCACCGCCGTCCGTGGAGGGTGGCGTCGGCGCGTTCTCGTTCTGCCTTCAGTGCGGGGCGAGTTTTTCGGACGTTAGGCCACCGGTCACGGTTCAGCCCCTATCAGCGGTTCCGCCCGTGGTCACGGTCACGTCCCCGGTCGGCGTGCTCCGGCAACAGGCGCGGCGCGAAGTTCGGCAGCCGCCAGTTTACGCGGTCGCGCAGGCGGGGGGACAACGCGTCGCGGAGCATCCCGACATTCTGCCGGTCACGGAGGCGACGCCGTTCGTGGCGGCGATCCTGTCATTCCTGCTCCCCGGCTCGGGGCAACTCCGGAACGCGCAGTGGAGCAAGGGGCTCGCACTACTTCTGCTGACGTTCGGGCTACTCGCGCTGATACCGATCGGAATTTGGAGCATCACGGCGTTGATACTGCGTCTGCTGATCGCGCTAGACGCATTTCGGATCGCGGAGCGTCGTCGAAAGGGGCAGACTATCGCCCCGTGGCAGTGGGACGCGAGCATCATCGCCGAGCGGTAGCGGTAGCTAGTCGCGTGGTTCACGCGGCGTCCCTGATCACCGCGTTGCTCGCGGAACGGGGCAGTCGAGACGCGCGAGCCGTATCTAGGGCCAGCGGATCTAAACTTCTGCTGAAATGAGCGCATGTCTGCCGCCCTCGCCCACCCTCTGCACCTGCTTCCGTGGGAATATTTCGGCACTCCGAGCGACCCCCTGGGTGAGACGCGCCCGCCCGCATTGCCCCCCGATGTTCTCCCGCTCGGTCGCGCGGCATTCCGCTCGCGCGGCGGCGATTATCCGCCCGCCGTGAAGGACGGCCGGGAAGGGTCGCGCGGCGCGATCAGGTCGCTGTCCGCCGCGGGCGCGGGGCAAGAAGGGCGGGTGCCGATGACGGCCTTGCGGCGGGCGGAGCAGGGGCACGGGCGCGTCGAGATTCGGTGGGGTACCTGGCGCGGGTCGCCGATTGGCCGCCCGACGACCCACCGCGGGTGTAGAGGGACTGACGTGGTGATCGGATCACTTGCGGGAAGTTCTCACCAGTCAGATGCGCTGGCCCTATTATCCCAGTGCTCCCGCTCGCGGGGCGTCTCGCTTCATGCTATACTCCCGCGTAACGTGAATAACCCCCCGACCACATTCGTCACTACCCGCCCGTGCGGACTCATAATGTTCGGCGTGCCCGCTGTACATCGCGGACTTATCACGCCGCGCGGACGCCGCGTCCCGAGCGCGTTCACCCTGATCGAACTGCTAGTCGTCATCGCCGTGATCGCGCTACTAGGGGCCATCCTGTTCCCCGTGTCCGCGCGGGCGCAGGCGCGGCAGACCGTCTGCCTCGCGCACTTGAAGCAGATCGGACCCGCCTTCTCCGCCTACACCCAGGACTTCGACGGCGGCTTCCCGAACATGAACGATCCGTACCTCTTCAACTGCAGGCGGTGGCGGTGGTGCCTCGTGCCCTACTTCGGCGTCGGGCAACGGCAGGGCGGCCAGTTCGTCAATTTAGGCGGGCCGACTTCGATCCTGCTCTGCCCATCCGACACGCTCTCCGGCACCGGCTACGACGCGACCTCGTACAACTACTCGGCGGCGTTCTACCACCCGACGGGCGTGACCGAGGGACTCACGATCCGCAACCTGCGCGCCGTGCTAGCGGACCCCGGCCCCGGCACGCAATGTGTCACCCGCGCCGAAAGCGACGGGCGCGGACCGCTGGGCGGGGGCACGAAACCACGTCTTCGCCGACGGGCACGCGAAGTACCTGTTCGCCCGTCAGCAAACCCCGACCACGAGCGACGACACGCTGGACATGAACCGGACGCCGGGCGGGATGGCGAGTTCTGACCTACGGTGAGCGGGGCGGGATGACCCATTGCTCACTCCGCCCCGCGCTCCGAACACCAAATCCACGCGCTACTCGCTAAACCCCCTCCGTCTGGTACAATACATACGGAACGAGGCGGGCGGCTTCCGCCGCGCCGCCCGACCCTTCTGACCCTGAACTCTCTGACCAAACTTTTACTCTTTAAATATAGCCGACTAGGACGATATACAAACGTGGCCGCAACATTCCCCTTATCCATCGTGACCCCGGAGCGCACCGTCGTCTCCGAGACTGTCGCCTCCGTGCAGATACCCGCCTCGACCGGCTCGATGGGTATTCTCGCGGGGCACGCGCCCCTGCTCGCCGAACTGGGGGTTGGCGAGTGCGTCGTGCGGCTCCCGAACGGCGCGGAGGAGACCTATGCCATCGCGGGCGGCACCGTGGAAGTGTCGCGCGAACAGGTGACGGTGCTGGCGGACACGGCGGAACGCGCGGCGGATATTGACCTCAACAGCGCGGAGGAGTCCCTCGCATCCGCCCGACAACTGTTATCGGGACTGGAATCGAACCCGGACGCGGCGAAGGCGAGCCGCGATGAACTGAACGAGACCATCCGGCGGGCGCAGTCGCGCATCCGAATCGCGGGCGGCGCGGGCCGGAACTAGCCTCTTGTCTCCCGGCGATGGGGGCGGAAGCGGCAGCGCGGGAAGCACGGGCGCGGAAAAGGATGCACCATATGAACGGCGGCAAAATCTGGCGGTTCGTTTTCACGATTCTGATGACCGCGATCCTGGTCATTTTAGGCTGGTACGCCGCCGATGCAGCACTCGGTCTCATCGCGGGTGACCACGAAATCTCGCCCACGTTCGCCGCCGAGTGGTCGAAGTGGGTGTATCGCGGCACGTACCTGATCGCCGCTGTGTTCTTCGGAATCGCGTTCGGTCGGTTCGTTTTCCGCAAGATCGAGGAGATCGGCAACCGGGTCGAGCAGATGTCGCCGCGAGACAAAGTCGCGCTCGCCGGGGGGCTAGCGGTCGGCATCCTGCTCTCATCCATCGTCTCGCTCCCGATCATCTTCACCGTTTCGACCCGCAGTATGCCACTCGCCATCGTGCTGTCGCTGCTCGCCGGCGTGATTATCACCTATCTTTCCGTCGCGGCGGGCTGGTCACTCAAGGAAGAGATCCGGTTCTACATCCCGCCCAAAGAGCGGGCCGAGGACGCGCCGCCCGCCGTGCCGGACGAGCGGTTCAAACTGCTCGACACGAACGTGATTATTGACGGGCGGGTCGCCGATGTCGCCCGCTCCGGCTTCATTGAGGGGCATCTGTATGTACCAGGCTTCGTGCTGGACGAACTGCAACACATCGCGGACTCGGGAGACGCGCTGAAGCGGGCGCGCGGGCGGCGCGGTCTCGATACGCTCCGGCAGATGCAACTCGACCTGAAACTGACCGTGCGCGAGTTCGACCACCTGGCACCGGGCAAAGAGGCGGTTGACTCGCGCCTCGTGCGGCTCGCCAAAGCCATGAACGGCTCCATCGTCACGAACGACTTTAACTTAAACCAGGTCGCCTCGCTCGAAGGCGTCCGCGTTCTGAATATAAACGAACTGGCCAACTGCATCAAGGCCGTGGTCCTGCCCGGCGAGGAGATGAACGTCACCATCGTGAAGCTCGGCAAGTCGGCGGGCCAGGGCGTAGGCTACCTAGATGACGGCACGATGATCGTAGTCGAGAACGCGCGGCGGCGCATGGGCGAGACGCTCGCAGTGATGGTGCAGTCCGTAACGCAGACGCAACAGGGCCGGATGATCTTCGCGAACATCGCGGAAGACGAGCCGACTGGCGACGTCGGCGACGCGGCGGGCGGTAGCGGCGACGCGAACGCTATGAACAGCGGCGGTATTCCCAACGGCAACGGCGACGGGGCGCGTGCCACTCCCCCCGGTGTGAACGGGGCGTATCAGAACGGTAATACGAATGGCGGAAGAAATAACGAAACTGGTGTACGCGCTTATCCCAGCGGCAGGGCGCGGCGTCCGATTCAGTAGAATCGGCGCGAACGGCGAGCGCGAGAACAAGGTATTCGCCCCGCTCCTCGATCGCCCGCTCCTCGGCTGGACGCTACAAGCGTTCGCCGACTGCGTCGCGGTGGACCGGATTATCCTGATCGGAAGCGAGGCCGATCTACCCCGGTTGCGCGAGATCGGCGAGAGGTACGGCGGCGGGAAACTTGCGAGCGTGGTGCTGGGGGGCGAGACGCGGCAGGAGTCGGTGCGGCTGGGGCTGGAGGCGATACAGGCCGAGACGGCGAAGTCTGTCTACAACCACGCGAGCCTGGTCGTGGTTCATGACGCCGCACGTTGTTGCGTCACGCCGAAACTCATTACGCAGAACTTCCTGAAACTAGGCGAAGCGGGGAAATCTCATAGGGGGCCGATGGCGGCGGCGGTGACGGCGGCGGTGCCTGTTTCCGACACCGTGGTTCGTAGTCAGGTCGGGGGAACGTATGACGAGGTCGTTCCGCGCGAGCCGCTTTACCTGATCCAAACGCCGCAGGTATTCGACTACTCCACCCTCCAACACACGCACGACATGGCCGCAGAATCGGGAGCCAGGGCGACCGACGATGCCGGGTTAGTAGCGGACTACCTTCGGGCGTTTGAGACGGATCCACTGGCTGGCGTCAAGGTGCATCTGGGGCCGGGTTCGCCGGAGAATATCAAGGTGACACGCCCGGAGGACCTGGCTCTTGCGGCGGCGATCCTTTCACGGCGAGTTGAAGCGGCGTCTGGTGTGTTGATGATGCCGCTCGCGTCGTCGTACCCCATCCGCGTCGGCCACGGCTACGACGTCCACCCGTTCGCCGAAGGCCGCCCGCTCTGGCTCGGCGGCGTCCACTTCCCCGAGTCGCCGGTCGGTCTCCTCGGGCACTCGGACGCCGACGCGTTGTTGCACGCGGTCTGCGACGCGTTGCTCGGCGCGGCGGGGATCGGAGGCGACATCGGCGCGCTGTTCCCGCCGTCCGACGCGCGGCACAAGGACCGCCCGTCCATCGAGTTTCTGGCCGAAGTGATGTCACGCATCCGGGACGCCGGGTGGCGCGTGGGGAACGTAGACGTTTCCGTGCTCGCCGAGTTCCCGAAGATCGGGCCGCGAGCGGGTGACATACGGCGGGTAATCGCCGTATGTCTTAGAATAAGCGCGGACGCAGTGAGCGTCAAGGCAACCACCAACGAGAAAATGGGGTTCGTCGGGCGTGGCGAAGGCATCGCGGTTCACGCGACCGTGCTAATCCATCGGTAGGGGGATAAAGCCTATGCAAGTTCAGGTTCGTGGCAAGGGAATGGTTGTAACGGACGCACTACGAGAGTACGCCAACAAACGACTGCTTAAACTGGAGAAGCACTTCCAGAGTCTTCACTCGGCGACCGTGACGGAAACTGTCCAGGGGCGTCAGCACCGGGTCGAAGTGTTGCTCGACGGGGACGGCGTGAAGGTGCGCTGCGAGGAGCGCGGGGACGATCTGTACGCCGCCGTAGACCGCGTCGCCGACAAGCTAGAGCGGCAGATGCGCAAGTTCAAGGACAAGGCTGGCGAGAACTGCCATGTGGGAAAGAACGCCCACCACCACTATGGCAAGCACGGCGAGGTCGCGTCGCTCCGCGACATCCCGCTCGCGGATGAGATCGCGGACGAGCCGGTGACGGGGCGGATCGTGCGGCACAAGCGGTTCGAGATCAAGCCGATCTCGCCCCCCGAGGCCGTTGATCAGATGGAACTGCTGTCGCACAACTTTTTCGTGTTCGAGAACTCGGACACGGGCGAGGTGAACGTGCTGTACCGCCGCGAAGACGGCAATTATGGGATTCTGGAGCCGGGGGGCTAAGTACCTCACTCCACCCACCCGGGGCGGTTGCGTCACTGGCACGTTGCCAGTGAC
>JAYUUO010000174.1:0-34243 GCA_043754515.1 Armatimonadota bacterium
GCCCGCCCCCGCCCCGCCCTTCACCGCCGTCACGATGCCGAAGATCGCGAGGCCCACCACCCCGGCGGTGGCCACGTCCCGGTTCG
Organism: Armatimonadota bacterium; assembly: GCA_043754515.1. Taxonomy (GTDB): domain Bacteria; phylum Armatimonadota; class Armatimonadia; order Armatimonadales; family Armatimonadaceae; genus JACMIU01. The sequence goes on from JAYUUO010000174.1 coordinate 87, forward strand.
AGAACCCCTTGATCCCCAGGAAGCTGCCCGAGTCGTCCGTGGTGCCGTCGGTGTAGGTGGACGCGCCCTGCCCCCGCGCCGGGGACAGCAGCAGTGCCCCGAGTGGCAACTGCGAGAGCACCAGCCCCGTCAGCAGCAGCGAACCCGCGAGGCGCCCGCCCCGACCGCCCAAAAAGTTTTGTTTCATTTTCGTATTATCCTTCGACATGGACTCAGCCACGACGGGTTCCTGATCGTCCAAACAGTTTGTTCCGACGCGCTAGATCGCGCGGTGTCTTCCTCTGCGCACAGTCGTTAGATGGCAGTATACCCAGATTACAGAAACCGACACAGTTTTTTTAGCCGTCACGCAAAACTTGACGCTTGTCCTAACGGGGGTTACACTCATAATCAGAATGATACTCGTTTTCGCCCCGTTCCCCGCCCTGGAGCGCGTCGCCATGACCGAGCGGTTCGTGTCCGGCGCGCCGCAAAAGCCCCTGCGCGTTTCCACATTCGCGGGTGGGCCGGGGCTGCGGGCAGCGTCCGTGATCCGGCTACTCGGCGGTGAGACCCTGGCGGTGGGATTCGCGGGTGGGCGCATCGGCGAACTACTCGCGGACGCCCTCGACCGCCAGGACGTGCCACACGTCCTGACGCGCACCGCGAGCGAGACGCGCGGCGGCTTTCTGCTTCTGGACCGCGAGGGCGGCGTAATCACCCTGATACCGGAGAACCCGCCCGAAGTCGCCGAGGCGGAGAACGAAAGGCTGTTCGCATCCCTGATGCGGCACCTGCCCGCTACCTCGCACCTTCTGATCACGGGCGATGATCACGGCGAGGCCGCTCTGCTCGCGCGGATCATCGGGCAGGCGAAGGGCGCGAGCGTCCCCGTGGTTGCCGACCTGAAAGGGGCGTCGCTCGCGGCCTGTCTGGAGGCGGGTGATTTGTTCCTACTCCGCGTTTCGCACAAGTCGTTGCAACGGCACCTGGAAAGTAGCCTCAGCCACGACTCCGCCATCGTGCGCGAGGTCAACGCGCTACGCGAAAGGCACCGCGTCGCCCATGTCGTCGTCACGCTCGGCGAGGACGGGGCGATGCTGATCAACGACGCGGGCGCGACACGTGTGCTCGCCCCGGTCGTCTCCCACTTCAACCCGACCGGCGGCGGCCAGACTCTGGTGGGCGCGATGACGTTGCGATTGACCCAGAACGGCGGCGACATGGTGGAGGCGCTTCGCTTCGGGTGCGCCGCCGCTTCGGTGAACGTTACGCACGACGAGCCGGGATACGCGACGCCCGCCGAAACCCGCATCCTCCTCCCCAACACCACCGCGATCCCGGTACGGACGCGATGAAGCAAGTAGTCTCCGTCTCCCTCGGCTCCTCGACCCGCGACTTCGAGGAGCAGACAACGTTCCTCGGCGAGCCATTCACCCTGCGACGCGTCGGCACCGATGGCGACTACGCGAAGTACAACGCCCTGCTCCGGCAGTGGGACGGCGTCGCGGACGCGCTGTGCCTCGGCGGGATAGACCGCTACGTCTGGTCGAACGGCAAGCGGTACGAGTTCCGCGACGCCCGCTCTCTGATCGCGGGCGTGACGAAGTCGCCCATCGTGGACGGGAGCGGTCTGAAAAACACGCTGGAGCGCGAAACGGTTCGCCTACTCGCCGCCGAAGGGGTCGTCAATTTTCGGGATGCCAAATCGCTCATGGTCTGCGGCGTGGACCGGTTCGGGATGAGCGAGGCGTTGGTGGAGCAGGGCGGTGCGGTGGTGTTCGGCGACTTCATGTTCAGCCTGGAAGTGCCCATCGCGATCAAGACGTGGGGCGCGCACCGGCTCGCGGCGCGTACCCTGCTCCCGATCCTGACCCAGTTGCCGTTCAAGCTCCTGTACCCGACCGGCGACTCGCAGACGAAAACCACGCCGAAGTGGGGCGAGTGGTACCGGTGGGCGGACGTGATCGCGGGCGACTTCCTTCTGATCCGCCGCTTCCTACCGGACGCCGACGGGGAGCCGCTCGCGGGCAAGGTGGTCATTACAAACACGACCACGCAGGCCGACCGCGACGAACTGAAGAGGCGCGGCGTGCGCCTGCTGATCACCTCGACCCCGCGCTTCAGCGGGCGTACTCCCGGCACGAACGTGATGGAGGGCGTTTTCGTCGCGCTCAACGACGGCAAACCTCTAGACGAGTCCGGCTACCGCGAGATGCTCACGCGCCTCGCGTGGACGCCGACCGTGGACACGTTGTAGCGCGCCCTTAAACGGCACGACACGGAGCCGCCTCACGGGGCGACATGCTTTGCGCGCTCGGCGCAGATGGTGTCCACGACGCCCAGGAGTTCGGGGAGCAGACCGATGGCGAAGAGGCGCGACTTGCCGATCCGGTTATCCGTCCGCAACGCGTAGAACTGCCAGCCGTCGCCGTTCGACACCATGCCGTAGACGTCGGTGATAATCCCGGCGCGGGTGTTTTTCCACCGGTACGCGGCCATTTCCGCGACGCACTGTATCTCGCCGCTCTCGAAATCGTCCTTCTTCGCTTCTACTATACATTAAGAGGGAGTATTCGAGGTAGGCGCGTTTCGGGGCGATCAGATAGTCTACGAAACCGGTGAGTGTGTCGGTCTCCAGCGGCTCGCCTTTCCACACTTTGAGCCGTTCGTGACGCGGCAGAACTTCTAAGAGAACGGCGTCAATCAGCAAAAGTTTCGCAACCTCCGACCCGACAAGATCGAAGTAATCGAAGCGGGCGATAGCCTCGCGCAGGTAGACCCCCGGCTCGACCGGCTCGCTTCGCACCTCTCACGGCGTAAACTCCCGCGCGGGAACGAGTAGCATGGCGTCTCGGATCGTTAGGTCGGCGAACTCGCGCTTCACCGCAGTCAGCGCGGGTGTGTCGGGTGTCACTCGTGGCATCGGTGGTTTCCTTCCGTTAGTAGTCTACCGCTTAGCAATAACACGGTAGGAAGGTCGCTGGCAAACACCGGGTCGAATACTCGCGTCGTACCCGGTTCCTACATCTGGATTGACTGCCGGATCGGGCGTGCCGGACAGACGAACCGTGGTTACTACTCGCTCTGCCAAAATCGTCACGGGTAGATGCTGTTAGCTCGCCAGTAGCGGCGAGCGACGATTTGCCGGTCGTGGTTCATTTTCAATTGAGCAACCGTTGCTCGCTCCACACATCCTGGCGCGGGTGGAACAAGCGTACTTCGGCGTTGCTTTCCGGGTCAGCACCGGTGATGAAGCTGCTTTTGTAGGCGTTACAAGCAACACATGCCAGCGCGAGGTTGTCGTAACCGCTTGTTCCGCCGCGCACTTCGGGGTGAATATGCTCCACTTCAAAGACGCTGTTGAAAACCTGTTCCGGCGCGTGGCAGTATTCGCATCGCCCCCGCCCCCTCCCGGCGACAACAGGATAAAACCGACTCACCTGATTACTTCAACTCGTCCGATAGTTTTTGCGCCCTCTTGCCGGATGCCTCTATTAGTTGTTGTATATGCGTATAGTGCTGGGCCGAGTTGTACTCGACGACCCAAAGACCCGCGATTTCTTCCGGAGTTAACGTGGCACTCATGACGTGTTTTGTTTCTGGTTGGTGAACCGGGGGGCGACTCGATTGCCATCCGCTCACCGTATCACAGGTGCTTGCAGGAACGACGGTATGTTTTCCAGGTCGCATGCGATTAAGCCGTTCGCGCAAGTTTTTCGCGGGCGGCGACGCGACATAATCGGGCATGAATTTCGAGATCGGCGGCGCGATAATGAACATTGAGAACATTGCCGTCACCACCTCGATTCGGGAACGCGGCCGATTTATCGCAGCTTACGGCGCGGGCAGGTGGCGCAAGGTTAAGGGCGATGCGCGGACGAATAAAATGCAAACCACACGAACCGCATTCGCACTGTGCCTTGATGACCACGGGTATCCGGCGTCGCTCGAAGCCCGCAAGATTTACCCGACACTTCCGACCACGGATGCCGAAGCGGGATGCCTACGTGTCGTAGACGAGTCAGGCGAGGATTATCTGTACCCGTCACGCCTGTTTCTGGCACTGGAGTTGCCGGAGGAAGCAGAGCGGGTGCTGATCGGCGCGTCAGGCGTCAATGCCTCGGCGAGATGATGGCATCGGTAGCGCGAGGTCGCGGTTTGGAAGCCTTTGGGGGTGACGAATACGACGTGGAGCGGAGGGTAGGACTCGGACATGACGGTGCGTACGCGGTTGTCAGTGTGAAAAAGGTTAGGGTTGCGGCATGAGTAGCAAATCGTGTGGAACAGGAGCGCATGAGGGTGTTCTTTTCTGTCGCGCCGCTGAGTCCAGCAATATTACCGTGAGGGGCAGAAACGACTCCGTCAAGATCTGTGACACCTCTGAGCATTTCTGCTTCCAGGCGTGACTTACCTCTCGCCCTATTCTACAAATCGCCAACGGGCACGAATCGTGGTAACGCGGTCCCAGAGTTCGCGGGCGACGTCGGACTTCGGGAGCAGGGGAAGCGGTTCGGGGGCGGTACCGGGGCGCAGGAACGTCACTCGGTTAGTGTCGGTGCCGAAGCCGGAACCGGGTTCGGACACATCGTTCGCGACAAGCAGATCGAGGTTTTTCGCGGATAGTTTCGCCCCGGCGTTCGCTAAAACGTCGCTGGTCTCGGCGGCGAACCCGACTAAGATTTGGCCGGGGCGTTTGTGCTTGCCGACGACGGCGGCGATGTCGAGCGTTTCTTTGAGTTCGATCACGGAAACGCCGTCGCGCTTTTTGAGCTTGTCGGGGGCGACCACTTTAGGCCGGAAGTCAGCGACGGCGGCGGCTTGCACCACTATATCGGAGGACGCGGCGCGGGGGATCACGGCGTCCGCCATCTCTTCGGCGGTTGTAACGGACACGAGTTCGACGCTCGCGGGCGCGGTCAGCGACACGGGCGCGGAAACGAGCGTGACGGTCGCGCCGCGCCGCGCGGCTTCGCCCGCGATTGCGTAGCCCATTTTGCCCGACGAGCGGTTGCCGAGATAGCGCACGGGGTCAATCGGCTCTTGTGTTCCGCCCGCCGTGACCAGCACTGTCAATCCCGCAAGGTCACCAGGGGGGAACAGAATCGCGCGTATCGCGTCCACGATTTCGGTGGGTTCCGGCAAACGCCCCGCGCCGACGACGCCCTCGGCGAGCCGCCCGACCCCCGGCTCGATAAATGTGTAGCCGTAGCCCTCCAGAATTGCGCGGTTGCGCCGGGTGGCGGGGTGCGCCCACATGTCGGTGTTCATGGCGGGGCAAACCAGAACCGGCTCGGTGGTGCGGGCAAGAAGCGCGGCACTCAGCATGTCATCCGCCGCGCCCGCCGCGAGCCGCGACAGTACATCGGCGGACGCGGGGGCGATCACGAAAATGTCGGCGAGTTCGGCGTAGCGCAGGTGCGCGATCTCGCGCGGTCCGAACGGTTCGTCAAAGGTATCGGTGGACACCGGGTTGCTGGCGAGCCCCCAGAATGTCGGCGCGCCCACGAACTTCAAGGCGGCTCGGGTTAGAATCGGGTACACGCCCGCGCCCGCCTGCGCGAGTTTGGAGCACAAGTCGGCGGCTTTGTACGCGGAGATCGAGCCGCCGACACCGAGTACGATGGTTTTGCCGGACAGGTCAACGGTTGTCATACGGCCATGCTACCGCGCCAGAGTACAATAATGCCATGACGTACTCCGACTTCACTTTGCCAACCGCCATTACCCGGTTCGCTTTATCGCTCGACTATGAGCCGCGACCTGTTCGCGCCGGTTGATGCCAGCGACCTTTTGCGTGAAACGCTCGCCTGTAACGCTCCCCTTGCTCTCTCAATAGCTACGGGAAAAGCGCGCTCCGAAATGCTGGTTTCTCCAATACTCACCGAAGCGCGGCGGATGCGTGGCGAGAGTGTGAACCTGTTTTCCGGCAACGTGTTTAACGTGGACGCGTCGGTCGGGCTTGCCGGGTACTTTGACTTTCTCCTCACCCACTCCCCGTATCTAAGCGTCGTGTAAGCACCCGTTTTCGCGGTTGTCGAGGTAAAGAAAGAGGATGTCGCAACGGGCTACGGGCAGTGTGTCGCTACAATGGTCGGTGCCCAGCGGTTCAACGAAGCGAACCACGAGCCTATCGAAACGGTGTACGGCGCGGTGACGAGCGGGGATATCTGGAAGTTCTTCTCGCTCCACGGAAGCGACGTGCGGGTTGACCGCGAAACGTACTACTTAGTCCAGATCGAGCGGCTTCTCGGCGTCCTGTGGCGCGTCGCGGCGTAGCCACCCGAAGAATCATGCGTGAGTGGCCTGGCGTTCGCTCTCCTCCCGCCCTGCGTTCCGACCGGGCTACACTTCGTCCAGGAAACCAGCCCATTTTCGACGAACTGTGCGACAAGCTCCTGCCCACTCAATAGCGCGGTTCCAAGGAGAGGGCGGCGGCCCGTCGCCAGAATGCGCACGTCACGTTCCGCGCCGTTCCAAAGTATGACGGCTCTGTGAACCGCAATCTCAATCTCGCTATCGTCGGCGAGGCTCGCGGGGATGTTTTCCGCGAACGGCAAACCGAGCGCGGCGACGGCTCGCGGGGGCAGAGTCAAGAAGCCGGTGAAGCGTGACTATATGTGCGTCGGGGTTTTTCGCCCGCAGGGAATTCGGCGTGGCGAAACTGTTATCGTCGCCAATCGCATAGTCGCCGGTGTTTGTGTCGAACGAAACGAGTTTGCCGATGTTACCCGCCGTCTCGATCTCAACGCACAACCGGTCATACAACGCCCGCGCCCGTGCCTAAAGGCAAGGCGGTGTTGACATCGGTTTGGTTGTTGCTCATAACTCTAATTATACCGCGCCGGTTCTGCTACTGATGTCGCGAGAGAGCTCACACGCCCCCCCAAGAAACGCTAGGCCGCTCGCCGTGCCACTCGGGGTGCGTGCGGCAACGCTCGGCGAGGAAGATGGCGCGGATGCGGTCGGACGCCTCGGTGATGTCGTCGTTCGTGACCGCGTAGTCGTAGTTCGGGATCTGTTGCAGTTCGGAGCGGGCGTCCAGAAGCCGCGTCGTTATTTCGTCCTCGGACTCCGTGGAGCGGGAGCGGAGTCGGCGTTCGAGTTCGGCGACGGACGGGGGCATGAGGAAAATGAGCACAGCGGCGCGGACTTTGGTGCGCACCGCGAGGCCGCCCTGGACGTCAATCTTCAGGATCACGTCGGACCCGGCGCGGCATTGATCGTCCACCCACGCCTTCGGCGTGCCGTACAGGTTGCCGTTAACTTTCGCGTACTCTAGAAACTCGTCCCGCTCCACCATGTCGCGGAACTCGGGCACGGTGCGGAAGAAGTAGGGCTTACCCTCCGCCTCGCCGGGGCGCGGGGGGCGGGTGGTCGCCGACACGTTCAAAAGTACATCGGCGATGGTCGGCAGGAAGTGCTCCAGAACGGTGTCCTTGCCGACACCCGAGGGACCGGAAACGACGAAAAGTCTCCCCGGTCGCTTCGGTTCTTCAGTTTTCTGATCGCCTAACGTCAAACTTTATTCTCCGGTGTTGGGCAGTTCCGAATCGGCTTCGACCTGTTCCCGTTTCACAATGGCATCCTCTTCCGGCGTACCGGCGAGCGGCTGCTGTTCTTTGCCGCCCAAGCGGCGGGCGAGTGTTTCCTGCGAGAGCGCGGATGCGACCGCGAACCCGCCATCCAGAAAGACTACGCTTTTGGTCTTGCGCCCCTGTGTCGCGTCGATCAGGGTACCGCCTTTGCGGGCTTCCTGCACGACTCGGCGCATGGGCGCGGAGTCGGATCGGATCAGAGCGAGTATCTTGGTCGAAGAGACGAAGTTATAGAAACCTACATTCAGAACAATCGGCGTCACGGCTTTTTCAATCCTCACCCGGCTTGATACAGGGCGTCAATGTGTATTTCTTGGAGCAAAGATCGAGCGATTGCGTTGCCTCCTCGCTTTATATCTATTTGCCTCGTGCTGATTATACGCGTCAAATGAAGGTTCGTCAACTACTGTTCGGTTTCGACGTCTTTCGCCAATATTTCACGCGCGATGGTTATCTCTTCCGGGCGGTCAATATCCGCGCCGATCTCAGGGAATGGCGTGATCACCGCCCTCGGATTCGCCGAGCGGAGGAGGCGTCCCGCCGCCTGCTCGACGTGCCTGATGGTTAGTAGTGACGGAACCAGGCGCGATAGGAGAAGCCTCGCGAGCGTCCCCGCCCCCAGCATCCCCGCCAGACGACCCGTGTCCTTGCGCCTAGCGTATGCGTCTCGAATGACGGACCCGTTTTCGCGCAGGAACGCCGGGTCCAGTAGCGCGAGATTGCCACCGGTGAACTCCCCCTCCGCGAGACGCAACGTAGTTCTCTTCATCCGGGGGAACGCCGCCCGGCATATGTCCGCCGCGATAATGGAGTAAGCGAACGCCGTCGGTCGAACCGCCTCCGCGCGGCGGAGGAAATCGTCTACCGCGTCGCCAGTCAGGAACGGGATGTCGGCGGTCACGATCAGCAAGTTCGTTTCGTCCGGGCGTAGCGCGCTGACCCCGTTCATTAAAGTTTCCACGAGCGACGCGCCACCGGCCACCGCCTCGCAACCGGTGGGGAGCGGCACATCGCCCGCGACCAAAATCCTGCCCCCGGCGAAGGTATTGGCGGCGAACCCGTCTTGAACCGCGTGCGCGACCAGATCGAGCATCGTTTCGCCGTTCGGCCCGACGCGGATCAGGGCGCGGTTGGTCACGCCGCCCGCGACCGGGATGAACGCTTCCGGTAGATCCCCCCCGGCTAATATGAGCGCGGTGGTCACTACAACCGTTGAGTTCCGCTGACTTCAGCCGCGGACGCGGGCGCGGCGAGTGTCGCGGTCAACTCGATGATCTCGCCGGGGAAGGATCTGCCGACCCGGTCCGACAGGTTGAGCAGGGCGCGGAACACGCGCGTCTGCCAGGAACCATCGCGCTCCATGCGCACGATGTCCTGCACATGCTGGCCGGGCATGACGCCGTTTACCGTTCCCACGGCACGCAGGAGGCTCTGCGGCGCGAACAGAAACGGTGTGTACTGTACGCGCTTTACGAAGAACCCGCAGGTTTCCACGAGGCGGACCAGGGAACCCGGCGAGAACGCCCACAGATGGCGCGGCAGATCCAGGTGATACCATGACGCCCCGAAAAGGTATGCTTCGATGCTCCCGGCGTTCGGCAACACCAGCAGAATCTCGCCGCCTGGTTTCAGAAGCGAATGCACCGACTCCAGCATCTCGCGCGGCGAGGCAACATGCTCCAGAACGTGGAGCAGGGAGATGAAGTCGAACCGTTCGTCGTCCTCGGGTCGCGACGTTTCGCGGATGATTGCGCCGGTGCGGTTTCGGGCGAGTGTCGCGGCGGCGGGGTCCGTTTCGGTTCCGGTCACACGCCACCCCTTCTTCTGGAGTGCCGCCATGAATCGGCCGTCTCCGCACCCGATGTCCAGGGCACTGCGCGTTCCGGGAGGTAGATCCCGGTCCGAGACGGTTGCCGCCATCCGCCCCGCGTAGGCGTCGAGCCGCTTGCCGACTTCGCTCAGCGGGTCCTCGGCGCGGACATAGGTTCGGGGACTGTAATATTGCGCCATCGTGTCGGCATTGGGTCGTGGGTCGAGGCGACGCGTTCCGCAACGCACGCAGCGCACGGCGCGGTAGCGCAGGGTGCCACCGAGCAGATGGTCTACGCCCAGTCGCCACAGGGTCGCGTCGGTCTCGCCGCAGACGGTGCAGGCGATTGTTGTGTCGGCAAGGATGGTGTGATTCGATTTCAACGGGGGCATTTTCACTTCAAAGGGATTCCGCGACCTCGACCCAGGCGAACCGTTGCGACTCGCGCAATGCCCGCGTCATCTCGCCCGCGTGCTCCGCCGATAGCGCGAGGCCGAAAACGGCCGAGCCGGAGCCGCACAGCAAAGCGCGGAGCGAGCCCGCGCCCTGTACGGCGCGGTGCGCTTCGGCGACCTCGGGGAACGCGGGCAGGATGGCCTGCTCGAAGTCGTTCCCGAGCGCGGACGCGATGGCGGAAAGATCGTTCGGATTCGATTGTAGCACGGAAAGCAGGGTTTGGGTCGCGGTGCCGGGAACGCGGTTCGGCACCGCGTCTAGGAGCGCGAAAGCGGCGGGTGTCGGGACACCGACATGCGGCTTGACGAGCACGCCATGCAGGGCTGGGATATTAGTAGCGAGAGGCTCGACCAGATCGCCACGCCCGCGCATTCGTACCGCGCCGGGGATGAGAAACAGCGGCACGTCGGAGCCAACTTTCGCCCCAATTTCTCGGCAGATTCGGGAGCAAAGCACAGCGACATCCATATCAGCGTGCTCCGGTTTCGTGGATAACTCTTCAAGACCCGAGCGCACTATGAAGTCGAAGAATCCTTGAATTACCGTCGCCGCGTTGCTACTACCGCCCCCTAACCCGGCTTGATATGGCAACCGCTTTCGCATCTCGATTCCGAAGTTCCACGAATGACGAGGATCAAACTCGTCGCGGAAAACTTGCGCCGCTTTGCACGCCAGGTTGCGCTCATCGGTCGGCAACACAGGATCATCGCATTTGAGATAAATAACGCCTCCGTGTTTGTTCAAGCCGGTGAAGAGCAATAGTTCGTCATGCGGCGACCACTTCGCGACAATGCTGTCCAGTTCGTGAAACCCGTCCGGGCGGGGCGCGAATACGTCGAGCGTGAGATTCACTTTGCAATGGGACGCGAAGGGTCCGAGGGTGCTAAGAATCATGGGCTATCCGAACAACTCATCTACAGGCATCGTGAAGCCGGGGACGGCGGGTTCCGCGTCCGCCGTCTCACTGCGCTCGTAGACGGCGATTGGCGTTCGCGCACCGCCCGCTCTGGTGAACTTGCGAACCACGGCGTCGGATGCGAGCAGGTCAACATCCCAGACGACCTCGTTGCCGGCGGCGAAGTAATCGCCCCGCTTCGCGGTCATATCCCGCTTCGCGGCAACGCCGTAGTCGTTCTCGGAGCGCACTTCGGCGGCGAAGCGCGGCGCGGACGGGAAGAACTTCATCCCGCTGTCGGTGCCTTCGTAGTACGCGGCGTCAGGCGCGAAAGACTGGCGGCGCGGCAGGTCACACAGGAACGCCTTGCCGTCTCCCACCGCGATCGTGGCAAGTTTTGCCGCTTTCACATGAGGGCGCAGGGCGAAAAATATCTCGTCTCCCGCAAAGCCCGGCTCTCGTTCCGTCATATCGAGTTGTACAATCTTTCCGCCCACTATCTCCGCTTCACCTTCCTCACGGCATAAGGCTTCGACAAGCTCGTCGGGGGTCATCGGTCTGGTCGCGTGACCGTTCACGCCTACCCGCGCGGCGGGAATGTCGAGGGGATGGTCTGCAAGTGTCGGCATGGTTTAAGCTCCTCTTCGCGTGCCATATTCTACCGTGCTATGGCGTCGCTTTCGCCAGGATATACTTCAGGCCAACGGCCGTGGCATCGCCCGCCCCGGAGGTAGTTGACTTTTTCGCGCTCACTTTATACCAACCCGGCCTGGTGACGCGGAACCGCACCGCGTCCGTGCCCCCACCGGTCCCGACGGAGAGAGGCTTCGCTCCACTCATGAGTAACGTCAGCCCCCCATTCGCCGCCTCGCAGGTTCCTGTCTTTAGCGGAACCCACGCCGGGAGTGCTAGTTTCAGCCCCGCCCTCATCCGATCGGCGACCGCCCCCGAGAGCGCGACGAGGAAGTCTTTCGGCGCGGTGTCGGCGATGGTGAAAAGCGCGTCACCGACTAGACGGGAGCCGAACGCCCGGTCGGAGTCCAGAACCGCCCCGATGTAATAGTCCATCGAGATGGCGCGGTCGCCGTCGAGCGCGTTGCTCGTTGGCCCCCCACTCTGCCACCGCGCCATTAGCGGCGCGACCTGCCGCGCATTGTATAAGACTATCGCATTAGTAATCTCTTGCATGTCTTTCGGGTACGCCGTCCGTCTGTCGCCCAAAAGCCATTTCATATACAACCGCTCGCCCAGGTATCCAGCGGCGTCGTATTCCGGTTCGGCGTAGCCCCGAGCGGCGGGGAGCGTCAGGTGCCCCCACTCGTGCGCGACGGTGCGGACCAGTTCCAAGGGCGATTTGATGGCACTGGCGGCGAAGATGTACACGTTCGCGTCGCGCGTCTCCCCACCCTCACCAGCGGTCACGAACGTGGTCGGCGCGAACCAGACATCGGCCACTTCCGCGCCGCGCGGGAAGTGCGTCTCGCGCCCGAAATGGTCGCGGTGCAGGCGCAGAAAGCGGGCGATCCATCGGGCGGATGACACGGCGGCGGCGCGGTCATCCGGCTCGAAATGTAACACGGCACGACGTGACATTCTGCCGGTGTCCCTCTCCTTCTCGTAAATATATATGGCGCGAGACGTCTTGCTCTTGTACACCGGGTCAACCGCTACCGTGACCGGCGCGAACGGTTCGGGGGTCACGATCACGTATTCACCGGGCAGGGTTTCGCTACGAGTGTCGGGTGACAGCGCGGCGGTGAGCGCATCCCGGCTAGCGGCGACCGGGGGCGGGAGGTCGGCGTGGGCGTCACGGCTTATGAGCAACAGTATGGCTACCACGAGGCGGAGAAGACTCCGCGTGGGCCCATGTCGTGGCCAGGAAATCGAGACTAGCGCCACACCGCGCTGGTCTCTTTCGCCCCCGGATTGAACGGCTTTGGCTCCTCGGGTTTGGCAGAGAAAACCCGTTCCTGCGCCCCCACGGGATGGATCAGGCGTGCACCGCGCTGGAAGAAGAGATACGCATACGACCACTGGATGAGCACGGAGAGCCGGTTCCGAAACCCGACCAGATAGAGGATGTGTATAAATAGCCAGATGCACCACGCGATGAAGCCGCTGACTTTGGTGAAATGCAGATCGGCGATTGCCTTGCCGCGCCCGATGACCGCGAGGTTCCCCTTGTCCCAGTAGGAGAACGGGACGGTCCCTTCCCCATATAGGCGGTGCAGGATGTTGCCGCCCGCTACCGCGCCGCTCTGGATGGCTCCCTGCGCGACGCCGGGGACGAGTTGCTCGTTCGGCATCGTGAACGTCATCAGATCACCCGCGACGAAGATGTTCGGGTGACCTGGCACCGACAAATCTTTCCCGACCTTGACGCGCCCGGCTTTATCCAGCTGATCCGTCAGGTTTTTGGCGAGCGGCGATGCGACATTGCCCGCCGCCCAGATCACCGTCTTCGCGGGGATACTCTCGCCGGACTTGAGGTACACGGTGTCGTTCTCCAGCCGCACTACCGGGTCGCCCACGCGGAACTCGACCCCCAATTTCTCCAGGTCACGTCGGGCATGACTGGCGAGATCCTCCGGGAACTGCGCCAGAATACGCTGTCCCGCCTCAATCAGGATCACGCGGACAGCACGGGTGTCAATGCGCCGGAAATCATCACGCATCGCTTTTCGGGCGATCTCCTGGATCGTGCCCGACAGTTCACACCCCGTCGGCCCACCGCCGACGATCACGAACGTCAAAAACGCGTCCCGCTCGACGGCGGCGCGTTCCCGCTCCGCCTCCGCCCGACGGATCTCGTACGAAAGGCGCGGTTCATCGTCCGCCGTGCTTGCCATGCGGTCCGCCGCGTCGCGCTCGATTTCGTGCTTTTCCGCCTCCTCGAACGCCATCAAAAACCGCTGGCGGATCTCCATGGCGTCGTTGATGGACTTAAGGCCCGGCGCGATCCGCTCCCATTCCGGGTGCGCGAAATAGCCGTGTCGCGTTCCGGTGGCCAGTAGCAGATAGTCAAACGGCAACTCGTCCCGCTCGTCGTCGAAGATCACGACGCGCCGTTCCGGGTCAATCTCCTTGACCTCGGCGAGCAGAACGCTGATGTTGCGGAACTTGCGCAGGATATGCCGGATCGGAGACGTGATGTCGGTCGGTGCGAGCGCGGCGGTCGCCACCTGATATAGAAGCGGCTGAAATACGTGGTGGTTCGTCCGGTCGAGAACGATCACCTCGCAAGGCTTATTGCCTAAAACCTTAGCCGCCTCTAACCCGGCGAATCCGCCGCCGATGATCACCACGCGCGGTAATCGAATACCCGCCGATCCTGTCGCCATAATGTTGTTCCGTTCCACGGGATTAGTGTACCTATTTAGGCGTCGTTTCCACCGCCCCCGGTGACACCCGCGCGAACACCCCCCGCATTGAAAGGAGGCTGTGATATTTCTCACAAAGGCGTGCAATCGCGGGCATACTGGGGAAACTGGTTGCGGTCGCCCTGTTCCCTACTAATAACCGTGTGGTGGCTAGAAGGATTCTCGCTATGAAACATCTCGTACTAACTCTAGCGGCGACGCTCGCCGCCGCGCCCGTATTCGCCGCGCCGATCGTACCCAACACGTCCGGCTCGTCGTACACGTTCGACAATGCCAACAAGACGTACTTCGTTACGGCAGACACATCCCTGAGCGCCGACATATCCGGCACCGATCTGTATGTGGGCAAGACCAGCGCGTCGAACCTGACAACTCTCTCCGGTACCGCGACTTTCACCGTTGGTGCCGGGGCGAACACGACCCGCCGCGTTCCAAACGTCAACGGTCTGGCAGGGTACGGCGTCCGAACCTTCGGAGCGTTCCGCGCCAATATCAACGGCGGCAATATAAACAATCTGTTCGGCGAGGACAACAGCATAACGGCGATCACAGCTGGCAACATCACTGAAGCGACCTTTTCCAACAACGCGAACGTCACGATGAATAACGATGGTGCCGCGATTAATAGTCTGTTCCTCGGCACGGCAGGCACTACACAAGCACCGACAGCGAATATCAGTGGCGGAGTGTTCACCTTGATGACACTGACAGCTAACTCCGTCGCGACAATAACAGGCGGTATCGTTCCGACCGTCCCACTCAGTGGCGTCTTCCTCTATGATACAGGCGCGCGGGCGAATATCTTCGGTACCGGTCTGGTCGCGACCTATGTCGGTCTCGCCGACAATCGCGACACGTTTAATGTCACAGGCGCGCTTCAGAATGGCACAGTATACACGTCATCCGCGCCGCTCCCTGTGAGCATACGCAACGAGACCGGCAAGTCGAACAACGTCCAGCGGCAGTTCACGCTGAATAACCCCGCCGTCGTGCCGGAGGCGGGTACGCTCGGCTTGATTCTGCCAGTGATCGGCATGATCGGCACTCTGATACGCCGCAAGAAATAGGCCGATACCCAGTGGCCCGGCCGCGACAGCCGCCCCACGCGAAGCAGGGCGGCTGTCAGGTGCGCGAGATGATGCAGGCACATCCCGCGGCGAGTGATTTATCCTGAAATAAGCGATGCGGTTGCGCATTTGTTGGGTATTATGTCTGGCTCCCATTCGTGCTGGCGGTGGGCCGGAGGCCCGCCGAGAAATGATCCTTTTGCCATGAATAACATCACCCGCATCCTACGCGCCGCTTTCGCGATAGCCATCGTCCTTGCCCCAGTCGCGAGCGCACGGGCAATTACTTTGTCGGGAGTGACGCTACAGAACGTCGCTTTAGACCGGTACTGGAACACACAGGGTCCCGACGCCGGATTCAACCTGTACCTGTCGCAGAACAGCGGCGCGTCGTTCCTCAACTCCGGTGACGCGGCTTCGACGTCTGTCAACCTCACGCTCGCGCCAGGCGCGAACACGTTCCAGTTTTATGGCGACACCACCGGGGACGCCTCGCTCGAACTCGCGCTCTTTTTCGACGGGGTAAACGGCACGCCGCGCATCACGGCGAGTAACGCGGCGAACGGGGCGGGCAACGCCTTCACGCCGTACAGTGCGAACGTACGCGACGTCTCGCTCAACAGCGTCCCCGGCTCCGGCACCGTTCTATACTCGTCCGGCGCGACCACGGTCACGCTCACGTCGTTCTTTTACGCGGCGGGGCCGGATTTTGTCAGCCCGTTTAACAATGTGACGAACACAGTTAGGGATGAAGTAGGCGCGTTCACGCTCAATGTCACGACGGTTCCCGAGACCGGCACGTTCGCACTGCTCGTCCCCGCGATGGGACTGATGAGCGCGTTAGTCATTCGGCGCAAACGGGCGGCGTGAGGTTTCTCACTTCGAGAGTGACCGATGGAACATGATGGCGGCGATTGGTGACTAACTCCCGTCGCCGCTGAAATAACCTACCCGCAATCATGCTCGCTTCTCGGCGTGGCGGAAGGAAACGTCCCGATGCGTTCTCGCAATACTCGCGCTCTGGTACCCGTGTTGTCGAAATTCCGTTTCGTCGGCGTAGTTGTCGCCCTCGTCGCCCTTGCCTCCGTGACCAGGCACGCCGTTGCCCAAGACTTGTTCGTCGCCGATAACAATGTCGGCAACACAAAGCGGATAACGCCGGGTGGCACGGTCTCAACCTTCGCCACCGGGTTTGGTAACCCGCGCAACCTCGTTTTCGGTAGCACGGGCGATCTTTTTGTCACCGATAATGGCACCGGACTTGTCAGCCGCATCGCGCCCGGTGGCGGCGTCAGCACCTATGGTAGCGGTTTTAGTAACCCTCAGGGCTTGGCTTTCGGCAGTGGCGGTGGTCTCTACATCGCTGACCCGAGTAACAGCCGAATCGCGCGCATTCTGTCCGGGGGTGGCGCGCCTCTTACTTTTTGCAAACATCAGTAGTATTCTGGGCGTCGCGCTCGACAGCGCGAACGCGGTGTATGCCAGTGGCAGTGCCAATGGTGTCATCATAAAGATCGCGGGAGGGAACGCTACCACATTCGCCACCGGTTTTACCACCCCATTCGCGCTCGCCTTCAACAGCGCGGGAGACCTGTTTGTCGGAAACTACGGAGGAACGACTATCAGCCGGGTGACGCCCTCGGGGGGCGCCAGCACTTATGCGAGCGGTATCAATAGCCTCATCTTGATGGCGTTCAGCAATAGTGGCGACCTGTTTGTCGGAGTTAACGACGGCACGAATCGGGTTTTGAAAGTTACTACGACAGGTACCGTCAGCAATTTTGCCACGGTCAGTAGCGTGCCGACAGGCTTGGCCTTCAACAATGTCGCCGTGCCAGAAAGCGGAAGCCTCGCGCTCGCCCTGACGGGCATTACAGCAGGTGTCGTTGCCGTCGCGCGCCGTAAAAAAGCCGTAAGCTACCCCGAAGCGGCGCAGGAGAAAGGGACGTTGGCGTGTAAATAAGACGCGTCACCGCCCACTTCGTGATCCCCAGACGGCGATAGAAAGATACGTTCCGATGCATTTTCCTTTGATTTTCACAACCGCCACGCTCGTCACTCTCGCCGCCGCGATGTGCTTCCCGACCACCGTTTCCGCTCAAAATCTCGTTCAGAACCCCGGTTTTGAGAGCGGTAATGCGAGTTGGACGCTCATCGGCAACGCCAGCGCAAGCCCTTACGCCAGCTATGTCATGACCCCTACCGCCGCGTTTGGTACGGGGATGTTTGCGTTCAACGCAGCCGATCTCGCGCCGAACGCCGTGCTATCGCAGAACCTCGCCACGATCCCGGGACAAGTCTACTCGGTAGCGTTCGTGTACGGTAACTATGCCACCAATACCGGCGGTGGTAAGCAACAGGTTGTCGCTGCCGCGATAAATACCACAAACGCCGCCCTCCTTGGCTCCGTCACCGCCACCGACAGCGTGCCGGGAAGCCAAACAGCGTTCTCCAGCGTCATGAAGACGACGTACACCTTCGCCTTCACCGCGACCGGGGCGCAGACAACGCTCCGCTTTACCGACTCCACCGCGTCCACCACTATAAGTTCCGACGGGATCCTCGACAACGTCAGCGCGGTCGCCGTGCCGGAAGTCGGCACACTCGCTCTCTTCGCCGTTCCGCTTGCCGGAGTGGTCGTCATACGCCGCCGACGCGCCTCTTAGTGAACAGTGCGTCTTGTCTCGCCCTCCCGCCGGGAGGGCGAAATGGGGCGATATGCACTCTGGTACACTGAGGCCATGAGTACCGCTATTCTCGAAGCCCCCACACGTGAAAAGGTCGTTTTCACCCCCCTGCCGCGCCGCCTTTCCGCCACCGACTACCTCGCGATGGACAGCGCGGCGGAGCGTAAGAGCGAGTTCGTCTTAGGAGATATTGTCCCCCTGGCAGACGCAACCCGAACACACGGGACGATCGCGGGCAACATCGTCAGCGAACTGATTTACCAAGCCTGTGAACGCGACTGTGACGTGTTCTTCAGCGATACGCGGATTTGCGCGGGCAACTGTTACTACCCCGACGCTGGCATCGTGTGCGGTAATTACCTCGTGGATACTCTGCACATTGACACGCTGACCAACCCCACGGTGCTTATTGAAGTCCTCTCTCCTTCCACTGAACATATAGATCGCGGCATCAAACTGCGCGACTATATGCGCCTCGCCTCGCTCCGTGCTTATCTACTCGTGTCTCAGGACGCGCCCTGCGTCGAGCAGTATGAGCGCGACGCTGACGGCGATTAGCGGTTCGCCGTCAGCGAGGGTATGGACGGAGCGGTCGAGATTCCTTCCGTGTCATGTCGCCTGCCTATGTCGGCGATTTACCGGCGCGTGACACGCGGCGTAGCGAAAGGCGCGGCGTGGGCGGGGGAGGAATCTGCCCCCTGGTTGCGGTATGTAGGGAGTGCGCGCGGCGCGGCGACGGCAAAACTACCGGATGGAGCAACGTATATGAAAGTTGGCATTTTAACGGGCGGCGGCGACTGTCCCGGCTTGAACCCCGCGATCCGCGGCATCGTTTATCGCGGACTTGACTTCGGCTTCGAGTTCGTCGGCATCCAAGAGGGCTGGCGCGGTCTCGTGAAGGGCATTTACGAGCCGCTGGGACTCAAGGACGTGGAAGAGATCATCTATCAGGGCGGTACCATGCTCGGCTCCTCGCGCACGAACCCGTTCAAAAGCGAATCTGACTTGGAGGCGGTGCTCGCCAACATCAAGTCGGCGGGCTTCGACGCGATCGTCGCATGCGGCGGCGAGGATACGCTCGGTGTCGCCGCGAAACTGTTCAGCCAGCATGGTGTGCCCACGGTCGGCGTCCCGAAAACGATGGACAACGATTTGAACAAGACCGACTTCACGTTCGGCTTCGACACGGCGGCGAGCGTCGGTATGGAAGCACTGGACCGACTGCGCGATACCGCCCGCTCCCACCGACGCGTAATGGTGCTCGAAGTGATGGGGCGGCACGCGGGCTGGGTCGCGGCGTACGTCGGGCTTGCGGGCGGCGCGGACTGGGTGACCCTGCCGGAGGAGCCGCTCGATGTCGAAGCGATGTGCGAGCATCTGCTGGCAGTCAAGGCGCGGGGTAAGAAGTACGGACTCGTCGTCGCCTCCGAAGGTACGGAACTGCCGGATGCGGGCGAGGCGAAAGCGGTGGACGCGTTCGGCCACGTCCAGCTAGGCGACCGCAACGTCGGCGAGTTTTTAGCGGACACCATCCAGAAACAAACGGGCTGGGAGACGCGCTCGGCGGTGGTCGGGCATGTCCATCGGGGCGGTTCCCCCACCCTCTTCGACCGCGTACTCGGAATGCGCGTTGGCATGAAGGCGGCGGAGCTTGTCAAAGCGGGTGACTTCGGCAAGATGGCGGCACTGGTCGGCACCGAAGTACAGGGCGTTGACATCGTGGAGGCGACCGCGACGCTCAAGGTCGTGCCCCCGGCGTTCCTCGACCTGCTGAAAGCCACCTACAAGTAACGGAACGGCGCGCGGGCGGCGCGGTGTTCCGCGTCGCCCGCGCGGGTTACTTGCGCGAGGCGTCCCACATGTTGCGCTCCGGCTGTTTGACCGGGTCCGGGTTCGTCTGCCCCGGCTCGATGGCCTTTACATGGCCGTCCACGAAGCAGATGTTCGACAGGCCGTTGTGCCGCGCGGTGACGGTGCCTTCTTTGCCCGCTGGCCACGCGGCCGTCGCCGTCCCGTCGGGGGATTCGCCAAGCCCGAAGAACGCGTCCAGCTCGTCCGTGCCGACGAAGGGCGGGTAGCCGAGCACGCCCTGCCCGTCTTTGCCGCGCGCCTTGAGATCCGAGTTGTGCCGCTCCGCTAGCAGGATAGTCTCGGTCTGTCGGGGGATGTCGGAAAGACCTATGAGGCGAAACGGGGGCTTAATGCCGCCCCCCGCGTCGAACATCCAATCGCCGCCGAGTGGTACCGCGCCGTAGTGTCCGGTCTGGCGGTCGCGGATGTACGCGTTTGGGGCGTAGGACATGGAGGCGACTGGCGCGGGCCACCCGGCGTAAACCACGGAGTCCTCGCCGTCGGAGGGACAGACATAGATTTTGTACGTCTTCGCGTAAGGTTGGATCGCGTACGCCCACCCCTCGCCCCACCAGCCGCCGCCTTTTCCGCCCTTCCCTTTCGCAGGACATGCGAACGGGTGCGTCTCGTCGTTATCCTGTGCATACTGCGAGAAAGCTATACCCAGTTGCCGCATGTTGGATAGGCACGTCGTCTGTCGCGCCTTCTCCCGCGCCTGAGCGAACACGGGGAAAAGAATCGCAACGAGTAGGGCGATGATGGCTATCACGACGAGCAGTTCGATCAGCGTAAACGCGGCGGCCGCATTCGTAAACGCGGAGCGTTTGACGCGGGTGAACGCAACTCGCGCGGTACCACGGTATAGGGGGACGGCTCGGGCTGGCGACGGCACGGGCGCGAGCCATGCCAGAGTGCGAAGTCCGGGGCTTCTAGAGGGGATAGGGCGAGTGCGTCCCAACACCGAAACCCAACATGTGGCAGGTTTCAACGAGAGGACACGCTTTCTTCGATGCATAAACGATTCATTATACGCCGGATTAGTCGCTTGTCACCGGCGAAAGTGTGGACACGCGCGGGGCGGGAAAGTTTTGAACCGGCGCGGAACATCCGCGCCGGTCCGGTTCAGCAGGTCTTACACCTGCTCATCGAGTGCGAGCCACGTGCCTATGCTTGTCATGCCAAGCGACACGAGCACGACGCAGGCTAGAGCCAATATTACAGTCATCGCCAATTCCTCCTGTTTCGGAAGGCACGGCTACGTACCAAAAATGCTCCCTCGTTTTTTGTATCTTTGCCTCGCGTGAGCGAAGCCACGGTTCATTGCGCCGCCTGAACGGCGCGGGGCGATGGATACCCACTTATTAGAACAGGTAGTTCATTGCCACCGTTCCGGGTTCTTTATCGCCGCGAGCGGGTGGTCTGCTAAAGAATATTTCGTAGCGAGAACTAGGCGGACTCGGGCAGGAAGGTGGGCATGACGACGCCGGTCGGGACGAACCACTCGCCACGGCATTGCGCGACGTACAGCTCGCAGTTTCTCGCGCCCCATGTGTAGACGAGTTGTACGAGCGTGGTCGCCGTGACCGGAAGTAGGAAGACGGGGGCCATGCCACGTTGCGCGTCGAGTTGCGCCCACAGGAGCGGGGCCATCACCTCCGGGGTGACGGCGATTCCGGGTCCGATGAAGCGGCTCGCCGGGTGCGAGACGGATGCCAACGCGCCAACTATTTCGCCGCTGTCGGGAGATACATATACGACGGTGCGCCAGATGCCGCGCTGGTTTTCGATGAAGTATTGCCAGTCGCTCTGTCGGCTGATGCCCTGGATTCGATGTTCGAGCGCGGCGATGAGCGGCACGTCTTCGAGCGTTGCCAGACGGACATCCGCGCCGCCGTCGGGCGGCGGGTGCGGTAGCCCGGACTCGGGAACGGCGACCGTCATACCCTGGAACAGGAGGCGCGGCACGAAACCGGCGCGGTTGTAGAGCGAGAACGAGTCGAGGTTGAGCGCGGATGATACCAGACGGAGCGGCTTCCCTTCCTTCTCGGCGACGGCGATAACGGCGGCGAGCATTTGTCGCGCCGCGCCGCTCCCGAAGTAGGCCGGGTGCGCGTTCAGGATGCCGAGCGAGACGTGCGTCGGGCGGACGCGGTAAAAGCAGGAGCCGACGAGCCGCCCGGTCGCGGCGTCTTCGGCGAGGAGACAGCAACCGGGGTCGAGATCCTCATATACCTCGGGAAACAGCCGCGTCGCGGAGACCGCCCCGCCGAAGATGCGCCCCATTCCGTGCGTCTGGTACCAGTAGTTGGTGCCGACATAGATCAGTTCGGCGACAGCGTCGAAGTCGGCGGATGTCGCAGGATGTATCGTCAACATATTTATCACCGGAAGTATTTCATAACGGCGACATTGGCGTATAGCAACTACCGCTCGAACATCCCTGATCAGTGTGCCGCGGGAGCGACAGGCTTTTGGCCCGCTGCCGAAGGGCCGAAGCGTTGCTTGGCGGCCTCTATCCGCACTCTCTTCAGTTGATCCGGCATGTTTGGATCATCCTGTATTTGCTTAACAGTATCCTGATAATTCGAGGGAGCAGACGTAGCTGTCCCGGAACTCGCTGTGGTAGGTAATGGGTCGTCTTTTTTAGTGCATCCGGTCAGTACGAATACTGACAAAACAGCACATAAAGGGAGCAGCCGTGTATGTACAGATCTCATAATATACTTTATCCTGGAAGCCTTGACAACGCACACCGAGCACCGGGGTTATGACCGGTGCTCGGCAGGCATCATCAGGTCACTTACAGCCGTTCAAGCCATTAGTGAAGGTACCGTCGTTTGGCTCACGTCCGCCATACTTCTGCGCACCCCACCAGAAGCCCCAGTAGTTCCACTCGTCACTACGACCTAGATCCGACCCACCGGGGAACAATTGGCTAAACGGGAACCACTTAGCGTGGCCATCGGCGAACATGATGACCGAGCCGTCCGTATGACGCCCTTTTGCTTTCTGCCCTTTGCCACCCCACCAGGTAGGCCCAGGCCAGGTGGAGGTGATCGGGGGCCAATCAATCGCGAGTGCGGTTTGCGAGGCGGAACACATATCGGCCGAGTCGAGATCACGAGGAGGCATCTGACCATAAAACGATGGGTTGAACTTGTAATCCATCGGCGGGTAAACGTCGTTATAATACTTGAGGTCGCCCTGGGTGGACGCCCGAAGACCCTGGGTAGCGGGGTCGCTCAGATAGTCACCGTTGCCGTTATCATGTTGCTGGGCTTGTGTCGTTCCCATGTCGAACGCCGAGTCGGGACACTTGAATACGCCAAAGTTACTGACGTACGGCTGAAGTCGCGCGGCACCGATGTACGGTTCGTAACTGTTCCCATAAATGT
Organism: Armatimonadota bacterium; assembly: GCA_043754515.1. GTDB lineage: Bacteria > Armatimonadota > Armatimonadia > Armatimonadales > Armatimonadaceae > JACMIU01. The sequence goes on from JAYUUO010000174.1 coordinate 23,205, forward strand.
CGAGTAACACGACAGTGTTGTCATAGTCCTGGCAGTACTGCACGGTGGCTAAACCGATCTGCTTCATGTTAGACAAACACGCCGTCTGCCGCGCCTTAGAGCGGGCTTGGGCAAACACGGGGAACAGGATCGCGGCGAGGATCGCGATGATGGCGATCACAACGAGCAGTTCGATCAGGGTAAACCCACTTTGGGCAGCTCGGCCCGAGGTCATAGGTTGGCTACTACGCCGGTTCATAAACGATTTCACGGTTCAATTATCCTTCCAGAATATACGCGGTCTCTACAAACGTCGCCGGGCGCGTCACACACGGCGTCTCTGCCCGCATTACCCCAACCGATTGGGGATTAGGTGATCACAATATACACCCGATTCCTAATCTCGTCAAGATCTCCCCCAACTTTTTTTCTGGACAGGTCCATCAGCACTTTCGTCACGGTCATTTCCCGCGTATCTATTGACAGCGCACTCGCACAGGGCTACAATGCGTTACCGACAAGACTTACCCAACCGTGTGGGTAACCTGACCGTTCCAGCCGGTCATTGGAGACATTTTACGTGAGCAACGAGCGATCCATATTACCAAACCCTAAGGAGACCATCGTCGTGGCGAGTGGCGACCTCGGGCGCGTCGCGCGCCTTGAAGACATCGCGAACCGCGTCGGAGTCGCCCGCTCCGAAGTGTCGCGCGTCCTGAACGGGCGGATGCGCGAAGGGCGTAGCGTCGGGCGGGCGAAGCAAGATTTAATCCGCGAAGTCGCCCGCGAAATGAACTACCAGCCGAACCGCGCCGCGCAGAGCCTTGCAAAAGGCAAGACGGATGCCGTAGCACTCTCCGTGCGGCTTGACTCTACCTGCGACCTGCCCCCGCACTACCACGAGATCGTCGGAGCACTCACTTATACGTTGAACGACTGGGGGCTGCATCTACTCCTCGTCCAGACCAACGAAGACCCCACCCCGACTCTCGAATCGCTCGCCCGTGCCCACACCTGCGACGCCGTAATCATCACGGACATGATGGTCAGCGACGCCCGTCCCGCCCTGCTCCAGGACTTGGGAATGCCGTTCCTGGTGCGCGGCTCCGCGCCCGTCACTGGAGTCACCGCGATCGGTATGAACAACTACGCGGTCGGATATAAGGCGGTCGAGTTCCTGCGGCGCCTCGGACACCGCCGCATCCTGTTCCACAACATCGGGCGCGCCTTCATGTCCGGCTCGAAGCGGCATGAGGGGTTCTGTGCCGCCACCACCGAGTTCGGATTGCAGGACACGGTCCGCTACGAGGACGTCGTTTACAAAGAAGACGATGTTTACAACCTGACGCGCCGCATCATGCGCGAACCGGATCCGCCCACCGCTATCTTCGCCGCCGACGAAATGGCCGCGCTCGGTGTGCTCCGCGCCCTCGCCGAACTCGACATCGCGGTGCCCGAACAGGTATCAGTGCTGTCCTGTCTGAACGCCCGTTTCATGCGGCGCGTGTTGCCCCGGCTGTCGTTCATCAACACCCGGCAACACGAAGTGGCGACGGAGGCGGGACGTATGCTCGGACGAATGCTTCGCGGCGAGGCCATTGAGGCGCGGCAGACGTTTCTCACGCCGATCTTGGAAGAGAACGGGTCCTGCGCCCCGCCCCCGCGCTGACGGACGGAGCAGGCAAGTCAGTAGGCTATACCGGGCGAACGGGTCTCTCTTAATGCCCCGGTTCTACGGTTCTCGCTTCGGGTTCCGGCACACCGGGTGCCTTCTGTTCGTCAGGCAGTTTCGTCTCGCCCTCCAGTGCCGCCTCATCCGCGTCTTCCAATTTACGCTCATTTTTGAGCAAAGTCATTGGGGTGGGGGCGGCAAATTTTGGATACAGGCGGAAGAGCACCCCTTGTAAGCTAGCGGCTATCGGTACCGCGACCAACATTCCCCATAGCCCGATCAGGTGGCCGCCCAGGAACAGCGAGAACATCGCGAGAATGGGGTGTATTCCCGCCCGCTCCCCGACCACCTTCGGCATGACCACGTAGTCGAATATCTGGTTGATCGCGACTAGCCCCCCCGCCGCGAAAGCGGCCCCTGTCGGCCCGCACCCCGTCGCGAGTGCCGCTATAACGGCCAGCAAGAGGGTGGAGATCGCCCCGAGATAGGGCACTGAATAAAGGACGCCGGCGAGCACGCCGATCAGTAACCCGTAGACACGCAGACCGGGGAAAAATAGACTCAAAGCAAGGAGATACACCATGCACGCGCCGCCGTACATGGAGCAGATGATGAGTAGTCCGCGCAAGTATTTGCCGAACACCTCACCGACGTCGAGCACCAGTACCTGGACAAACCTCCGGGCGTTACTCGGCAGAAAGAGATACAGCCGCGCCCGCAACCGGTCGAGATCTAGCAGTATGAAGATCGAGATGACAGGCACTAGCACGACGTCAATCAGTCGGCCAACGGAGGTTGCGATGATTCCAGTGAGGCCCGAAGCGGAAACCTTGAGGGCGTGTGATACCTGATCGCTATACTGCGCGGTGATTGTGTTCAGATTCTGGGGGAGTTTGATGGGGCCTATTTTGGGGTGTCCCGCGAGCCACTTGTCGACCTGTTTGCGCATCAGATCGAACCCTGATAGACCGTCGGCGGGCGGTTGCCAGGAGAGGCGAACCGAGCCGTCACCGGGGTGCGCCGAAACGTCACGGGGCGACTGCGGCGGTAGCGTCGCCGCGCCGCTACTGGCGGCGGGCGCGTCCGCGTTCGTCACGACGGCTTTGGCGGCGGTGCCCTCTTTCGTTGTGCCAGCAATATCCGCGCCGCGATGGGGTGTCGTAGCGGTCTCAGGTGAGGCGAACTGCGTGCCGTCCGCATTCGTGGCGTAGACGACGAACCGGTAGGGCGTGTCGTTGTCCAGATTTTTGACCGTGAGGGTCGTATCGCCGACACCCTCGGCGACCGTAACGAACCTATCCGTGTCCCCTACGCTCCGGGTGATGACATAAGTCACGGGCGTGAAGAACTGGACCAGCCGTTGCGTCTGACCGATCAGCGCGGGACCCGCGTACGACATGACAGCGCCGAAGAGCGACAGGAACACGAAGAATACTAGGATAACAGCCCGCATCCGCTGGCCACTCGTGACACGCGCCTGCACCCAGCGCACGAGCGGTTCCAGCAATAGCGAAAGGATGATCGCACCGATGAACGGCGTCGCGACCGCCAGCGTCGCGTCGAGTAGCTTCCAGCCGACGAAGAGCAAAAGCGCGAGCGTAGCGGTGCCGCAGGCGAAGAAAAATCCGTTACGGTACGCGTCGTCGGGACGCACTTGAGGCGTCCCAGCGTTGGGCGGGTCGGGAGCAGATGAAAGACTCATTGCGCCTGTTATACCCCATCCGCATGTCCACTATCCGCCTGGCGTCTCGGACGGGAGGGCGGATCGCACCACGGCAGTGCGCCTGCAACGGTGGAAACGTCGGCTTCCGCACGTTACAATAAACGGTAGAAGCAAACCCTATGTCAGTGGAAACGATCACCCACGACGAGTTCGACCGATGCCTTGATGACGCCAATGACCGCGCCGAATCCGAATTGCGGATTTTGGAGCAGGAGAACCAGATGCCGCAACATCTCATCGAGCGGTACAAGTCCGTACAAGCGTCGCAAGCCGGTCTTGTCGAGTCCAACAAGCCGCGCTCGACTGAGTTGCGCCGACTGCTGTTGCAGTTCGCCGATAGTTCCCTCGAAGCCGCGCAAGCCCTGTGATTCGTGCCGACGTTAAGCGGGTGGTACGCGCGACATATGCATTTGCGTGTGGAACAAGACAAAACTTGTTTTGTCTGAACAATGGCGTTTCGGAAGCCGAGGTCGGGGCGGAACTCACCTACGATCATTTCGTCCCGCAGTCCAAAGGTGCCACCGATGACGCGGACAATCTCGTCTACGCCTGTCATGCCTGCAACGAATTCAAGGGCGACTATTCCAACGGCGCGGCGCGGCTTTTGCACCCTCTGCGCGACGATCTAATATGGCATTTACATAAGACGGCGACTGGCGAATGCGAAGCAGTAACTGCGTCCGGCACAATCGTCATCGCTTGCCTTCAACTCAACCGCGCGCCGACGCCGCAACAACGCTCTGGTCGCAACGGGGATACGGTTGCAGGAACAGCGCAAAGCGATTGTCGCCCGAGCTATCGCGTCGCTCGACCGACGCAAACGGCGTGGAGACCGCCAGTGATAAAACTCTCTGTGTGAGATAGTCAAGACTCAAGCAGTACACGCTGGTAACGCGAGTAGCGGCAAGCGGCGTGGGTGCGGTGACGCGCCCGCGCCCGACCTTATGAGTCGTCTATAAACGCGCCATACTACGGTCGTATGTCTAAACCCTACGATGCCGTCACCAAACGCCTGATCGAGATGCGCCCCGCAGACACGTCCGCACACTTAACGAACTCATCGCGAAGTGGGGGCAATAAACCATGTAACGCTACCGCGAGTCCGTTCTGGCGCAGGTAGCTGCTGAGTTTTCGGAGCATGAGCGATGCTGTCACTGTGCCCTGTTTTATCGACGCCGCCAGACGCAGGATTCCATCCCAATAGCTACGGATCGTTTTCACATTTATGCTGCCGCCTATGAGAGTGGCTAACGCAGTTGCCAGGGTGATTGGGTGCGTGCAAGCCTGCTTGTGCAGGCTTGCCCATGTGGTGGAAACAGATCAGCAAATTGTTGATTGTCAAAAATAGTCCCGAGTTCATCCCGCATTCGCATGTAGGGGTGACTTTGGGAAAATCAGTGAGAGCGATGCGAGCTGTTTCTTCAGGAACAGAACTGGTGGTTTCGATATTGAGGCACATGGCAACCTCCCAGGGAAGTGATTTGACAAAAATTCGGGACTCTACTGAAATCTTCCGGCTTAAATTAATTCGCCAGCAGTATCGAAATTGCGGGAGGTCCTATTTTCTGTTTCATGTCCGGACCCCGCCAAGTATCTACGCATTGCCCGTTTGACTCTTTATCACTGATACGAGTTACTGTAGTTCGAAACGTTGCTCGGAATAGAGACCACAGTTGAACTGTTCCGGATAAACGTACTGTCGTGTATCTTCGTATTGCTATGTCCGGCGCTCTCTATGAGCACCACGGCATCACTACAGTTCTCAAAGCGGTTGCCGTAGATGTCCATATTTTTCATGCCGCCGCCGACGAGACCGTTCCAGTAGTAAAGTCCGCGCCACACGTCTTTCACGATGTTGTTTTTGACCACGTTGTTGTCCAGCAGGTTGAAACTCGCCTCGTTCGAGATTTGAATGCCGACGCTCGCGTGACCGTTGCGATAATAGACCGTTTGGAACTCCCCATCCACCGTGTTGCCGTCCAATGTACAACCGACCGCATTGTTGAGATATATGTCCACGCTGAAATTGTCATGGACGCGGTTGCGACCGACCCAGTTGTAGCGACCGTAGCAACCGATGCCTTCACCCCAGTTGCCGTTGACATTGCAGTCTACCACCGTGTTGTTTCGCGTGTTCAGCGTGATCGCGGAATCCCATCCTTCGTTCCGAGTCGTTCCCTTGTTCACACGAACGTTGTTCCACACGTTGCATTTTTCGATGCGGTTGTTGTAGTTTTTCTGACTGTCGGACTCGTAGTCGTCCGCTCCCAGGTAGATCGCCTGCCTGTTGTTGTTATCGATGTTGCAGCCATAGATAGTTACATCGTGACCGTTCCATATCATGACCCCGGCAGCCTTAGAGTTCTTCACCTCCAACCACTTGACATCCACGAAAGAGCCGCCGATGCCGAGCAACTGGTTGGTGCCGGACACGCCCGAACCGTCCAGGACGGCCCACTCGTTGTCATACGAGCGGATCGTGATCCGGGCGTCACTACGCCCATTCTTGCCCACCCAGATGCCGCTTGTATACTTGTAGGTTCCGCCACGCAGTTTTATGGTATCACCGGCATTTGCCCAGTCGACCGCCTTCTGAAGCGAATAAAACGGGGTGCTTGTGTTATAGGGGTTTGAACTGTTATCATCCCCGGTCGTTGCGACATACAACGTCGCCGCGTTCGCCGTGCCCACGAGCGAAGCAAGTAAAGCGATTGCTCCGGTGGCAACGGCGACACGCCGCGATATCGCGTTCCAGAAACTTTGACTGACATTCATTGGATAAGCCTCCTATCGGCAAGGTTGATTGCGACGTCCTACGCCGCCCAACAAGAAAATAAGAACGGTCAGGGAAGCACCTTTATCTTTCATTGATAATAGTCGCTATACACGCTCAGTCCAGACCCCGAAAATGATGTGGAGTTAGTGCCTCCGTTCGCTTTGAAAGTATTATCGTGGATTTTACTTCCGCTATGGTCGGCGGCATCCGTCTCGAAGGCTTTCGTCAATGACTTTTCGATGTAGTTACCGAATATGTCAGTGTTCTTGAAGCCACCACCGTTGTCGTAGTTGCCGTAGTAAATCCCTCGGGAACATTTGTAGATTTTGTTGTTCTTTATTGTGTTGTAGTTCAGGGGGTTATATAGGCTGTACTCGCTCTCGTTGCCCATCTGGATTCCCGACGCCGGCGCATTGTACCGGTAGTATTCACCCCAATACTGGGTATCGATGATGTTGTTGTCCACTGTCACATAGGTCGCATTGTCCAGATAGATATTCACGCTGTAGTTGTCGTGGACCCGGTTGTACCCGACATATCCGCCGCTTGTGACAGCGATGGCTATGCCTTCGCCCCAGTTCGCGTTGATGTCGCAGTTTTTAACATTGGTGTTGCGGGCATACAGACTGACCACGGCGGCGGGCCAGCCCCCGGTTAAAATCCTAGCCTGGTTGTTGCGGCAGTTGTTGTAGACTGTACAACCGTCGATAGTATTGTTGATGCAGGGCGTCGATGACAAGCTGTAGTTGTTAAACCCCACGTAAATCCCGGATGCCTGGCAGCTGCTGACGTTCACTCCTTGGATGATATTATTGCCACCTCCCCAAATGGTTATGCCGACTCCCTGGGAGTTTTTCACTTCCATTGAGCGCAAGCACACGTATGAGCCACCTATACCGATAACGTTACCGGTAGAATTGCGACTCGACCCGTCCAGAACCGCCCATTCGTTATCATAAGATTGAATATAGATCGGTTGGCTGCTTGTTCCGCTTTTACTAATCCATTGCTCATCCGTATATTTGTATGTCCCCCCGCGCAACTTGATCACATCGCCAGCGTTCGCCCATTGCGAAGCCTTCGAAAGTGATCGGAAAGGCGTGTTGGTGTTATAGGGGTTAGAACTATTGTCATCACCGTTTGTAGCAACATACAATGTTGCTGCACTTGCCGCCCCTGATAACGCCGCGCACAGAATAACCATGCCAGCGACCACGGCGACGCGCCGCGTCATCATCTCGAACAAACCTTGACTGACTTTCATTTGTTGAATCCCTCCATTGGGTAATTAATGGCGGCGTCCTTCGCCGCCCGATATGGATATGCTAAGGGATAGATTCTAGCGTTGCGTCATCCACCCATAGCGTTGTGCCTTCTTCAGCCGTCGTAAACATGACAAGCACATGTTGCTTGGTCGGGACACTCGCGTCTACCTCGAAGTGTTGCCATTGCGAGTTTAGCACCACTGATTTCTCGCCATAGGACGTGAACGGCTCTTCGGTCCTTCTGATCTTGATCACGGCGTACAGGGCACGTGATGCTCGTGCCCATATAGCGAAGCGATACTTTCCCTTGTTTGATATGTTAATCCCTTGTATAAACTGAACCGTGCTTTCGATTCCGGCTTCTTTGAACGGCACAACTCGTTTCACTTCGATCCTCTGAGATGTTTCGCCACTATGGGCATTAGCGGAGTCGATCCCATAATTCACGTTAACCGCGCCCCATTCCGAGTTATCACTCCAGCCAGAGGCGACCTCGCCGCGAATCACCGCATTTCTGGGTGCCGGTAATTTCGCAACCGCATCAAACGTGTCTTCCATTGCCCCGTTTCGTAAAAGTGAAACGACCTCGTGAGAAGTGACTGAAGTGCTCGCCGATGCAACTTTTTCTGCCGCTTCAGGTTGTTTGATCGTGATGTTGCGGACGGCGAGTGCCGCCAGGGTCGCGATGCAAACCGCGACTACGGCGACGCCGCCCGACTTGAGAATGATCTTCATTTAGAATAGTCTCGCTGTGTAGAACATATTGGGTTCGACAGACACGCCGCCTGCCTCGCTTTTTCTCGTGCCTGTGCAAATACAGGAAATAGTGTCGCAGCTAAAATAGCAATTATTGCGATAACAACTAAAATCTCAATTAGGGTGAAGCCATGGTGCTTCGTTGATACAACCGGGCGTCGGACGCCTTTGAAATCCGTGTACATATTCTTACTTTCGTGGCGGCAACCTATGCCGTATCTCCCGTCAGCAATGATACAGACAGGACCGTTTCTGTCGGTGCTTCCCCGCCATTTATCTGGTGTATAAGTTGTTCGATGGCTGTTCTCCCAGCATCGCGCCAGGGAACGCGCACCGAAGTCACGCGGTATTTCGGCGGGTCATAGGGTTCAATGCCGTCGAACCCGACGATTGCCAGATCCTCGGGGACCCGCCAGCCGACCGCGAGACAACCGGCTAGGGCCGATTTTGCCCAATCGTCGCTCCAGCAAACTACCGCCGTCGGACGTTCAGGGTTGTCGGGCGAGAGAATCGACATCTCCTCATCCGTCAACTCATCCGTCGGCGAAACACTCACCGTAATCGTCATTCCGAGTCGGAGTGCCGATTCTTGTAAACTGCTAAGCCGACGCTCGGCGGCGGCATGATAGCGGGCGAGGCGCCGGTAAAGGATGCGGCGATGGTTTTTCGCGTACAGATACTCCGCTACCAGTTTCGACCCTTCGTTGTCGTCCGCAATAATGGATGGCAGACTAGCGGCACCATCGGCGAGCAAAACGACGGGTAGATGGGAACGCGATAATCGCTCAATGAGCGGGTGGTTCTCCGGCGCGAAAAGGGCAAGTCCGTCAATCTTGCCGGAGGCTAACTCAGCATAAATATCTTCCACGGATGCGCCCCGGAAAGCACCGTGCAGTAACAAATCTTTCCCGTGCTTCTCGCATCCCTCCTGAAGCCCGGAGATAATCTCGGTGGTGAACTGATTCCGTAGCGAGATGAAGCCGTACCCACTGTAGTAGCCGATAATGTTCGTTCGCTTCGCTCGTAGCGACCGCGCTATAGCGGAGGGGTGATAGCCTAATTCGGCGACCACCGACAGTATTCTTTCCCGTGTGATGGCAGAGACACGAGTATTAGAGCGCGATCCGTTCACCACGGATGATACCGTCACCTTACTCACCCCGGCATGGCGAGCAACGTCTTCGAGAGTAGGTGCGGTCTTCGCTTCCATAGTTCTAAATTCTTGCGCCGGGCGAGGTGACTACAATGTCAATTGACTGAATTGGTCAAGTCATGTGACTTAACGATTCAGTTAACTGACAGGATTGTAACATAGGTCCGTTTTTAGCGCAAGGGTCAAATCAAAAAAACTTATCGCCCTTGTAGCATCTGTACTGGTCGGGGGGACGCTCGGAGCGGCGTATCTCACCCGTTCGCGGCCAACGGCATCCGCGAAGGCAGCGGAGGTTGCGAAGGCGACTTCCCCCGCCCACGCCGCCCGCACTCGCGCTCCGGGTGAGCGTCGCCGTGCCGCAACCGGCGGGCACGTCTGTCCAGGTCGAGAAGCAAGCGGGTGACGGGACGTGGGCAGTGGTTGGCACGCAAGCCGTACCCGCTAAGGCGCGGATCGCGACCAATCCGGTGGAGTTTTACGTGTCGCTCCCCGGCTACAACAGCGGCTCGTATCGCGTCCGGGTCACGGGGAGCGGGCGCACCTCCAACTATTCAACTGACTACGTCGTGCCATCGCCCGAACCGTAGCGTGAAGCCCGACGTCCGCCCGGTAGTCAAAACGAATCGGTGGCAGGGCGGGGCTAGAGCGGACAATTCACGTGGAAGCCAGTATAAATGCTTGGGCAGCGACCTTGACAGGGAGCCGCTCATAAGGCGAGCGGGGCAATCGTGCCCCCCGTGTGTTTCGACAACGAAGGAAAGGTTCTCATTATTATGGTTTTCTCAAGCAAATGGCGCGCCCGCGCCATCCCATCATTGGCACTCGCCGTCGCCCTCGCCGCAACGAGCGGCGCGTCGGTGTTCGCCGACTACTGGCTGGGTTACCGCGCGAACGGCAATCTGTGCAATCGGTACATGGTTCCTCTAAATCTCCCGCAGGAGTACAGCCAATCTCTCAGGAGGTCAGTAGGACGTTGGCGATTCCAGGCTCCCTCAATCAGTGCGGGATTGCAAGTTTTCGTCCCCACTGTGCCGAATGGTGTAATCCCACCGGACATGGACAAGTGTATGGTGGAGACAACGCGAACGCGACACATCGAAGGTATAAGTCGGCCCTATGTGCTTTAAGGCGGGCGTGTTGATACCAGTCGGGGGTTCCCCAGGGGATCCCAACCTCAACGCGACATGGGCGCGATGTGTGATCATTCTCTACAGTAACCGTATCACAGAACGAAAGAACAGATACGAAACTCTGACTAATACACAAGACTTCACATTAGATGAGTGGATAGACAGTGCCACGATGCACGAGTTGGGACACTCTTTGAAACTTGCGCATCCCAGAAAGGGAACAGTGAAGCGAGCGATTCCTATTGGCGAAGGCTCGGTCATGCGCAGTGGCGGTATAACAAATCCCCCTCTGTTAGGCCTTTAAGGTTATGATGAATCGGAGATCGCCAGGAAGTTGGGGAACTCAAGATGACTAACCGTATGCTAAAAGCAGTCGTGCTGATCGTCGCAGTGACGGGGGGCGGCTGTCGACCGAACATGGCGGCGCGAACCCAGGTGATGCCGACGGCGTCACCGAAGAGCGTGGTGGCCATTCGGAAGCGGCACAAGGGGATCGAGAGGGTGGTCGTCCCGCTGGGTCTGGCCGCAGGCAAGATCACTGTGTCGAGAGTTCACGGGGACGCGTATTACGACACGAATCTGAGT
>JAYUUO010000175.1:0-11077 GCA_043754515.1 Armatimonadota bacterium
GGTGTCATCGGCTACTTTGATGCCGACCGCCTTGCGTCCCGTGGTGACCTCGAACAGCGTGATCGCCCCGTTCGCCGCACCGACCGCGAGCGTTTTCCCATCTGGCGAGAATGTTGCCGCCGTCACGCCCTGCTTCTCGGCGAAGAACACCCGGCCTGCTTCGGTGGTCGCCGGGTTGTAGATCGTCACCTTCGGCCCCGTGGCCACCGCGAGCGATTTACCGTCGGGTGAGAAGGCCACCGCGCCCACCGCGTCGGCGACCTTGACCGACGCGCTGATTAGTCTGCCGCCGCTCCCGGACTTTCGCGTGGTGTCGAACACCGCGCCCGCTTTGTCGGCGGCTTTCGCGTTTCCCGCGCGCCAAACGCGCACGGTTTTGTCGAACCCGCCGCTCGCGACGCTCCCGCCGTCGGGCGCGAAGGCGACCGCCTCCTGCTCCTGGTCAGTCGCGCTATGGAACGTAAGCAGTGCCTTGTCGCCGGTGGCGGCATAGAAGCGAACCTCGCCCCCGTACGACAGCGCGACCGCGACCGCTTCGCCGTCGGGGGACACCGCGAGTGCCCGGATCCCGTTCCCGTCGGTGTCAAACGTGCGCGCTACCTTGCCCCCCTTAACTTCGAGCAGAGTCAGGCCGTCCCGGTCCCCGACGAAGAGATGAGAGCCGTCGCCGGAAAACGCGACGCCGCGCACGTCGCCGACGCCTTGCAGGGTTCGCGCGGGCTGTTCCACGACGGCGACATCATCCGCGACGCGGGCGGCGAGCCCGCCGACGGCGCGGTTCGGGATCTTCCTAGCGGCGTAGCGGACGACGAAGCCGCCGACCACGCACCCTATGATCAGGGTGACGATCAGCGCGGGGTCAACTCGCGGGCGCGGGCGACGAGGCGGGATGTTTTCGCTCACGGCGATTCGCCGGCCTTACCGCGCCGCCGCGCCCGCCACGGTGCTTTTAGCGCGGTAGGCCGCGCTCCCGATCAGCACCGCGCAGAGCAGAGGGTAGCCGATCGCGGCGGACGCGAGGGCACGCTTCTGGTACATCGGCAGGGTCACGCCGTCATTGAGCGGGAACCCGACGCCGGTGTGGAGCCAGGGCACGACGACGAAAATTAGAACCGCCGCGAGCGTACCGTACCAGAGCGCGGTGAGGAGAACGGTGCGGAGCATGGACATCATTGTCTTAGAACTCTTCGTCTCGGTTCGCGTCTTCGATTACATTCTCGGCCATGTAAATCGGGGCGCGGAAGCGGAGCGCGAGTGCGATCGCGTCCGAGGGTCGGGCGTCAATATCCATCGTGGTCTTATCGCCCTGCGTAATGGTCACCTTGCTATAGAATGTCCCCTGCCACAGGTCATCAATCGTGATACGCTCCACCTTGCCGCCGAGCCGCTCGATGGCGATCCGAAGCAAGTCATGCGTCATCGGTCGTTCGGCATTCGGCCCTTCAAGAGCCATCTGAATCGCCAGCGTCTCGAAAGGCCCGATGAATATCGGAGCCTTACGCCCGCGATTGTCACGCAATAGCACGAAGGTCTGCTTATACGGCCCGTTCGGGTTTTCCGGGTCGGTCGCGCCCCAGATCCCCATCACCTTGACCTCTTTTTCGTTCAACGTCCGCTTCACCCGGTTCTCGGTCTCCGCCGAGGTTTCGTAGGGGTTGCTATTCGGGTCAACATGGCGCCCTTCTTGCTCGGGGATGCCCCCTTTATCATCATAGGGCGACCAGTTCTTAAACAGATCACGCAATTCGTCCGCCATGTCGTGTGTCGCTTTCTTTTTCCGGTTCCGCGCGTATTATATCGTTTATGAACAGCGATGCCCGCCGCCGGGACGCGTGGGCGTCACGGACGGCGGGCACGAGAACGTATCGCCGGTTGATTATTCTATACGTTCCCCGTCGCCTAATGGTTCTCCTGCGTCGTAGTGCCCGCGCTAGCGCCGCCCGCGTGATGGGCCTGCGCCGCGTTACCCGCCGCCGGGACGCGCCCGACCATACCCAGGAACTCCTTGTTCGACGGCGTCTTCTTCAGCCGGTCAATCAAGAGTTCGGTAGACTCCTTGGTGCCGAGACCCGCCAGAACCCGATGCAGTTGCCAGATCTTCTTCAGTTCGATGTCCGGGTAGAGCAACTCGTCGTGGCGGGTGCCGGACGACTTGATATCAATCGCCGGGTAGATGCGCTGCTCGGCGAGGCCACGGTCGAGCTTAAGCTCCATGTTACCGGTGCCTTTGAACTCTTCGAAGATGATGTCGTCCATGCGCGATCCGGTTTCGACGAGCGCGGTCGCGATGATCGTTAGCGAACCACCGTTCTCGATGTTACGCGCCGCGCCGAAGAACCGCTTCGGTCGGTAGATGGCCGCGGGGTCCAAGCCGCCTTGTAGGGTGCGCCCCGAGGGCGTCACGGTCAGGTTCGAGGCGCGGGCGAAGCGCGTGATCGAGTCGAGCAACAGCACCACGTCCCGACCGAGTTCCACCAGCCGCTTCGCCTTTTCCAGCATCATGTCGGCGACGCGCATGTGGTTCTCCGGCGGCTCATCGAATGTCGAGGCTATCACCTCGCCTTTGACCGATCGCTTGATATCGGTGACCTCTTCGGGGCGCTCGTCAATCAGAAGCACCATCAGCGCGATGTCGGGATGATTCAAGGCGATGCTGTTCGCGATCATCTTGAGCAGGATCGTCTTGCCCGCCTTCGGAGGGGCGACGACCAGGCCGCGCTGACCCTTGCCGATGGGGGCGATCAGATCCACGAACCGCGCCGCGATGTTGTCCTGGTCCGTTTCCAGCAACAACCGCTCGTTCGGATAGATCGGCACCAGCTCGTCGAACTGCGGGCGGTTCCGCGCGACTTCGGGGTCCACTCCGTTCACCTGCTCGACGCGCAGGAGGCCGAAAAACTTCTCGGACTCCTTCGGCGGCCGGATCTGTCCCATCACGTTGTCGCCCGTTTTCAAGCCGAACCGCTTGATCTGAGTTTGCGAGACATAAATGTCCTCGCCGTTCGCGCTGAAGTTGTTGTGACGCAGGAAGCCGAAGCCCTCGCCGGTGATCTCCAGCACGCCCTGGCCGACGAACTGCTCGTCGCCCTCGTCGAGCCGATCCAGATCCTCGCCGCGGACATAGTTCTGTTGCCGCCCACGCACGGGCTGCTGCTGCTGTTGCCCGCGATTCTGGGTGTTGTTACTGTTGTTGGAGCGTCGGTTGTTGGTGTTGCCGTCGTCATCGCCGTTGCGGTCACGGAACCCGGAACGCGGGGGCCGCATCTCGTACCCGACCCGACCCGCGATAGCGGGGAGCACGGGCATGTTGCCCGACTGCTGGGAAGACGCGACCGGCACGACGGGCGTGTCGTTGAGTCCGGGGATGATGAGCGGCGTGATCGGCGAAGCGTTCCTGCCGAAATCGGCGGGCAATGCCGCGTCGGCGTCCAACTCCTCGGCGGTCACCGTGGAATCCGCCGCCGTGGTGCGGGTGCGCCGGGTTCGCGGGCCCGTCGTCGTTGTCGCTCGGGTGGAACGGGGTGGCCGGGCGGAAGTGGCCTCCGCGACGCCCGCCGTGGCATCCGCCGCGGCACTCCGGCGGCGGCGCGGCGTCGTGGTTTCGGCGTTCTCGCCGTCGGAGAGGATAGGGGACGGATCCCCGGTGGTGTTTTCTGTAGATTCCATTCAAGCGTCCTTGGTAATAAAAAGTGATTTACCGGGTGGCGCGATATCACGTCTCGCCTCTGGCAGTCGCGTGGTTTCGAGCCTTTTGAGAAAAGAAACGACGCGGTTCCGGCGATGGAGGCGACATCAGGCAACCATCATGTCGTTGTCAAATCCGGTATAAGCAACGACGGGAAAAGGGCAATAGTGATTGCCGGGGCGAACCGACCGGATGAAACGGCATGGTTGACGGGGTTGAACTGATCGTCACGTCGTCCGACTTGTCTTTCGGGATCAACACCGGGAGGCGGGGTCGGGCGCGGCTCATCACTAGTATACCACGCCCGACAGTAAATCAACCATCCCACGCACGCCGAACAGGGAATAGTTTCGCTCGGCCCTGCCGCGCGAGGCGGGCGACAAGCCGAAACAACACGTGCGAGGCACTAGCCGCCGAACACTACCGGCTTCAAAACGCCGATGTACGGGAGCGAGCGATACTTGCCGAGGTAATCAAGTCCGTAGCCGACCAGATACTCCTCCGGCATCTCAAACCCACGGTAATCGGCCAGCGCGGCTACTGCCTCGCGCTTCTCCAGCGGCGTCTTGTCGAGCAGGGTACACACGCGCACCGAGGCGGCGCGGCGCGAGCGCAGGTTGTCGAGCAGGTAGCGTAGCCGGAGCGATAGCTGCTCGTTCATCACATCCTCGATCACCAGCACGTGGCGCGACTCGACCGGCTCTTCCAGATCTTTCATAATGCGCACCACGCCGGAGGCTTTCGTGCCCTCGCCGTAGGATCCGACCGCGACGAAATCGAACGACAGAGGAATGTCCATCGCGCGTACCAGGTCCGCGAGAAAAAGCGTCGCGCCGGTCAGAATCCCGACCAGTACCAGGTCTTTGCCCTCGTAGTCGCGCGAGATCCGCGCCCCGAGCACGCGGACGCGTTCGGCGATCTGCTCCGCTGTGATCCGCACTTCGGCGACGTCGGGATGTAGTTCGTTTCCGTTTGTTGTTGTCATAAATAGAGCCGTGGTAGTTTCACCGCAGTACGTCCGTCCACCTGCCAAACCGTCGCCACAGGTAATCCCCGACCGCGAGGCAGAGCACGCGGACGCGCTTATTCTCGCCCCATAGTATCCATACGAGAAAAAGGCGCAGATCGTCCGCGAAAGCCGTGACACGCCCGATCAGCGAGCCGTGTATTTCCAGAAACAGTAGCGCGTTGCGCCGCATATAGTACAGCGTTTGGAGCGACCCCGCCCCCGCCGAGCGCGAGCCTTTGTGCAGGAGCCGCGACGAAGGCACCGTGACGCACTTGAAACCGAGGCGGCGGGCGCGGAAGCAAAAATCAGTGTCCTCGTAATATAGAAAGTACCGCTCATCAAGCCCGCCCAGTCTCTCCCATACGCCACCCGGTATCAGCATCCCGCAACCCACGATAAAATCTTGCTCGCGGGGGGCGTGGTGGGCGAAACCGAGAACCAGATCCCCCGCGCCCACCCGCGCCGATTCCGCCCGCCATGTCATCGCGCCGCCCGCCGCCCATACAGTATCCGGCGCATCGAACCGGCACATCAGGGGGCCGACCACGCCCACCACCGGGCTCGCCTCCGCGTAGGCGACGAGCGGTTCCAAAATCCCCGACTCAACCACCGTGTCGTTGTTCAGAAGAAACAGATAGTCCGCGCGGAGCGCGTCCAGCGCGTATCGCGCCCCTAGATTGTTGCCGCCCGCGAAGCCGAGGTTGTTGCCAGCTTCAATCACGATCACGTTCGGGAACCACTCCCGCACCCGACCCGCCGTCCCGTCGGTCGAGGCGTTGTCCACGACCACGGTTCGGACGCTGGGGTAAGTTAAGACAGCGACGGACTCTAGACAAGCAAGCGTATCATCCCAGCCGTCGTGGCAGACAATCACGATCATGACGGTGGGCAACGGGATCGTCTCCGTAATCATCTACACCGCGATGATGTCGCGGGCGAACCGCTCCATCTCCTCGCGTTGCGGGCTACACTGGAGCAGCAGGAAATCCACGCCGACCGCCTCGAACTCGGCGATGCGCTCCTTGACCTGATGGGGAGTGCCGATCAGACCGGAGCGCAAGCCCCGGTTGGACACCGAGTAATCTTCGAGCGACACCTGTTGTTCGAGCTGGGTTCCGGAAAGCCACTGTTGGTAATTGTCGTAGCCTGCCGCCGACTGCTGGACATCGGTTATCCGCGCCCGCTCGCTCTGCGCGTCGGCTTCGGTGTCACGTACGATGCTGTACGCGGAGACGCCGAACTTGAGAGGGGGCAACCCCATCCGCCCGCGCCGCGCACGCATGTCGGCGACGCGGGCCGCTATACGGTCCGGCGGGTCGCCGTGCATGACGTAGCCGTCGCACCGCGCCGCGATCATCTCCTTCGCCGCCTCGGACTCGCCGCCCGCGTATATAAGGGGGCGCGGCATTTGCACCGGCTTGGGTTGTAACATGCTGTCTTCGACACGGTAGTATCTCCCCACGAACGAGACGTGATCGCCGCGCCACATGCTGTCGGTGACGTGGAGCCACTCCTCGGTGCGGGCGTAGCGGTCATCGTGCGTCTCGAACGTCACGCCGTATTTACTCGCCTCGTCCGCCCACCAGGACGAGACGACATTGAGTGAGAGCCGCCCGCCGCTGATCCGGTCGATATTGGCGGCTTGCTTGGCGAGCAGGGCGGGGGAATGAAACGTCGGGCGGACCGCGACCATGATCTCCTGCGTGTGGGTGACAGCCGCGAGTGCCGCCGCCGTTGACCACGCGTCGAGCGCGGGCGCGTCCACGCCCTTGATGTCGTTCAGGTTCAACTCTGCGACCAGTGTCATGGTGAAGCCGATCTGCTCGGCTCTGATCGCGAGGTCGCGGGAGTATTCCCATGTAGCCGACATACCCTCGTCGGGAACGTTGCGTAGCCACCCGCCGAACACGGGGAGCCAGTAGCCATAGCGCATGATTTTAGTGCCCCGCCTCGCGCATCAGAAAGTCAACGAGTCGCTCGTGCGGATCGAACCCGATCACATTACGGGCGTCGGCGACGAAGTTGGACAGGGCGTTCACGTCGTAGTAAAGCACGGAGCCATCCCGCTCATCGGTCATGTATTCTACCCCGCCGACGTCCATGCCCGTGGCCGCCGCGATCCGCTCCACGGCGGCGATCACGGCGGGCGGGGGCGTGTACGCTTCCACGGTCAAGCCGGACTTGGGCGCGTCTACCGGGCACGCGGAGCGCGCCAGTTCGACCCCGCCGGTGGTCCGGCAGATGTCGGCGGGGCACAGGTTAAAACTGTCACCGTTCGTGTAAACATGGATCGCGTACAGGAATTTACCGCCCAGCGTTTCGACACGCGTGATGCGGCCGCTCCCCGGAGTGACATACTCCTGCACCAGCGCGGTGTGGTCTACGCCGAGCGCGATACGACCGGACATTGCCGCGTCGCGCAGGTCGGTGGGCGTGTCGTAGCGCGTGATCCCCGCGCCGCTCCCGCCGATGTTCGCCTTCACGACCACCGGGAACCGCAATCCCTCGGCGGCAAGCGGTGCCCGCGTCGGGTCGTGGATCACCCGCGCCCTCGGGAAGTCGAGTCCGAGCGAGCGGAGCAGTGTCAGTTGCCGCGCCTTGTTGATCTCGTAGCCGTAGACTTTAGAGGCGTTGATGACGCGTACACCGAGCCGCTCCAGATGCTCGACGTAGCCGCCGGTATAGAATATGGCGGATTCGCCGCCGCGCAGGTACGCCGACGGACTCATGCGGTTGAAAACGAGCGAGTAGGCAGGTCGTGTCTCGGAGACGTCGTAGAAGTGGTCGCCGATGGCAATTCTCTCGTAGGAAACGCCGCGTCGATCCAGTTCCGCGAACAGGGGGCGGTACCAGTCGGGATGCTCGAAGTAGATGCCAATCGGCAGGGGGTTGTGTTGTTCCATAATAGTGCGATGCCGGTACCGATTATACCGCACGCGAAACTACCGACATCACGCGATTATGACATGGACTGACCGCTTCACGGTCTCCCCATATTCTCCGGCTCCCCGTACGTCCGCATCGTCTCCAGGCGTAGATCCAGTTCGGGGTTGTTCCGACCCTTATAAAGGGCGACGGCGTCTCTGGTATACCAGGTCACCCTGCCGACAGTTTCCATCTCCTGACCTGTGCCAACTTCAAAGAGGTAGACATAACCCATCACGAACCCCGCCGCCGAATGTCCTTTCCACATATCGGGATGGTTCTCCGGGGATAGGACATCCAGTCGAATACGAAAGCGTGCCTCCGGACTAGCCGTTCTGGGGGCGTGTGCCTCGACGTAATCGCGCATTTCTTTTGGTAGATCGCGTACCCGCAGTCCGCGCGGCGAAAGGAGATCATTGCGCAATGCGTCCCGAGAGGCGAGCAACGTCAGCATAGGTCGGCAACGTGTTACCTCTTCACATAACGCCTCTGTGCTGAAGAACATATCCGGGGGCAACAAATCCTCATCCTTGCCTATCGCTTCCAACTGTGCGGGGGTCGCGTCATGCGCGAGGCGCGCGACATCCTCCAATGTGAAACTATAGTCGCCGCTCGCGACCATAGCGTCACGAAATCGCTTCATCACCTGCCATGGGAAACGAGTGTTTGCGTGCTCGACTGATTCGTTAATCCAGTTTGAGCGGGTGACGAGCAACGCCCCCCCGCGCCATTTGACGCACTGATCCTTGTCGCGCAGATTCTTTATGAAGTCCGCGACAGACTCTTTATAGATGGGCAGAAAGATGAAGTGGGCGGCGTCCCGCGCGAAGATCGGGATGCCGGTCAACCGGTTAAACTCGTTCAGTTGGCGGAAGACGGGATGATCGAACGTCGGGCGGTAACCCAACTTTGGCACCCCTGGTTGCTTGGGGATTATCACGCTCTCGCGAGTCGTGTCCGTGGTGCTGTCACCCTCCATCATCCAGCGTTTCTGCAACTCCCCTCGCCAGTAGGAGTCCATAGTCGTGCTACCGACAACGGGCCAACCGGCATCACCGACTACAAACCAGATGTTGGGGGTTGTCCATCCTTCCACGTGATCGCCCCACACTGTCAATGTTTCGGGGTAGGGTTTATCGAACTCACGCCCGATAGTCGCGCATAGCTTCTTGATGTGCGCTATGGAAGCATCTGTGTAGGTTTCCATCTCCTTCGTCCATTTATCATGGGGAATCACAATTCTATCCGTATTCTCCCGACGGGCAATCTTCAGCCGCTCCGATTTGTTAAAAAGAGACGCAAACGCCCTGATATGCGACGCCACCAGGGGGGAGTCAGACAAGTTGACCTCGGGGTATCTGATTTTTAGTTCCTTCGCACGGGCGGGTGTCGCTGAAATCGCCTCAATCGAGGCTTCCATAGACTCCTCGAAGTGCTTCTGGATCTCCGTGTGGATTGTCGCCGCGAGCTCCCGTGCGTTGGCGGGGCAGTTCAGTTGGTAGGCGTGAGGAACCTTCTTCCCGTCACCCGTCACCTCCCACTGCCATGCCGCTTGCTGGTAGCTGACCAGAGACCAGACGCTGGAGAGCAAGTCAACGAGGGGGATGGCGCGGGCGTAGACGGTGATGACTTCGCTGTCGCCCCCGTCATAGCGATTCGTGGTCAGTGTCACACCCGTCTGGCGCGCGGCTTCTTCGAGCAATTCGCCGACGCGAATACTCCGGCGCACAATGGTTACCGGCTTACTCATGCGGGCGTCACGCTCCAACCAGACCGCACGAATAACGGCGACATCCGCTCGGGTAGTTCCGGCGAGGCTCAGGAGCAGGAGCATGGCGCAAAGGAGACGAAACAGCGCGGGATGGAAAGGGCGCGACACGGGTAGGGTATACATAGCTTTGTGATCTCAATCCGTTGAGCGAATGGGGAAGCCGGAAGCGACTCGCAACTTCCCCACCGGGCGGGTCTTAGAAGCCGACCAGAAACGTTTTTTGTCTTCGGAGCCTACCAGCCCGTAATTGACATATGCGGCAGTTCTAGCCTGATTTGCATACGGAGTGACCTTCGGTATGGGCTGGATATTCTTTGTACCGCTCAAGCTGGTCGTGCTAGTGAGGGACGTTGATACCAGCTTGCCTGTAGGATCCGTGGACACACCCAGATTTGCAAAGTAGCCGTTCTCGACGGTGCTTATGAATGACGCCGCAGTAATGGGGCTTCCAAGAGGTCCTGCTTCATTCAATGACCAGTGCGACAACGAGTACGTCACGTTGACCGAGAATACCTGATTGGGAGCACCACTACCGGATAACTGCCCTTTCCTACATCAGGGCACGACCTGTAGATTGGCGCGACCTGTAGTATGTTCGGCATCCGAAGTCCGAATTCTGCTTCGAAATCGCGATTCCTCACGAAAAACAGTATATTTGCGGGTTTTAGTAAACGTATGACTCTTTATCGGCTGTTTCTAGTGACGCAGGTACCTGTCGGTGATCGCGCTACCGACTTCGGAGCAACGCACCTGGATATTCTCTAGAAACTCGTGCAGGCCCTTCGCGCGCATGTCGCCGACGTTGCAGAACGAGAGTTCCGCGTGCAGCCGACCCGCGAGCCGTTCGGCGTCATTGGCGTAGCGACGCCCGCCCGTCCCGGACACCGCGCGGAGGCAGTGCTCGACCTGCGCGGCGGCGTGGTGGATGGACGACGGGTACTCCCAGTCCAGCACCAGGAACGACAGCACGTTGTCGGGAGTGATCCCGCCCCGGTAGGTTTTGCGGAATGCCTCGAACGCTGACGCGGACTTGAGGCACGCGATCCAGCCGTGCGCGTCGAACTGCTCGTCCTCAATCAGGCGGTAGTCGCCGCCGGTCAGTTCGCGCACCAGTACGTCGGTCAGGCGCGCCATCTGGTCGGCGCGCTCCAGGAAGATGCCGCACTTGAGGAAATGAACCGCATCCCCTATCAGCATCGTACGCTCTGCCAAACCGTAAAACAGGTGGCACCGGTTGCGCACCGACACCAGAAACTCATGCGGCGCGGTCGTTAATACCTTGTCCACGTCCCAGTTGAGCATGTCGAGAAACGCCCGGTTGACCGTCTCCCACATCTCCGACGAGATCACCTCGCGCACACCCTGCGCGTTGGCGCGGGCGGCGCGGATGCAGGACACGATGCTGTTCGGCTGGTCCATATCGAAAACCATGAACTGGAGGAGATCGCGCTCTGACGGGTCGCCGTACCGCGCCTTGAAGATCATGTCGTCGCCACTGATCTCCAGAATCGAAGTCCACAAGGAGGACGGCTCATGTCCGGGGAACGCCGACTCAAGGGCGGCGTGATACTGCACATCCACCAGCCGGGACGTGGCCTCGGCTCGCTCTAAATAGCGACCGAGCCAGAATAAGGAATCGGCTTCACGGGATAACATAAAAAAAGGGGCACGGAACGTGGGCGGGCAC
>JAYUUO010000176.1:0-11059 GCA_043754515.1 Armatimonadota bacterium
GGACACCGTGCGCTCGTTCGACGAACTGCTCAAAGGCAACGGCGACGACATGCCGGAGCAGGCGTTCTACATGGTCGGAACGTTCGAGGAAGCGGTTGAAAAGGCGCGCACGCTGAACGCGTAGCGCGGTCTACCATCGGGCGCGGGGCTTCCTCGCACGGGGGGCCGTGGCGGCACGTGTTCCCGCGGGTCTGCGACTACACGTCATCGGCAAAAAAGGGCGGGTAAAACCTCTTTTGCCGATTCGCCTGTTTAAGTTCCCCCGGAGTCGGCCGTACTTCGGACGCGGAGGGACGGCGACTTGCGCCGGAGTATCGGCAAGGTGTTCATTTCCCGGCGAGATGGCACCTTGCAGAAGCGGACTGACTTTTCTGCCGCGTCCCATGTCACATGAGGAACGGGGAGTGAATAATGTCACAATCTTGATCTATTGACGCCAAGCGTTTGGTGTAATATAATCCGTCTAATCTTTGCTATGAGGGAAAGATGTCTCGCCTCCTCTACCCACCCGCCGATCGATAAAAGGCGTTAGTTTCGGAACCCCATTATGACAACAAACTCAGCAAACCATTCGTCGCGATCTCTTGCCGAACCCCGAAATCGGATCCGGCTCAGCGGGGCACTGCTGTTGGGAGCCGCATCTGGGCTGATACTGCTTGCCCCAACACTCGCCCGCGCACAGTCGCAACCGATTCTAGCGTGGGCATTGCCTGTTCCCACGGCTTCGCGCGAGAACGACAAAGACGCCGGACAACAGAGCGGCGTCAGCCGATTCCTGGTACCGTTCGCGCCCGGCGTGGAGCCGCGCGATGTGCCCGGCTACTGGCTCGCGGGTTTGCACGACGACGACGAGGACGGACACGACGCCCAGATAGCCGACATAAGCAAGGTAGTGGCTGGTCCGCTCGTCACGAAAGGGCGTAGCGTTAACTATCGGGTGCTACCCGTCGTGTCGAATACTCAAAATGATTGGCAGGATCGTACCTATCTTTCGCAATCCGCTCGGATTGGTGTCGGTGGTGCTCCACTTTTCGCGAACACCGGCGACTGGTTCGCGACCGGCCCCGCCGCGTTGGACAGCAACGGCAGTAACGGCATGGTTTCCGGGCGCGTCACGGCAATCGCCACGGACCCGACCGATGCAAGCACCTACTACGTCGCAGCGGCGGGAGGCGGACTCTGGAAGACCACGAACGGCGGCACCTCTTACAGCGCACTTACCGACGGCCAACCGAACACCGCGATGGGTGCCGTCGCCGTCGCGCCGTCCAACCACCAGATCGTTTGGGCGGGCACCGGGGAGGCGAACAACTCTGCCGACTCACGCGCCGGTTCGGGTCTGCTGAAGTCCACGGATGGCGGGGCGAACTGGCTTGTGATCCCCGGCCCGAGCAACGGATTCGTGCGCTACTCGGTCTCCAAAATTGTGATAGACCCGACCAATGCGAACACCGTCTATGTCGGGTTTAACTTCGGGGTAAACGGCTTCAGTGGCAACGTGGGCGTCTGGAAGACGACGGACGGCGGCACGACTTGGGCGCTAGTGCTCACTGGCTTCATCTCCGATATATCCATTAACCCCTCGACCCCGCAGACCGTTTATGCCGCAGGGGGATATGCATTCGGGACTTCGTCAAATGGCGTCTACAAAACGACGAACGGCGGGACGAACTGGGCACTGGTGGGCTCATCGTTACCGAGTGGTTCGGGGACGGGACGGTTCGCGATTGCCCTCGCCCCTAGTGCGCCGAACACTCTCTACGTGAGTATTGCGAGAAACGGTACCGGGGGCTACGGACTTCTGGGTATGTATAAGACGACCGATGGCGGCACGACGTGGGCGCAACTTGCGAACGCGCCGAACTACCTGCGATCGCAAGGCTGGTACAACCACACCCTCGCGGTCAACCCCGCCAACGCCAACATTGTGTTCGGTGCCGGGGTCATCGCATACAATGGCATCTACGGTAGCGAACAAGGGGTTGTCGCCTCGACGGATGGCGGTACCACCTGGTATGACATGACATACGGTCAGAACCACAGTGGGCCGCATACCGATCACCACGCACTCGCGTTCACGGCGGGCGCGACTCCGAAGTTGCTCAACGGCAACGATGGTGGGGTCTGGATGCTGAACAACCCGAGCCAGGCGAGTTACATTCAGACGAGTGCCACTGATATTTCGTGGACGAACGTGAACGGCAACCTGAACACGATTCAGTTCACCGGCGTGGCCGTGCATCCGACACAGACGGTCGCCTATGGCGGGGCACAGGACAACGGCACATCGAAGTATGATGGCACGTCGTGGGGGGAGGTCATAGGCGGCGATGGTGGTTTCACCAAGGTGGATCAGACGAATCCTCTGACCGTCTACCAGACATTTAATGGTACATCCATACAACGCTCGGACAACGGCGGCACCTCTTTTACCGATAAAAAGGGCGGACTCGGGGGTAGCGGTCTATTCTACAATCCGTTCATCCTGGACCCGGCAAACCAGTCCGTGGTGCTCCTCGGCACCTCCAATCTTTACCGCTCCACGACGCGAGGAGATAGCTGGACATCCATCGCGAGCAACGGAGTGGGAGGGTATGGCAGTGCCGCTAGTATCACAGCCATCGGTGCCTACGACACCACGATCTACGCCGCGAACAAGGGCGGTTCGATCTACGCGACATCCACCACTGGCTTGAGCTGGGCGAGTGTCGCGCCGCAATCAGGCACGTGGAACGATATCTATGTCAACCCGAACTACCCGAAGGACGTCTATGTCGTGAACGGGAGTTTCACCGGAGCCTCCGCCGGACACGTTTTCCGCTCGGTCAACGGCGGGACGAACTGGACGGACATCAGCGGCACTCTGAAGGACCAACCGTACAATGCGATCAAACTGGATCAGAAGTCGGGCACGCTCTACGTCGGCGGCGACGACGGAGTGTACTACTCGAAGGACTTCGGCATGACCTGGCTCCGACTAGGCACAGCACTGCCGAATGCCCAAGTGGTAGACCTCGTCATCAGCCCTGTCAATGGCATCCTCGCGGCGGGGACACACGGACGCGGCATGTGGACGATTCCGCTCGACACCACGGTCGCGACCCCGACGGTAAGTAGTGCTCCCGCGCTCACCCGCAATGCCTCCAGCCAGATCGTAGTTAACCTGACGCTTCGCAACTCGGGGAAGGCCGACTACACCAACGTAACGGTCAACAGCGTCACAGTAAGCGGTCAGGCATGTACGCCCGTTGCCTACAACGTGGGAACTGTACCCGCCTCCGCCGCCCGCACCGACGCCGGTACCTATACCTCAACCGTCACGGCTGCTACAGGTACGCAAGTACCGGTTCGTGTTAAAGGCTCCAGTGCGCAGGGTAACTTCTCCTACTCCTATTGGATGACCGCTCCGTAAGAAATACGTGCCCCTGCCAGAGAAAGAACGATCTCCTCTGGCAGGGCGCTACGACACATCGAATCAAAACGACGGCTACCCGCCCCGTGTGGGAGGAGTGCCGGATTGGGACTCGCTACAAATGAAACTAAGACATGTGCTCGCGGCGATGACAGGGATCGCATCGGTCGTGCTGACTCACGAGGCAAACGCGCAATCACTAAACATCGTTTTTGACAACGCGACGCAGTTCGCGGTGCCCGGCTCGACTATATCGTTCGCCGGTAAAATTACCAACACGAGCGCAAGTAGCGTCACCATTCTTGGGGATGAGGTGATTACAGACGATCCGCTACTTACCTCGGATGATTCGCCTTTCTTCAGCCAGATACCGGCGACCGGGCTGGTCATCGCGAGCGGAGCGACATTCCCGTTCAGCGGAAGTACCTCCTTGTTTAACATCACGGTGGCCGCCGCCACGCCGCTCGCGCAGAACTATACAGGTAGGTTCCGGATCGAGGGCGACCCGAGCCTAACCCAGCTAGGGATCGCGGGGTACAAAGTCGTGACGATAGCGGCGTTGCCGACACCCGAGCCGTCCACAATGACCGCTACTCTGCTGGGGCTGGTGATGATCGGCGGCATCCGCTTCGCCACCCGACGTCGGAAAGCTGACTAGAGCCAGACGCCCAACGCAGTTTAATCCCGGTGGAGGCGTGGACAGTCAGCCTGTCCACGCCCTTCTGCGCATTTTCTGAGAATCACAGAGCCGCCCCTCAGCCCGCGACCTCGCGCCACTGTGTCGGTGACAGGCCGAATTGCCGCTTGAACGCGGTCGCGAAATACTGGCTGGACGCGAACCCGAACCGGTGCGCGACATCTGTGACGGTCGCGCCCGGCACGCGCAGGGCGACTTGCGCGGCCTGTAACCGGCGGCGAACGCGCCACTCCCCCGGCGTCTCCCCGACCTCGGACAAGAACCGTTCGACCAGGCGCGGCGCGGACAGCCCGACATGGCGCGCGACCTGCTCCACGCTGAGCGGCGCGGTCAAGTCCGCGCCGAGCAAGGCCCGCGCCGCCGCGACGGGCGGCGAGACCACATCCCTGGCGTCTTCGGTGCGTCCCGCATCCCGCAACACCTGGACGAGCAGGGCGTGTAACGTCGCGCGAGCGGCAAGTTCGCCGAACGGTAGTAGGGCGCGGTGTTCTATCAGTAGTGATTCGTACAAGGACGCGACGGGCGACGAGCCGGGGAACACGCGCCGCGTTACTCCTGCCAGCGCGTCGCGAAACTCGGCTGGTAGCGCGTCGTCCGTCACCTGTGCCCAGAAAAGTTCGCAGGAGTGCATGACCGAGTGGACGCCGCCGTGTACCTCGCCGGGGCGGGTGATATACAGGTCGCCGCGCCCGAGCGTGTACGTTTCGTGTTCCACCCACCAGTCAACACGCCCGTCAACCAGGTAGCAGATTTCGTATGCGCCGGGGTGCCGGTGCGGGGCGAGCAGGGCTACCGTCGCACTCTTAAACCGATCCCAGCCCAGCACCGGAAATTC
Source organism: Armatimonadota bacterium (assembly GCA_043754515.1). Lineage (GTDB taxonomy): Bacteria > Armatimonadota > Armatimonadia > Armatimonadales > Armatimonadaceae > JACMIU01. The sequence continues at coordinate 4,945 of JAYUUO010000176.1, forward strand.
CAGAAGTAGCGTGGCGGGCACCGTCTCCGTGCCGTATTCTTCTCGACCATCGGGTTTCATCGTGTACGCTATTTTCCGCGAAACAGGGCGAACGCCGCGCGGGGTGAACGGCGGTACGCTCTAGATCCAGTCTATCCTGTTCCCGTCCTATTCTATCCGAGAAGGTACCATCTTATGTCTGACCGTGACACCGTTCTGTCCCGTTTCGATGCGCTGACCGACGCGCAAAAATCCGCGCTCCCCTCCGATGAAGAGGTCGCGCTCTACAAGAAGAGTGGCTGGTACAAGACCCGCCGCGTTTTCACCGACGCCGAGATTGACGCCGCGCTCGCCGCGAGCGACATCTACTACGAAGGCAAGACCGAGGACCCGTTCGGCGTCCGCGACGCCCTCGCCACCAAAGCGGGCAATAGTTTCCTGCCCCAGTCCGGCACGGACTACGGCGATAAACTGCGCAAAGGCGACTTCGCGTCCCGCGTCTCGACCGGCCTCGCCGCCCTGATCCAGCACCCATTGCTCGGCGCGATCGCGGCGCGGCTCGCGGGCGACGACGTCCGCCTGTGGCATGACCAGTTGCTCTATAAGCCGCACCAGCGCGGTGACATGAAAGCCAATGTCGGCTGGCATACGGATCGCGGCTACTGGAAGACCTGCTCGTCCACCAACCTGCTCACCGCCTGGATACCGTTCCACGACTGCGACTCGGTGATGGGCACTATAACGATGATTGACGGCTCCCTGCACTGGCCCGATAACACGTCGGGGCTTGACTTCTTCAGCAACGATCTCGAAGGTCTGGAAAGCAAGTTTAAGACGGGGGGCCAGGCGGTCGTCAAGGTGCCGGTAAACCTGCTAAAAGGCGAGGTGTCGTTCCACCACTGCCTGATGATCCATGGCTCCGGCCCGAACCTGTCCGACCGTCCGCGCCGCTCGATCGCGGTTCACATGCAGGACGGCGCGAACTGGTACCAGCCGTACACATTCGCGGACGGCCGCGAGGCGCATCACGACCTCGACTTTCTGGTGCGTCCTCAGGCGAACGGCGAACCGGACTACGCGGACCCGGGGTTCAACCCGCTCCTCGGCGTGCGCGCGTAACGTCTGGCATCGTCGCTCTCCCGCCGCCCGCGCGGCGGGAGCATTATGGAGCGTCGTATAATAAAGGAGTAGCCCCGGCACAGCGTGTCGGGGCTACTTTTTGCTCTACCTAGCTGATAGCATCGCAACCATCGGGGCTACTTTTTATCGGCGACGGGTCGGGGCTTTGGCACGGTCTGGTAATCACCCTTGTGCGCGGGGGCACCTGCCTTTGAGTCCGATGGAGCACATCCCCCCGCCGCGCCCAAAGACACGGCGGTGATCACCAGCAGAACGAGGTAGCCGACTTTTGTTTGCGTCATGATGGCTCTCCTTTCATCTCAGAATATCTGAGATTGACTGTCGCATTCACTGTAGCTGTTAAATAACTTGTCGTGTTGCTTGGCCCCCTTGAAGTAGCCGTAGTAAAGACCACCAACCGTGCCCGCCTCCGTTGCGCCCGGCTCCGTCACCTTCGACCACTTCGAATGGCCGTCCGCGAAGGCGAAGTTCGTGCCCCCGTTGTGGTGGGGTTTGGGTGCGGCTGTATTCAGGTCGCCCATCCAGTCGCCGTAGCCCCAGCCGTTCGCCGATTGATTCCAATAGGCAGTGTACTTACCCGTAGCCGGATCTTTCTGGCAGTTGTGCCAGCTGAATAGGAAGCGTCCTTCGCTCATCACGCCGATCTCCGCAGGTGCCGATAGGGACGCCAGAGCAGTCGGTTTATCGGTCGTCATGTCCTGATTGAATACCGGCTCGTTCAGCACGTAAGATACGTGATACTGGTTCGCGGAATTGGTGCCACCCGGCGGATCATATCCCGGCGATCCAAAGGACGCTTCATCCGTCCCATTGCTAGGACAGTTGAATATAGCCTTGCTCTTCACATAAGGCTGGATCAAGTCCGTCCAGAACATCTCCTTGGCGGGGTCGCTATCGTTCCCGCCGTAGGCGGTGGCGAAATAGGTCTCGTCGTAGTCCTGCACGTATTGCAGGAGTGCGAGGCCGAGTTGTTTTCCGTTCGAGAGACATGATGTCTGTCGGGCCTTCTCGCGGGCGGAGGCAAACACGGGGAACAGTATCGCGGCGAGAATGGCGATGATAGCGATAACGACAAGAAGCTCGATCAGTGTGAAGCCACGTGCGTAGTTGCGGGTCATTTGGGCAAACCTTTCCAATTCTTTTGATAGCAGACGAGTCAGTAACAGAGCAGGGAACCTGATACTCGGACGGCCGCGTCCCTGTGAACAATAACAGAGCGGACGGACAGTAGGAAGTCCGTCACCGAGACACTACGATGAATCTGAGTTCGGTAATGAGTATATACCACACCTCGTTCCGTTTGCGCAAGTGCCATAATCAAGTGAAAGCCTATCTTCATTATGTGTAAGACCTTGTGGGCAGTATTATCTATTCATGGGGTTGATCACGCTGATAATAGTAGGAGTTACGCGGTTGGCGGTTTCGTATGCCCGGATCTGTCCGTCCCACCCGCAAACGGGTACCCGACGTCCGGCTACGAAGTAGCCTGGACAGGCAATCGTCAAAACAAGTTTTGACTATACTTGTTTTGCCGATGACGTGAGTTTCAACCCGCGTTCTTAATGAACCGCGTAGCTCCTAAATAGTATAAACGGAGCCTCTGCAGAATCCACACATTCAACTCCGAGCCTCGTCGCCACACCCGAATACTCTTCATCCCTCGCAAGGACACAAAGTTGCTCTTGTTCGTGCCTCCGTCGGGCGTGTCGGTGGGGCGCGGTTTCGGGTATCATAGAGGCGACGCAGGTGTTCCTAAAGCTCCCGCGTTTAGGACAACTATCCATGATTAAACTGAAGTATTCTACCCGTCTGCCCGCCGTCGTAGCGGTAGCACTTCTGCTCGCGCTGGTCGCAGCCGGTTGCGGCGGCGGTAGCAGCGATCCGACGCCGGTGGTCAATCCGTCACCCTCGCTCCCGGCACTACTGACACCTGCCCCTTCACCGTCCAGCACGGCGTCCGATGGGATACCGAGCGGCATCCCGCAACCACCGGTTCTCCGGTAGTCGGGTTACCACTGGCGACGCCCTACCGCCCCCACCAGAAACTGACCAGAGACCGAAGCAAACACCCTCCTGCGCGGCCTTCACAACCCCATGCGAATCGCAAGCCTGAACATCCACGCGGGGCGATGCGGGACGGGACGCAAGCGTCCCTCGCTCGGCGCGATAGTGGAGTTGCTGCGTGACGCACGGCCAGACGTCTGCCTCCTGCAGGAAGTAGATCGGCGAATGCCGCGCTCGGGGTTCGCAGACCAGGCGGCGCGGCTGGCGCGGGCGATGCGGCGGGGCGGCGAGACCGAATGGCACTTCGCCTTTCACGCGTGCCTCGGTTTCGGGCCGCTGGGGCAATACGGGAACGCGATCCTGTCGCGCGAACCGCTCGCGCGAGTCAGACGGCTACCGCTTTCGGCGACCGGCGGCGAGGCGCGTGGCGCGGTCGGCGTCCTGATCAGCGGCGAATCCGCCAGCGGCAGAACCCCATATGCGCTCTGGACGGCACATCTCGGACTGCGCGAGGAGTGGCGGGAGACGCAACTCGCCACGCTCGCGGTCGCGGTGAACGCGGATCGGGACGCCGGGCTAGCCACCGTAGTCGGGGGCGACTTCAACGCCGAAGGTGACTCGCCAGAGGTATCGCGCTTTCTAGAAAGGACGGGGCTACGTGTCGTTTCGCCTGATGTCCCGACCTTCCCAGCGTCCGCGCCCGCGCACCGAATTGACTTCCTGTTTGCCGCGCCGGGTCTGCAAGTCGCGGACGCGGGCGTGGTCGCGAACACCGGCGCGACGGACCACTGCCTGTTATGGGTAGATTTGGTGTAGCGGCGTGCCCCGTTGCGACAACCGCGAGGCTACCCGGTGCTGGACGAGGCCGCGTTGCCCTTCCTATCGCCCGCGCCAGAACTCCCCGCCGCGATATAATAACCCCGTGATAACCGATACCGTACCCGCACCGAAGAACCTCGCCCCCGCTGTCGCTCTGCCACCTCTGCGCGTGGACGAACTGCTCGCGGAAAGCCGCTTCCCGACCCGCTCGTTCGAGTTCTCACCGCCCAAAGACGACGCGGGGTTTGACGCGCTGTACCGGGCGATTGACCGTTTGCGCGCCCTCCAGCCGGGTTACGTTTCCGTCACCTACGGCGCGGGCGGCTCGACGCGGGAGAAGACGGTGGATCTCGCCGGGCGCATTCAGAACGAGATCGGCCTCCGCTCGGTCGCGCACCTGACGTGCGTCGGCCACACGAAGGACGAAATCGCGGCGATCCTGGACGGCCTGTGGGAGGCGGGGGTACGCAACATCCTGGCACTGCGCGGCGACCCACCACGGGGCCAGTCTAGCTTCGAGGCGACCGAAGGCGGATTCGCGTACGCGGCGGATCTCACGGCGTTTATAGCGGAGCGCAACCCCGGCTTTTGCATCCACACAGCGGGCTATCCCGAAGGGCACACGCAGTGCCTGAACCGCACCCGCGACCTCGAGTACCTGAAGGCGAAGCAGGACGCGGGCGCGTCGGTGATCGTGACGCAGTTTTTCTTCGACAACGAGCAGTTCTACCGGTTCCGCGACGACGCGCTGGCCATCGGCATCACCGCCCCTATCGTCGCCGGAATCATGCCAGTCGTCAGCGTCGCGGGCATCAAGCGCATGGTCGCGCTGTCCGGCGCCCGCATCCCCAACCCGCTCCTGCTCGCCTTAGAAACGGTCGAGGCGGATAACAACGCCGTGGCGCGGGTCGGGACTGGACACGCGCTCGAACAGTGCCGCGACTTGCTGGCGAACGGCGTGGCGGGGATCCACTTCTACACACTGAACCGTAGCCGCGCCACGGTGGACATCTGCACCGCGCTAAACGCGGACGCTTAAAATAGCACGGATGCGTGAAGCACCGGCGCATTCCGGCGGTGTCCTGGTAGCCGCGCGCAAGGCAAGGGTATTCGTTCCGGCACCCGGCGTGGCGACCAGGCCCCGACTATGAACCGCAACCACCTCGCCCTCTTCCACGCCGTCGCCGAAGCGGGCAGCATTAGCCGCGCGGCGGAACGGCTCTGCATCAGCCAGCCCGCCGTCTCCAAACAAATCGCCGAGTTCGAGCGAGCGTTTGGGATGCCGCTCTTTGACCGGTTGCCGCGCGGCGTCCGTCTGACCGAGGCGGGGACGCTCTTAGAATCGTTCGCGCGCCGACTGCTGGCGACCGAAACGGAAGCGGAGGCCGCCATGCGCGAACTGGCGGGACTGGACCGGGGGCGGCTGGCACTCGGCGCGAGCACCAGTATCGGCTCCTACTTGCTTCCGCCCGTACTCGCCGTGTTCCACCGGGCGCATCCGGCTATCGAGATCGCGCTTCGGATCGCGAACACGGAGCAGATTCAAGTGTTGCTGGAAGAGGGCGGCCTGGACATCGGGTTTACGGAGGGCTTTATTCACTCGGGGAACCTGGACGCGACGGTGTTCCGGGACGACGAACTGGTCGTGATCGCGCCGCCCGATTCGCCGCTGGCCCGCCTCGGAGCGTTAAGCGCGGAGCGGATCGCCCGCGAGCCGCTCGTGGCGCGGGAGGCGGGTTCCGGGACACGGGAGGTGGTGGAACGCGCGTTCGCGGAGCGCGGCCTGACGCCCACGACCACGGTCTCGCTCGGTAGCACGGAGGCGATCAAACGCGCGGTAATAGGCGGGATGGGGATCGGCATCGTCTCGCGGCTCGCCGTCGCGGACGAATGCGCGGGCGGGCGGCTGGTCGTGCTATCCGTCCCCAACCTCGTGATCCGCCGCCCGCTTCACAGGTTGCTACTTAAGGGGCGACACATCGGGCGGGCTAGCCGGGCGTTCCTGCGGGTGCTGGATCGGGCTGCGGCGTAGCGTTTACGGAGCCGGAGGAGGGGTGCCTCGCTCGTCGGATTCTGGCCCGCCTGGCCTCGGCACCGGAGGAGGGGGGCCCTCGCTCGTCGGACTCCCACCCCCCTAACCCCCCTCCCTCAATCCTTGAGAGAGGGGGGGACA
>JAYUUO010000177.1:0-10987 GCA_043754515.1 Armatimonadota bacterium
CCGGGCAAGACGCCCCGGAGTAGAGAGCAGGGCGGGAGCGACATGCTCGCGCCCCCGCACACTCCGTCACACCACTTCCAGCACGATCTTTCCCCGCACTCGCCCCGTTTCGCTCTGCTCGTGCGCGGCCCGCACCTCCGCGAGCGGGAACGTCGCCGAGACGTAGGTCCTCAGCGTTCCGGCGTCGAAGCGTTTCGCGAACTCCGCCATCTCCTCGCCGCTCTGGTGGCAGGAGAAGTGCTTGATTACGACCTCCGGGTACTTCGCGGCGTCCTCCGGCTTCGGTTCGCCCGCAATACAGATCAGCGTCCCACCCGGCTTCAATACCGCTAGCGAGCGGGTCGCCGTCTCCGCGCCGACCGCGTCGTATACCACGTCTACATTCTTCGCGATATCCTCGAAGCGCGTGGTCGTGTAGTCCACGAAGGTGTCAACGCCGAGCGAGCGGACGAACTCTTCGTTCTTGCCCGATGCCGTGCCAATCACGGTCGCGCCGACCGCTTTGGCGAACTGCACCGCGAACAGGCCGACCCCGCCCGACGCCGCGTGTATCAGAACCGTGTCCCCCGCCTTCAGACTCGCCTGCTCGAAAAGCCCCTGCCACGCGGTTCGCCCGACAACCGGCACCGACGCCGCCTCAACGAACGATAGCGATTCCGGCTTGAGCGCGATCTCGTCCGCCTTAACCGCGACATATTCCGCGTACCCGCCGAGCGCGTCCGACCCACCGTAGACCGCGTCGCCGAGCATGAACCCCGTGACGCCTTCGCCGACCGCGGCCACGGTGCCCGCGATGTCCGCGCCCAAGGTCGCCGGGAGCGGCATGTCCCAGACGCCCTTCATATACCCGGCGCGTAGTTTCCAGTCAACCGGGTTTACGCCCGCCGCGTGAACCCGGATCAGCACCTGCCCCGCGCCCGCCGTCGGTTTCGGCGCGTCCTCGTACACAAGCACCTCCGGCCCGCCGTACCCGTGAATCCGAACCGCTTTCATCGTCTCGCTCATAGTTGTCAGCCCTCTGAAACAGAGTATACCTACGACATGCAGAAACAAGCCGCGAAAAATAGGCCGTTCGGCACGGGAGACGGCGCGCGAGACCGTCTACAATAGCGGTATGAACCAGAGCGAGACGGCACCGGTCCTTGTCACCGGCGCGACGGGCTTTGTCGGGACGCACCTGACGCGCGAACTGCTCCGACGCGGCAAGCGGGTTCGCGTCTTCGGGCGCGACCTGTATTCGCTGAGGCTACTCGCGGACATGGGCGCGGAGGCTTTCCCCGGCGACCTGGGCGACGCGGACGCGGTTCTCGCGGCGTGTCGCGGTGCCCGCCTAGTGATCCATGCCGGGGCATTCTCCGCGCCGTGGGGCGACGAGGCGGAGTTCGAGCGGGTTGACGAGAGCCGTTTTTGACACGCTACGCGGTGCTAATCCTCGCCCGCACGCAGACGTACGACCTCGCCGCCGCCCGCCGCAATTTAGGCTACGCGCCGGTCGTATCGCTCGCCGAAGGTCTGGAGCGAACCATCCGCGCCTTTCGGGACGCCGCCGGATGATCACGGATTGGCACCTGCTCGATACCGGATTCTGTACCACGCGCGAATCGTTCGCCTATGGCACGGGGAGCGGCATGACTTCCTGCCACGCGACCTGTGCCCTGCTCCGTCACGCGACCCGGGGCTGGCTGTTGTTCGACACCGGCTATGCCCCGCGCGTATTGACGGCGGCGGGCGCGTTCCCCTACTCTCTATACCGCCTCGCGACGCCGCTCTATCTCCGAGAGGAGGGCGCGGCGGTTCATCAAATTATCCGCCTCGGGTTACAGGCGCGGGAGATACGAACCGTGGTGTTATCCCACTTCCACGCCGATCATATCGGCGGCTTGCGCGACTTCCCCCACTCGAAACTGATCTGCTCCGTTGCCGCGTTCGAGGCGGTACGCGGGCGGACTGGCTTCGACGCGGTGCGCCGGGCGTTCCTGCCCGCGCTGATGCCGGACGATTTCGCGGCGCGTGTTTCTTATATGAAATCCCTCCCGACGCGGAAAGTCGCCGGTCTACCCGACGCCGCCGATGTTTTCGGGGACGGCTCCTGCCTGCTGGTCTCGATCCCCGGACACGCCACCGGTCAACTCGGGATACTCGCGCGGACAATTTCTGGGGACGCTCTGTTCTTCGTCGCCGACGCCGCGTATTCCGCGCGGGCGGTTCGCGAGCACGTCCCGTTTCATCCGGTCACGCGCCTGTTTACCGACAGCCCGAAGGACGCGGGTGACACGCTGTCCCTGCTCCACGCTTATCACGCCCGGTTCCCCGGCACCCTGATCCTGCCCACCCACTGCCCAGAGGCTCTCGCCTGATGCGCCTTCTAATCGCGTATCACTTCCTGCGGGCGGGCTGGGCGTTCCGCCACCTGCGTGGCGGTGACAGACTCGCCCGGTATCAGGACGAACGCGCCCACCGCGTCGTCGCCTACGCCGCGGCCCGCGCCCCGTTCTACCGCGACCTGTGGACGGACCGAGATACGGACGATTGGCGCAACCTACCCACTGTTGACAAGGCGGCTATGATGGGACAGTTCGACCGGTTCAACACGCGCGGCATCACGAAAGAGGAGGCGTTCGCGGTCGCCCTGTGCGCCGAGCGGAGTCGTGACTTCGTGCCCGCCGTACGCGGCGACATAACGGTCGGGCTTTCGAGTGGCACCAGCGGTCACCAGGGTGCGTTTTTGGTGTCCCCGCAGGAGACAGCAATGTGGGCGGGTGCTGTTCTATAACGCGTCCTGCACCGCCCGCCGCGCCCCGGCTACCGCGTCGCGTTCTTCCTGCGCTCGAACAGCAATCTGTACGAGCGGGTGAACGGGGGCGTGAAGTTCCGTTATTTCGACCTGATGACGCCGCTCCCCGACGCCGTTTCCACCCTCAACGACTTCGCGCCGGATCTGATCGTCGCGCCGCCGTCGCTACTGCTCGCGCTCGCGGACGCGGCAAAAAGCGGCACGCTGACGGCGCGCCCCGAACGGCTTGTGTCCGTCGCCGAGACGCTGGAGGCGCATGACCGGGCCGCGCTGGAGGCCGCGTTCGGCGTCCCCGTCGGGCAGGTCTACCAGTGTACGGAAGGGTTTCTCGCGGCGACCTGCGAGCACGGGAGTTTGCACGTGAACGAGGATCTGGTCGCGGTGCAGTACGAACCGCTCGCGGAAGGGCGAGTCACTCCGATTGTGACTGACCTGTGGCGGCGCACGCAACCGATCATCCGCTACCGTCTGGGTGACGTTCTTATGCTGGACGACATGCCGTGCCCCCGCGAGAGTGGCTTTCAGGAGATCGCGGCCGTCGCGGTGCGGTGCGACGACGTCTGCTATTTCACGGACGGGGCCGGGAAGCCGCGCCGCTTCTACCCCGATCAGAAGGAGAGCACGGTGCTGTTCGGCGACGGAGCCGCCGCCGCCGCGCTCATCCGCACCCCGGATGGCGAACCGTCCGCCCTGCACCTGGCGCGGTTCACGACGCTCGGCTCCGGGGCGGTGCATACGACGTTTCTCGGGGCGGGTTCGCTTCATCACCCGGACGACGACGCGACGACGTCCTCAATGAACCAGTTCGACATGAACGGCACCGCCCTGTTTCTGCAAGCGACGCGGGCAATGGGGCCGTTTTCAGACCGGTTCTTCGCCGAATTGGGCACTTCGCGGCGGGCATTCCCGCACGTCGTCCCGCACCAGGTTAGCGGGCCGGGTATTGACATGCTCCACGTCCGGCTCGGCTTTTGCGCGTCTCAGGTGGTGCGAAACATCGAGACACGCGGCAACTGCGTCGCAGCGTCGCTCCCAATGGCACTCTGCGAGGCGGCACATGCCGGCCGGATTCGGCGGGGCGAGCCGGTGCTACTGGTCGGGACGGGGGCGGGTTTGACGCTGGGCGCGGTCGCGCTGACTTACTAGGTGCCGTGACCTCACCCCTAGCCCTCCTCTCCGTCCCGGAGAGGAGGGCTAGGGGTGAGGTCACGCGCGAGGCGAACGGCGCGGTACCAGGACGGGCACGGTATAATGCGAGCGTGTTTACCGGATCGTTGCCACCCATTGTCGCGCAGATATTGCTGGTTATATTGCTCGTCGCCGCCGTCGCGGCGATGCTCCGCATCATCGCGTCGGCGCGCAAACGTGCGTCCGTTGCACAGGTATACGCCGGCCTTTCCGAAACCGAGGTCGCCGTGCTCGCCAGCGTGATCCCCCGCCTGACCACCCAGCACCGGGTTTCCGCGCCCGTAATCCGGCTACTCTCACCCGCGAAGCCGCCCGCGCCGCCGCTGGTCGAGATCCGCCTCGGAAAGCGGTTGATCCCGTTCACGCCGACCGACTTCATCACGCCCGGCGTGCCGGAACGCTATGAGGCGGCGCGTGACAAGGCGGCTGGCGCGACGGATTTGGCGTTGTTCGCGCTCTGCACGCTTGAGGAGGGCGGCGCGGAGGCGATCCAGACGCAGATCAAGGACTTCGACAAGGTCAAGGACGCGACGAATGTTGTGCGGCTTGTCGCGGCGCAGACGTTTCTCGGGGATTACGTGGTGATCGCCCGCGTCCTGTCACACCGCGCCGACCGGGTGGCGGAGGATATGCCGGTGGTGGTCTACCGCGCCGAGGTGATCAAGAACGCCGATACACATCTCGTCATCGAACTAGCCGTGCCGGACGAGGGACAGACGCCGTTCCCGGACGACACGATGGTACACGGCACCGCCCGCCTGTACGGCTATTTGCCCTAGGAGATTACCTATGCCCATAATCGCGCCAAACCCGTTCCCCGCCGAGCACCCCGCGCACGGCATCTACGACGCCCTGACCGCGAAGCGCGTCGGGGACGCGCCGCTCCTCCCGAAGCGCGTGTACGACGACGCGCTGGTCGTTCCGATCCGCGACCTGTCCCGCGCGGGAGCCGCCTCGGACAACGTCGCCGCGCTACTCCACCTGTTGAACGACGACCTCGACGCCGCTCACATTCTCTGTCAGGGACATGAGGGCGACCCGACCGCGAACTACATTCACCAGATCGTGCATCGGCGCGAGGGCGACTGGGGCAACACGCGCTACTGGGTCGGGAAGACGGGCGCGCACCCGTACTACGCGGATCTCGCCCCGCTCGCGGCGAAGCTCGGTCTGCCGGCCTGGGACGCCAACGCGATGGTCGCGGCGGCGGCACGCGGCGAGCATTACGCGGCGGGTGTTTCTGACGCGGAGACGCAGGGGCTACTAACCTGGTGCGTCACAAACGGTCGGTAGGCTAGCCGCTGATTCGGGGACATTCGCCGCGCACGGCCGCACAGACGTGATCCAGAACGCCGAGGAGTTCGGGCAGTTCGTCAACGGTATACAGCCCCGAGATGAAAACCTCCGGTGCCAGAGTCAGCTGGTAGAACACCCAAACCTTGCCGTTAGAGACGATGCCGTACACGTCGGATTCGTGCCCGTCACGCCGGTTGTTCTCGCGACACACCGCCATTCCCGCGACGCACTAGATCTGTCCCGCGTCGAAATCATCCCTCTTCGCCTCAATTCAATAGCGCACAGAAGCGGCGTTTCCAGGTAGGCGCGTTTCGGAGCTATCAGATAGTCCGCGATGCCAGAAACCGTTTCCGATTCCAGCAGCTCTTCCTTCCAGATTTTCAGGCGCGGGTATTCCGGCACGATCTCGCCAAGGAGGGCGTCAATCAGCATCACCTTCGCGGCCTCCGACCGGGACAACTCAAAGGAATCGAGTTGCCGCAGGACGACGATCAGAGTGTCGCTCGGGGCGCGCGGAGCGGACTCAATCACCTAGCGGGTCAAATCCTGGGCAGGTATGAGCCGCATGGCACTTTTGAGATTCATTCCGGAAAAATTGCATCGCATCATCAGTTGCTCCTCGCGAGTAGTACCTCTTCGTGATGCCGGAGGCTGGATCATAAGAAAATACTTCTGGTTTCAACTGCGGATCATTCAACACGGCTATGTAATCACAGCTGCCTTCGAGTATCGGGAAGTAAGTCTCGTCGATTTCTAAAACCTCATACAAATTTCCGTTAAATTCTTCATACGCCTCCATCGCTTCCCGAAGGGGGAGCCAGCGGAAGTATCTATAATACCAACAATCCATCGAATACAGTTCATACGCAAGCCCGTCACGGAACAGGTAACATTCGCGAATATCGGGGTGTAGCACTATGCCGTATTCTTCCTCTAGCCCGCTGATCTCCGTGGCAGACAGGCCCGCGCGAAAAAAGGGTGTCGAGGACATACCCGCCTTTTGCATCTCCTCGAACAGGCTTCTCAAAACGGTGGTAATCATAGTCACGAGTCCAGCATCGGGAGCATCGCCTCCGTCAGGGCGTGTGCCCGGTCGCGCCCCGCGAAGAACGCTTCCAAATCGTCGGCGAGGTACGAGACGATGCGCGCGACCGAACTTTCGATCCCCCCGGCGCGGTGCGGCGTCAGGTAAACGTTCGGTAGTGCCCGTAGCGGCGAGTCGGCGGGCAATGGCTCCCCGTCAAAAACGTCCAACGCGGCGTACAGTTCGCCGCGTTGTAGCCGCGACAGCAGGGCGGCGTTGTCAACCAGGGTGGCGCGGGCGACATTGACGAAGACGCACTTCGCGGGCAGAGCGGCGATGTGATCCGCCGTCAGCAGGTGCTTTGACCCGGCGTTGGTTGCCGCGCAAAGGACGAGAACTTCGGCATCGGCGACCAGCTCGTTCAGCGAAACGTTCGCCGCCCCGAACCGTTCAGCAACCCCGTCCGGCAGGAACGGATCATGCACCTTCAGGTCAACCGCGAACGGAGCGAGCAACGCGGCGAGCCGCTGCCCGATGCCCCCGAAGCCGACGAGACGTACGCGCCGTCCGGTCAGTTCGCGCTCGTCGGGGTCAATGTCATCGGGGAAGCGGTTCACCCACGTTTCCGTGCCAGCACGCATCGCCATCTGATGCGTCGGGGCGCGGCGCAAGGTGGAGAGGATCAGCGTCAGTGCCATTTCGGCGACGGCGGGCGAGAAGGCGCGGCGCGAGACGGAAACGGGAAGCCCCCGTTCGAGCAACAAGCGCGCCTCGTTCTGCGTGACGTCTAAGTGGGCGAAGAAGCGCAGATCGGGAAACGCGGCGAGCGTTTCCGCCGTCCACCGGGGCCACGACCACATCAGCACGGCGTCTTTGCCCCCGAGGTGCGGCGCGACTTCGGTGGCACTGTTCGCGGAGGCGTAGGAAACGGCGAACGATGTTTCGAGGCGACGAAAGATCGGCGCGAGGCGTGGCGCGGCGAAGAAGCCAGGGGGCAGGTTGACGAGGAGGCGGGGCGCGGTTGGTTGCATAAGTAGGGTCCGTTTCAGTTTTACCAGAGCTGGTTTAGTCCGTCATAGGCGTCGAACGCGGCGTCGGCGGATACGAGGGCGATGTCTTCCAAAAGGCTTTGCGCGATCATCATTCTATCGAAAGGGTCCCGGTGGTGGAGCGGCAACCGCCCGGCCCGGAACGCGTGTTCCTGCGTGACAGGCAGGATGTCCATCCGGTTCGTCCGCAACTGCGTCGGGACGAACGTTTCGATCGGCTCGGCGAGCGGAAGTTTCCCCAGCCCGTTCTTGATCGCCATCTCCCAGATCGTGGCGATGCTGACGAAGAGGACGCTGTCCGCGTCCTCCAACAGCACGTGCACCGAGCCACTCCGTCGCTTGTCGTTCGTGACGAACCCGAGAAAGGCGTGCGTGTCGAGGAGAAGTCTCAATACATGTACTCTTTGAAGTCCTCAAGCGGCTCGTCAAAATCGTCGGGAATAATGATAAGTCCTTTCGCACTACCAGCACGACGCGGTGTCTTCTCCCCCGACGGATCCGGGGCGTCGTCGGGCAACACCCGACGGAGCAGTAGCTCCGCATAGACTTGCGGCGTCAAGCCGTTCATACGGGCCTCGCTGACGAGGCGCGACTCAATCTCCGGCGATAGTACGAGTGTCACAATCGGTGCCCTTTCCCCTTCAGTATACAGCACTCTACTGGAGTCACTCTGACGTCGGGTAGAACGCCGACCGGATCAGTTCACAGGCGTGATGCTCCTCGCCGCGCGAGACGGTGCGGCGCACGGCGATGATGTCGAAGCGTAGCGAGACACGGGCGTCGTCGTCAAGTAGCCCGTTTCGGAGGGAGTAAGCCATGGCGAGGCGGGAGATTTGCTGCTGCTTGGCGGCGGTGACGGCTTCGGCGGGCGATTCGTCTCGGACTCGCTCCGTCATCGTGCGGGTCTTAACCTCCACGAAGCAGAGAGTGTCGCCTTCCCACGCGACGATGTCGAGCTCGCCGCCCAGCCCATCCCGCTTCGCGCCGAGCCGCACCTGCGTGTCCACGATCCGAAATCCTAGCGACTCCAGAAAGGCGGCGGCGGACACCTCCCCTTCGTCGCCCATCGCTTTCCGGTTCACAGTCACGTGACGCGATCAGCCCGCTTTTTCCAGTTCAGTGATGCACCCGGAGAGCACGGCCAGGAAGAACCGTCCGCCGCCAGGGGGAGGGTTGGAGCGTAGTGCCTTGAGTTCGGGGAGTAGATCTTTGTTACCAAGCAAGCTGATACCACGGGCGGCACCAATCGCGAGGATTATGTCGCCCTCCTTGAGCGCGGCGAGCAGGATCCGCTGGACGTCTTTATCGTCCCGCTTTGACACCCTACCGAGCGTCCCCAGCCCGATGGCGCGTAACTCGACCGGGTTTTTCGCCTGTATAAAGGTCGTGGCGAGCACGGTCGCCCGCACCGGATCGGACTTCGCGAGGAGCGGCATCGCGACGCCGCGTATCTGCTCCCGGAGCGAGGGCATGTCGGCGGCGCGTGCGATCACGGCGGCGTTCGCCTTCGGGTCCCAGACGGCGAGGGCGCGGAGCGACGCCCCCACGACCCGATATGGCTCGGTGTCGTTCACCAGCCCGCGCAGGAGGCGCGTGTCGTCTTCGGTCGCTGTCAGTGCGCCGAGGGCTTCCACCGCCTGGGCGCGGCGGTCGAAGTCGGGGTGCATCGTCTGATTCCGCCAGAACGGGCGCAGGTCTTCGCGTTTCAGCCCGCCGAGCGCGCCGACGTTACGAAACGCGGGGAACGCGCCGTTGTCGGTTCGGAGTATGGCGACCACGCTGCGCACCGTATCTTCGGTTGGCTTACTGCCGTTCAGCGTGAGTAGCCTGGTCAGCGCGTCTTGGCGGTCGGGGGCGCACGGCGCGTGCCGCGCGACGGTGAGAAGCTGTACCTCGGTCGTGTACGGCGGTTTGGGTATCTCGCGCAGGAAGTCGCCGTCCGCGTCCATCAGTACCACGTCCGGAGCGGCAGTCGCCGGAATACGGAACGTGTTCTCCGCCGCGTCCAGCATCACCGGGACGCGCGTCAGCTTACCGTCCGCGACGACCCCGATTTTAGTGCCGACCTTGTAGACGGGCGTCCCATCCTTGGTATCTTGCGTCTGCTTCACCGAAACCACGATCTGTTTCGCCGCTCCATCGTACGAATACGACCAGTCGAGCACCGGGTGCCCCGGCTTGTAAACCCATTGGTCGAAGAACGGCTGAACATTGGTGCCGCTCGCCTCCGTCATCGCCTTGACGAGATCCTGCGTCTCGACCGGGTGGTAGCGGTTCACTGCCAGATAGCGGTGGATCCCGGCGAAGAACGCCTCGTCGCCGAGTTGGCGGCGGAGCGTGTGCAACACGGTGCCGCCCTTCGGGTACGTATGCCGGTCGAACATGACGTCCGGGTTGGCGTAGAAGTTCGTCGAGATCGGCCGTTTGTAGCGGCGCGATTCCTGAAGATACGAGCTTTGCGCGTCCGATAATTCATACTGGTACGCGCTCGCGCCCCGGCTATGCTCGAAGTACAGGAACTGGAAGAAGGTGGCGAAGGACTCATTGAGCCAGGCGTCGCCCCACGTCTTGCACGTCACGAGGTCGCCGAACCACTGGTGCGCCAGTTCGTGCGCGTTCAGACTCGCCATGTCGCGGAAACCGCTCCGCGCGTCCGTCAGACTCCGCTCGCCGAGCGTCGTGGACGACACGTTCTCCATCCCGCCCCCGAAGTCGTACACCGCGTTCTGCGCGTATTTCGGCCACGCGTACTTGACGCCGGTAATTTTGCTATAGAATCCGAGCATGTCGGGTGTGTCGCCGAACGAATCGGTGATCAACGCCTTCTCGCCGCGCGGGACGACATAAAGGAGCGGCACGTCGGCCCATTGCGAGGTTTGCATATCGAACGGGCCGACCGCCAGCGCGATCAGGTAGGTCGCGTGCGGCTGTGTCATCCGCCACGTCACCGTGTGCGTCTTGCCGTCCTTCGCGGGTATGTCGCTGATCCGGACTCCGTTCCCGACCACGTTCCAGGCGGACGGAACCGTGGTCACCGTCTCGCTGGTCGCAAAGTCGTTCGGGTAGTCCCAGGTGACCATCCAGTCGCGGTTGGAATCGGACTCGCCTTGGGTCCAGAAGCCGACGCGGTTCGGGTTGGCGGCCGAGCCAGAGAGCCAGTGAATACCGCCCCCGTCCCCGAAACCACCGCCCTGCTTGTTGCCAGTTACGTACGCGACCTCCACGACAGCCGGCTTCCCAGCGGCGAGCACCACGGGCGACTGCACGCGTACGAACTCATCGTCCACACGGAAGGTTGCTCGGACACCGTTCACACTGCACGACCGCACCGTGACACCCTTACCGTGGTGGAAGCGCAACTCTTGGAGACCGCCCCGAAGCGGGGCGAGCGTGTTACGCGTCCGCCCATAGAAAACACGATTCGCATAATCCACGCGGGTAACGACGTGTACGTTTTGCAGATCGTAATCACGATCCGGGGCGTATTGACGCTTAGCGGCAGGGGCGGCAAACGGGCTAGCGGACGGGGCATTCTCTTGGGCGTACGCAGCGACGGAAATACTGACAGCAGAGATCAGGGCAAGCCCCGAAAAAGCGAAGCGCGGTGAAAACATACCGCGCAGTGTACCGCGAACC
>JAYUUO010000178.1:0-33973 GCA_043754515.1 Armatimonadota bacterium
GACGCGCGAAATGGACGGGCTGAAAGGGCACCGCAACGTCGGCGGGGTCCGGGCGTCTGTGTACAACGCGTTCCCGCGCGCGGGGTGCGTCGCGCTCGCCGAGTTGATCACCGACTTCGCGCGGCGGAAGGGTTAGGCGGGAGGAGAGCGGGAGGTGATGACTACCGCGTCAGCGCAAAAGGTCGCCACGGATTTGTTGCGCGGCGACGGTAGCGACACGAGTGCGTTCGTAGCCGCTACTGTACAAGGCACGAAAAGCAACGAACAGGTTGTCGCACTCCTTCTGGATTTGTGTCAGGTGGAAGAAGACAAACGACGCAACCGTTGCGAGCGGCTGTTAATCTACGCCTTACCGCTGTCTTTTTACGCATATTTAGCCGTGGCCAAATTTTATCCAGGGAGCATCGAGGTCGGCCGATTCGGTGCCGCCGGCCTCGCGTTCGCGGTGATCTTTGGCGCGTTAAATCAGTGCAATGCTATTCGTCAATCCGCGACGCGTTGGCAGGTGCAAGCCGCTCTAGCGGTGTGTCGGGCCGCGCCACGGGATACCAGAAGTCTAGCGATGCTCCTTGATCTACTCCCCGCCAACTTCGTGAGCGTTCCGCATTGGAGGGAGGGGCTGAAAGAGGTATTCCCCGTCTGCGCCTCGTCGTTGTGGGACGCGGGCG
This sequence comes from Armatimonadota bacterium, assembly GCA_043754515.1. Lineage (GTDB taxonomy): Bacteria > Armatimonadota > Armatimonadia > Armatimonadales > Armatimonadaceae > JACMIU01. The sequence goes on from JAYUUO010000178.1 coordinate 669, forward strand.
ACGATGCCGCCCTCGCGCTCGACCCATCGCGGCACAAGCGGCTTCGGGGCACGTTAAACGCGCTCTGGGGCGGTAGCCGCGACCTGTCGGCGGGCGAGGCGGACTTTTGCGCGGCGGCGGCGCGGGCACTGACACTGACGGGGGATTTGACGGCTTCGCGAATAATGCGACGAATCGCTACGTCCAAGAGGAGTGGTGAAAAACGGGCTTTCGTGTCGGATCTCGCGAAAGATTGCCTGCCCCTGCTCGCCAGACGCGGAGCCGACAGGCGCGTCACCTTTGGAAAGTTCCGGGCCTTGCTCCATGCGCCTGGCAAAGCGATTGATCCAGCCGCTTTAAATGATCTATTGAACACCATCGGGCCGGAGGCGACTCAAGAAATACTCCGACGTTACGTGAGGGATATGAACGGCAGGTTTCAACTTAACCGGATTGTCGCTAAATCGGTAGTAGTTGCGTCGCTTCTTCTCGCCGTGGCCCTCTGGACGCACCCTATACCTGCCGCCGACATTCACCCGGCATTTATTGTGTTCCCCCTCGTTTGCGGAACCGTATGGCTCGTAAGTTCATCGGACCCGAGGACAGGAGTCTCGAAGCTTCGGTTTCAATCCGTTCTAAACCACTCCGCTGGGAGTAGTAGTCGGACGCTTCTCGCCGATATTCTCGACATGCTCGCGCAGAAAAGTTGTCGTGGATTAAACACAGCCCGTGTAGCTAAGACCTTAAATGCTCTTCAACCAGGCGACAGCGTTTATTTCAAGTCGCGTCATCTCGCCTTTCTCCGCGACGTCGCGAGGAAGTGGTTGACCGATCCCGAGCCGCGGGAATGTAGTGCCGAATTAACGGCGGGCGCAATCTACGCGCTCGGCATCGCGGGCGACGAGAAGGCGATCCCGCTGATGGAACGTTATCTGCGCGACCAGCACCACGAGAACACCCCGCTCCGCGCCGCCGCGCTCAACGCCCTGCGCCGGATCAACGACGCGAAACAGTGGGCGAGTCGGTGGCAATCTGGGATCAGAGGTAACCAGTGGGATCGTGTTGAGTGACTGCCCACGATCGCTCCACCGCTGATTTCTTTTAGAGGAGTTGTTGCACTGTTCGCAGGACGGGTGGGCGCGGTTCCGTAAAGATCCACTCCCATCCCAGAGCGACGCCGTTCATCGTCTGCAAAACGAGCGGTTCGTTCTGCAGGACGGATTCCACATATCCGGTATCCGTTTTACGGAGCACGCGTATGGTTTGCTTAGGCTGGTTGATGTACACGATTTCCGCCACGCTAATAGTCCGGTAATCGGTTTCGGTGGCGTTTATATCTGAGGGGCGGTCATTGGGCGAGATAATTTCGATCACAAGATCGGGCGCCCCGATCGTAGCTTTGCGCGTGATAATGTCCTCGCGGGGCCTGCGAACGAAAAAGAAGTCCGGCATACGCCCCTTGAACTCTCCTATCAGCACGGGAGTACGCGTTCCAAGAACCGTGCCCACGGCCTTCTCCTGTGCATAAATATCCAGCACATGAAGTATCCATAAGTTTAGTTTCTCGTGTTCCAGTTGTACCATCGGTTTCTCCACAATCGTGCCGTCAATCAGTTCATCGAAGTCTTTCGGCCCGGATATTTCGAGCCATTCGTTGAACGTGATCGGGCGCGGATAGACAAACCGGGTGACCGTTTCTTCCACGCGTTCGCGGGTTAAAGTTAGCGACATTTCGGTATTCCTTGCGATAGTCTATCGCATCTCCTGCCCGCCGGTGACGTTGATCGCCTGCCCCGTCATGTACGCGGCGTCGTGCGAGCACAGAAACACCATCACACCCGCTATGTCGGAGTACGTCGCGCCGCGCCCGAGTGGCACCTGCCCCTCGTACTTAGCGCGTACCTGCTCGCGGGTCAACCCTTGCATTTGCGCGTACTGGTCGAACAGCGAGTCCTGCCAGAGCGTGCCGTCGAGCAGATTGCCAGGGCAAATGGCGTTCACGCGCACACCGTGCGGGGCAAGGTCGAGTGCGATACTCTGCGTCAGTCCGATCCCGCCGAACTTGGACGCCGCGTACGCCCCGTTGCGGAACGAGCCTTTTTTACCGGACTTGGAGTTTATCTGCACGATCGAGCCGGACCTCTGCGCGACCATCACCCGCGCCGCCGCCTGCGCCGACAGGAAGTAGCCGGTCAGGTTGACGTCAATCACGCGCCGGAAGTCTTCGGCGGACAACTCGGTCACGTCGCCTGCCTCAAGTATCCCGGCGTTCGCGACCAGAATATCGAGCCTGCCGAAGTCGGACACGGCGCGGTTGACCATCTGTGCGCACGACTCGTCCGAGGTCACGTCGGCTCGTACTCCAAGCACCCTGCGCCCCGTCTCGCTAGCAATCTTCGCGGCGGTGACTTCGGCTTTTTCGGCGTTAATGTCGGCAATCAGCACGTCGCACCCCTCTTGCGCCAGACGTAGCGCGAGGGATTCCCCGAGGCCCTGCCCCGCTCCTGTCACGATGGCGGATTGATTAGAAAGTCGCATCAGTCGTTTTGTCCTTGAGTATGCCGAGTAGAGTTTGAACCAGATCGCCTAGATCACCCAGTATAGTAAATCCTTGCAACAAGTCCTGCGTGATTATTTTCGTGTCGCGGTCGAGTATCGCGAAGTACCAGAGCATGCCGGACGTAATCGCGCCCCATAACACCCGCGAGCCGGATTTATGCCACTTATCGAGCGCGATCATTTCGGCGACGAGTTGCGCGACTCCGTGGCCCATATCGCCGTCTTTTGCTTCGACAACGAGGAGCGAACGCGGTGCGCGAACGAGGTAGTCGAGCCGACCTTTGAGTTGCGGGGCGACGTTGATGTTGTATTCAATACTGAGTCGCAGTTTCAGATACGCTACGACTTCAAGCAGAATAGGCGCGACCATTGTCTCGCGCCGCCCGGCCTCGTTGCCCAGCCGGATGAACGGCAACCACCGCGCGAACCGTGCTCGTAGGTCATCCGCCCAGGGCGGAACCCTGTCGGCATAGGGCAGACTCAACGCGCCCACCTCAAAGGTATAACCGAACGCGGCGGCTACGTCATCCGGCTCAGCGCCTAGCTTGAAATAGTCGTGGAACGAGGTGACACTCGCTGGGAGAAGAGGCGGGTTTTCAGCGTTCATAAATGGTGGCACCTTGCCCGCTTATTGTACCGCTTCGCGCAGGAGTTCGGCTTCGGCTTCGTGTGTCCAGAATTGGCCATCCTTCAACTTAGAGTAGACGTTCGGCCTGACCGTTTTCAGATCCGCGAGCGCGGTCAGCGGCAACGACTCTATCTGCGGGAATATCACGGTCTTCCCGGAGAAGCGCGAGTTCTTAACGCCGTCCAAACCTTCTTTATACGCGTCCATCCCACCGACGGCCGCGACCGACGCGCCGGTATCGAGCCGCCCGTGTTCCATCAGGTCGCGGGTGCGGCGCATGTCATCAATCGTCGAGCCGGAAGTGCCCACGATTCGCACGTTTTTGAGCACGATGTCATTCATATCCAGCGTCGCCATTGTGCCGCGCGCGACCCCGGCGAACACGTTTATCACGCCGCTTCGAGCGAGACGTGGGAAGCCGTCCTCAATCGCCTCAATGCTCGGCACCATGACCACGATGTCATCGTAGCCATTCGGCGCGAGGGCCGCGTGATCCGGCGCGCTGTCGCGGACGTTACTGTAGACCATTCCGACGCCGCGGCCCCGCGCCATCTCGCCCAGCCGCGATTCCAGCGCGGCAAGGCGGTTATCGTTGCGGTCGGTGCAAACAATCCGCGCGGGCGGGTTCGCGAGTTGCAAAGCGCGCTGGACGTGCATCTGCCCCATAGGACCCGCCGCCCCGATGAACCAGGTGGTACCGCCCGGCTTCAGGTCGCTACGCGTGTTTTCTTCCTCGCTGACGAATAGCCACCCGTCGTAGTGGATGCGCCCCACGTCTACGCGCACGGGTCGGGTGAACCGCCCCTTGCCGGAGAGTCTGATGACGACGTTGTGTTCGCCGCGCGGTATCCCGGCCAGTAGATCCTCGAATATTTCGGGGGAGGGCGTAGGGGGAAGGATGATGTCAGGCATGCTCGGGGGTTGCGTCCAGTGGTACGCCGCCTCGACGCACGCCCACGGCTCGACCAGCGCGGCTTCGGCATAACCAGTCTCGTCTTTGACCGGGAGCAGGTAACAGCCCTCATCGCCTTCCAGCACTTCCGGCCCCACTAATCCGAACTGCGCCATGCCGCCCGTCAGCGCGTAGCCATACGCGAGGTTCCGGCCTTTGTAGTAGACATCCGCCTGCACGATAAACCTCTGTCCCGGCTGAAAACGCCCCGCCATGTCAGCACCCGCTTTGACGACCGTGAGCGCGACCTCGTGCCCCATCACAACCGGATTATGAAGTAAGTCACGCCCGACCAGCCGCGGATGCTCCGCGCCGAGGTTGACTATCTTGATGTCGGAGTAGCAGATTCCCACCGCGTCGTGACGCACCACGATCTCGTTCGCGGCGGGTTCGGGGAGGGTAACGGTCTCCGGGGCACCATTCTTACCGACGTTTTCTAGTCCCGCGCCGTAGAGATGCCAGCGTTTGGTCTTGAGGGGGGGCGTTTCGGGAACGTGCTTATAGGCGGCGTACGAGTCGAGGTCGGTCATGGCAGATTTCTCCAAAAGGAAGGCGCGGACGGCGACTGCTCGCGCCCTCGTTATGCCACTGATTATACCGCGATGCCGTCCGAAACTCGCGCCGACCGTTTTCGTTTTGTTTCCAGTCGGCGCGTTTGTTTTCGTTTACGCCTTGTGGTTGGCGTGGTTCAGCGCGTCGTGTGCCTTGTCGAGTAGGTTGCCGACGCCTTCTTTGACGTCCTCGACCAGGTTATGCGCGCCCTGCTTGACTTCGCCGACTACCTTCTCGGTCTTGCCTTGGACCTGCTCGGCGGTTCCTTCGGCCTGAAGCCCGGCGTCGCCGGTCGCTTCGCCGACGGCAACCTTGCCCTGGCCGATCACGTCGTGGGCGGTTCCTACTACTTTATCGTGCAGTGGGTCTGTCATTTTCTTGCTTTCTCGTCGCCACCTATCCGGCGGCGTATCCGTCCATACAATACCTGAAAACGCGGGGCGAGAGGCGCGGTTCCCAGCGTGTTTTAAGAAGCGTCACGGCGGTCGGTGCCGTTCATGGGATCGTGCCGACTTTTCTGGCGGTTCTGGATCACGCTGACGATGCCCTGTCCGGCATAGAATGAAAGCATGACGGCGACGCCGAACTGAACGGACTGCGACCAACTATACTCGCACATACGAATGCAGAAGATAGATGCGAGTACGGCGAGCGTAGCACGGTAGACCTGGAATAGTAGTTCGTTAAATGACAAACGGGTCATGAGATGGGGGGTAATGCCTTTCGTCGTGGCGTGGACGGCCACAAGCAGTATAGGGCAATTTGCGTGCCATTTCCCGCGCCGGTCGCGAAATACTTGACGCACCCTATTCTTGACGCACCCCACGGACGGCGATATGCTGTAATCGTGGATAGCAATACCTTAACCCCCTCGGATCCCGGCACAATCCAGCTCGAACGCAAAGTCGTTCGGCGCATCCCGGAGTGGCTCACTATTAAAGTACCGCGCTCTAAAGATATTGGCGGTGTCGAGAACCTGATGCGTGGGGAGCGGTTGGTGACGGTATGCGAAGAGGCGCGCTGTCCAAACCTGGGCGAGTGCTGGAGCAAAGGCACCGCGACCTTCATGGTGATGGGCGACACCTGCACGCGTTCCTGCCGCTTCTGCGCCGTGAAAACGGGTAAGGGGCTGCCGCTCGACCCCGACGAGCCGCGCCGACTCGCGGATGCCGCCCGCTCCCTGGGTCTGAAGCATGTCGTGGTGACATCGGTCAATCGCGACGAACTGTTCGATGGAGGGGCGGAGCATTTCGCCCGCGTGATCGAGGCACTGCGCGAGGCCGTCCCCCAATCCACTATCGAAGTGCTGACGCCCGACTTCCGGGGTCGGCGGTTCGCCATAGAAATCGTCTGCAAGGCGCACCCGCACGTTTTCAACCACAACACCGAAACGGTGCCGCGTTTGTATCGCACGGTGCGCCCGCAAGCCAAATATGCCCGCTCATTGGACTTCTTGCGCGCCGTCAAGGAGATCGCACCTACGATTTTCACGAAGTCCGGGATCATGCTGGGACTCGGTGAAACGGAGGACGAGGTGATCGCGGTGCTATCCGACTGGAAGGATGCCGGGGTGGACGCGGTGACCATGGGGCAATATTTGAAGCCCGGCAAGGGCTACCTGGATGTGGTCGAGTATCTGCACCCTTCGCGGTTCGAGCGGTACAAGCAGATCGCGGAGGAGATGGGGTTCCTATACGTCGCGTCCGGTCCTTTCGTCCGCTCCTCATACAACGCGATTGACTTTTCCGACAAGTTCCTGCGCCCGTCCGAGATTACAGGAGCACCGCGCATACCCGCGACCCCGGGGTTGCGCCGACTTGACCTGCCGCTTGCCGTTCAGTAACTCGGTTGTTCCCAAGAGGGCGCGTTAGCCACCCGCGCGGATGAAAGATCACCACGATGAGCCGTCCCCGCAAGTCCAGAAGGCTGTCCCCGCTTTACTTCTGGCAACGCCTCGTCTGTTACACAGTGGTCGTCATTCCGCCAGCCTTCCTGATGGGGCGGATGGCGTACGGCGTTCTCGACCGTCTCGACGCGATTCTAAAACAATCTACCCCGCTCGCCGCCGCGCTCGCCTCCGGTTCGCTACGTCACGAAGTGCGCGTCGGCTCGCTAACGCCGCTACCATCCGTCCGGGATTTGTGGCGGGACTACCGACATCCCGAAAAGCTGGGCACCATCCCTATCATCGCGGACGACGTGTCAATCGCGAGAGGGAGAACCCTCGCCGGGTCGGGCGAACTCGCGTACATGCGGCGGGTACGCCTGTATCTTTCCGTCCCCGCACTTCTCTCGGGCAGGGCGAACGCCGCCGTCACACGCATTGAGGTGGAATCCCCGCGCCTCTATCTGATACGGCACAAAGACGGGTCATTCAATGTGCAGGAGTTGGTGCGGGAGGAGAAGAAGCCCGCCGGACCGCCGCTTCTGACCACCGTCGTCGTTTCGGATGCCGCCGTCCGCTTCGAGGATCGAGCGACGCGTTTCCCACTCCCGCAGATTAATGATCTGTACCCCGTAGACGCGACCGTCGTGATCGGGGGGCGGTCACTCCACTTTGATGTGTCCGCCGTTCCGAAGGCGGGCACGGTGACCGCGCGGCGGCTGGGCGGTGTGGTAACCGCTTCGGGGTCGGCGGCGCAGGGCAAACCCGGCACGCGCCCCGACGCCTCGCTCCCTGGTGACCCGCAGTATAGCGTGCGTGCCGCCATCCCTTCCGCAGACGCTACCTACTTTGTACGCTATCTATTCGGCGCGATCCCGAACGTTTCCGTGAAGAAAGGGCGCGCCCGCGACGCGACGGTGACGTTGGTCGGGCCTACGGTCGGGCAGGTTAGCGGCGCGCAGGCGCACATCCCGAAGACACTCCCCCCCGCCCCATTTGTATCGTTCCAAGCGCGCCTCGCCGGAGGAAACGCCGACATCAATGGGCTTCCAACCCGGATCAGCGACGCGGGCGGCTCGGTGCGCTATGTCAGCGCGGGCGATCTGCTCTTCTTCGATGCCACCGCGAGCGCGTTCGCGGCACCCGTCGCTCTGCGCGGGAGCGTCTGGCATCTCTCCCGCCCCCCGGCACAAGGCGGGATGGAGCTATCCGTCAAATTCGACGCGCCCCGCGTCCCACTCGCCCGTGTCTTACCCGCGTTCAAGGCGAACCCCCCGAAGGGGATCAGCCTCACGGGTGTCGCCTTCGCCTCGGGTTTCGTCTACGGTAGGGTGTCGGATCCCGCCGCGACCGCCTCGGTCGGCATCCCGGTCGTCGCCGTGAAGGGGGTGACAACGCTCCGCAACCTGGCCGCCGATTTGACTTACGGCAGCGGGACGTTGCAGGCTAGTCGGGTGACCGCGCGGACGGACCTCGGCGGCGCGGTCGCCGCTAGCGGTCGCGTCCGGTTTGCGCGAACCCCTCGGGACGGCGCGACGCTCCGACTTCTGCCGCCGAGCGAGGTTACCACTCAGTTCACGCTCCGCGCGGACGGCGTGCCGCTCGGCAATGTCGCCACGCTGGCCGGGTTGAATCAGAACAGGTCGAAACTGACCCTCGCCGGTTCCGCGCGGGTTGCCGTCACGGGAGGGAGCCGGGGGACGCATGTTTTCCTGACCGGTGATGTGGGCACGAGCGGGTTGAACGTTTCTGGCATCCCGTTCACCGTCGGCGAGGCGCGCGTGGTGCTACGTGATAACACGCTCCTGACGCCGTTCGCGCGGTTCGAGTCCCCGGTGGTCGGGAGCCTGCGCGTGAGTGGAAACTCGCTGTCCGTCTCGGCGGCGAACGGCAAGGCTCCGCTCGCGCTACGGTTCACCACCGACGCGCTCGACGCAGGCCGGATCGCACATGCCTTCGGCGTGCCGGATGTCGGCGGGGTTGTCAACGCGGAGGGAATGGTGACGGGTACGCTGTCGTCGCCACAACTTCATCTGGCGCGCTTTTCCATAATGAACCCGCGCTACAAGTCCTACGACCTGCAATCCGTCACGGGGTCGAACTTGATCGCCACGAAGGAAGCGATCGTTATCGCGCCCGAATCACCGGTCACCGCGCGGCGTTTCCCGGCAACGCTCCGCGTGTCCGGGCGGGTCCAGGACTTCCTGTCCGCGTCCCCCGGCGGGAAGGTCCGCCCGCGCCTCGCGCTGGATACCCGTGTCACCGATCTGGATTACTCCACCGTACAACCCTTCCTGCCGAAGCCTAAGGCTGGGACGCCGGGGTTCGCGGGCACACTGACCGACGCCTCCGCGCACATCACCGGTTTCGCGGACGCGCCCCATGTCACCGCGCAAGGGTCGCTCCGGCGCATCCTGATCGGTGAATACCCCGTCGAGTCGGGGGAGTTCCGCCTGACGTTCGCCGACGGACTGATCACAATCCCCTCGGTAACCGTGAAGGCGAGCGTGGGAACCGTCACCGCGAAAGGCACCATCACGCGCTCGGGGTATGTGTACGGGTTCTTCGACGCGCCCGCGCTGGATCTGTCGCGCGTGTCGTACCTGACGCAGAAGTTCGCGACACTCGGCGGGATCCTCGCCGTGGGCGGCAAATTCAGCGGCACGCGAGATCGCCCGGTGATCACGACCACGATCCGGAACTCGGACATCGTGGTCGCCGGAACCCCGCTCAACAATTTGAACGCGACGAATATCCGCTACATCGCGAACCTGGCGGCGGACGTGCAGCGGATCGAGGTGCCGAGCGTTTCCCTGGAGCAGAAGGGCGGCACGCGCCTGGTGGTGGAAGGCGGGTCTTACGACTTCAAACATAAAGGGTTCGCGGGGACGGTAACCCTCCGGTCTGAGAGCGCGGAGGCGTTCCTGAACTCGATAAGACAATCCGCCTTCGCGCAGACCACGAGCGGCAAACAGGCTATCGCGGGTCTGGATGCATTGCCAAGCCCTATAGACGCCGTGTTCCCCGCCGACAGAACCGACCCCCTCTCCGGGAAGACGGTGGCCACGAATCATCTCTTCGTGTCGGGGAACGCGAGCGACAAAGGGCTGGCAAACTACCGCGTGCGGGGCGAAATTTACGCGCGGGGTGTCCGGGCAGGTCAATACGGCGCGGACTCGGTGCGCATAGCACTTGACAAAGGGCGTGAGGTCACCGTGCCCGCTGGACAGCCCAACATCGGCATAAATATCCAAGCCAATAAGCTCAAGATCGCGGATTTCGTCGCGGATCAGTTTCTCGCTAGCGGCTCGTTGGTAGGAGAACTGGCGACCGTCGGGAGAGCGCGTCTGATCTCTCGCGCGAGTACTATCGAGGCTTCCGGCACCGCTGGGCTGGGCGAAGGGGGGCGCGTAAATGCTCTGATTGACTCGAACTCCGTTCCCTTCGACCTGATCCGCGCTTTTGTTCCTGGCCTACCGCTGTCCGGTAGTTTAGCGGTGAGTATTCTGGCGACAGGAAATACTAAGACTCCTGACGTGAGAGCATCCATTGAGGGGCAGAACATCGTGGTTTCGCCGCCGACCACAACTGGCGTGAAGGACGCTACAACCCTGCCCTCTGCCGGGGCGGCGACACCCGTCGGCACGGTGCCTCCCCCCGCGAACACAGTCGTTCTGTCACTGGTACGCGCCATCGCCCGGATCAACACGGACAAGGTCGGCAAGCGTTTCCTCGAAATCTCCGACGCGCAAGTGTCCCGCGAGGGCGGCGGGCAGTTGCAAGCCGACGCCCGCATCCCGTTCTCGTATACCGCCCCGTTCATCCCGCCGACCGAGCCACTCGCGGTACATCTCCAATTCCCACAGCAGGAACTTAAGGCGATTTCACTGCCCGCCATCAACGCGGTCGCGGTGATGGAGCCGATCAAGAAGGCGAAAAAGGGGACGAAGCCCGAGGAATTGCCGGGCTTCACGAGTGGCCTCGCCGAAGGGGAGATCGCGTTAGGCGGCACGCTACGCGAGCCGAACTTGACTGGCTTGATCAGCGTCAAGGGTGCCGCGTATCGGTTCAAGAAGGCATTCGGCAGGGAGTCGCTGAACGCTGTCTCGGACGCGGACGCGACCATTACATTGACAGGTTCGCGCGTGCGTGTTGACTCGACGATCAAACTAGCGAAGCCGAACGGAGGGCACGGCGATAACGGCTCGCTGAGTCTGAACGGCGACGTCACGATCAGCGAACTCGAGACCCTTCTGGGCGCGCTGAGTAACAGTACGAAGGTGGGAACGGAGGCGGCTCCGAAACGCAACTTCGGTGCTGGCACATCAGTGAATATGGTCGCCACGTTCGCGAACCTGGAGCCGGTGGAGAACGGTTATTTCGGCATGAAGGAATCGTTCCGGGGTAAAATGAACGGCAAGATAGCCGTGACGGGCACGGTGAGCGAGCCGACTATCGCGACGCCGCGCGGCACGCCACTCCGCCTCGAAAACATGCGCCTCGTCCCCCCCGCGCAGAAGGAGCAGGACATCGTTGCTCAGATCCCGGTAGACGCAGCACCATTCTTCGACATAGAGATTGACGCGCCGGGCAAGAACACGATCAACGCGGGGGGGATCGTCTCCGTTGACGTGTCTGGCTCGGCGCGCGTCACCGGGTCTTTGGGTAGGCCTTCCGTTCAGGGGGATTTTCTGACCGAGGGCGGAGCCCTACAATATCTACTCGGTCGCTTCACGATAGACAAGGGTGGGCGGGTCACGCTGGTTTACCGGGGCAATTCCGGGTACGTGGACTTCGACGAGAACGACCCGGTGACAGCGCGAACCACCGCTTATCTCCGCCCCGGTGAATCGTTGCAGACGGGGACGCAGTCACGGGGCGGCCCACCGATCGCCTCAACCCAGCCCTCGGCCGAGGGGCGTGGCACGCGCTACAAGATCACCACGGAACTCGCGGGCCGCTTCGCCTTCGGTGCCTCCGCTACTCCGTCCAGCAACACGTTCAAGATCAGCCCTTCGTCCGACCCGCCCCTGACGCCGACCGAAATCTACTCGCTCCTTCTCCCTAGGGCACAGCTCGCCAGCGCAGCGTCCGGCGATTTTTCGCGATTCAGTCAGGATATAGCGAACAACATCATCAACAACAGTGTCATCCCTGGACTATTCACGCCCATTGAGGATCGTCTGGCGAGTACGTTCGGGCTGGAGCAGTTTTCCGTAGACTACTCGACCTCGGCCCCGATTACATTTACCCTGTTGAAGCGACTACCCGACCCACTCGAGCGTTTCCTGATCACCTACACACGCTCGGTCCAGAGCGGGGGTGGAACGCGGGCCGGGGGGCAGGTTCCCTACACGGCGGGTCTGCTTTTCGAGTTGTACCAACTGCGGTCCCGGCCGGACAAGCCGGTGCCGCGCATCCAGTTCGGCGTCTTCACCAACGAGCAACAGGATCTCTCCGGCAACCTGCGCGCCACCATCGCCTACTGACGCTCACCGGCCTGCCGACGCCGCCCGCGCGAGGGGGTATAATCACTCCGTCCCCGCGCACGCGACGCGCGACCGGGAACTAACTATCGCCCCTCCCGCGCATGAACCAAAGACGGGTATTCCCCGCTCGGGCGCGAGGGGCAGAAAAATGGCGGCGTTCCCGATTTTGAGCAGTTGGAACTGGTTGGGCAAAGGGCGGGCGGTGGCGAGCGATTCCGTCACGAAGGGTGGCGCACGCGGGGGCACCGAACGAGACCGTCTTCTCGCTTTTGAGCAGATGATTTTCGCGGACTGGGAGCGGTTTCACCGGTACGCGCTACGGCTTTGTCAGGGGCGCGTGGACGACGCGGAGGACCTGCTCTCCGAAAGCATGCTCGATGCCTTCAAGGCGTTCGAGAACTACCGGGGCGACGGGTTCGACCGGTGGTTCTTCCGCATGATCACTAACAACCGCATTGATATGGCGCGCCGCGCGAAGGTCCGCCGCGCGGAGAGCCTCGACACGGTATTTGGGGATGCCAACAATGAGGCGCAGGGGCGTGACGTGCCTGACGACGCTCGTAACGAGCCGTCGCGACAGATACTCGATCCCCTCTATTCGGAGCCGATCGCGAAGGCTCTGGACGCTCTGCCGGAGGATTTCCGCGCCGCGGTCTTGCTGTGTGACGTCGAGCAGATGGACTACGCCGAGATCGCGATCACGCTTGGGGTTCCCATCGGCACCGTCCGCTCCCGCATTCACCGGGGTCGCCACCAGATGCGCGAGACGCTACTCAAATCGGGATGGAAACTGGGCGATTAACAAGAAGGATGGCGCGGGAAGGCGAACTAAAACATGATGCACGAACCGAAATATTCCGCCGAAGACGTGTCCCGACTCCTCGACGGCGATTTGTCCGCCGAGGACGCTGCTCGACTGGTCGGCTCCGCGGCCCAGAACCCTTCGCTCCAGAGCGAGCTTGAGGAAATCCGGGTGACACGTGCTTTGGTGCGTCAGCACGCCGCCCAGCTCGCGGGCGGCGGCGAGACCACGAGGCTCCGCGTCGGCGCGCGGTTCCGCGCGGCGGTCGAAGCCGAATCGTGGAAAGAGCGGGGCGGACGGCCGAGTTCACCATTTTGGAACCTGTCCGCGTGGCGGCCCGTGCTGGTGACAACTCTTGCGGCGGCTAGCGTCGTCGGCCTTTACTTCCTGACCCCACTCTCCCCCGGAGGGCCGTTCGCCGCGCCCGGCGCGGCGACGCCGGGCGACGCGGAAATGTCACTACTCTTTGACCTGCACGACGCGCAGGGGGCACCGCGCTCCTCGGTGGACATGGCGTTGCAACACCACTATACGGCGCGTGCGCAAGCCGCTCTGCTAGAGCGCGCGGACGCGGCGGTGGAGCACAGTCTGTAGGGAGTGCCATGACGACCCCGCCTTTCCACTGGTCCGTCTTTGCCGCGTCGGGAATCCTGCTCGGGATCGGGACGGTCTCACTCGTGCATCAACTGCGCCCGCGAGCCGCCGCCCTTGCCCCGTCGCCCGCGGACACAACACGCACCGCGTCTGATGCGTTGCCGACGCTCTCCACTAAAACGGACCCCGCCGCCGCCGCTCTGTATCAGCGATCGCTCGCTGCAGAGCGCGAGGTGATCATCACCGCGCGCGTTTCGGCGACGCGCTGGAATGACTCGAAGGCCGCCCCGTTCGTGTTCGACTTGATCGAAGACACCGGCAATCGGTACCGCATGACGTACGTTTCGCCGAAAGCCGTCGCGGGGCGCGTCCTCGTTTCCAACGGCAAAACGCTATTCCAGTACGAGCCGACGCGCAACCTGATACTGAAGCGGCCCGCGCCAATCCAGTCCCAGGCGACCGAGGAGCAGGTCCCACCCACGACCCGGTGTAGCTTCGCGCTGGGGGATGCCCCCGAAACCGTGGCGGGACGCCCGGTCACTCTGGTGACACGCCGCGCGGTGCCGGGTGGCGTGACGCGCGAGAAACGCTGGGTGGATGCCGAGACGGGTCGAACCCTGCGGCATGAGCAGTTCGACGCGAAGGGGGTTCTGGAGCGGCGAGTCGAGTTCAAGAACGTGTCCTTCCCCGGCGCGGTAGCGGACGAGACGTTCGCCCCCGATTTCCCCATCCATACACGCGTGCTGAGCGCGGCCGTTCGCTCTCTGCCTGCGGACGATATAACGAAACGCTATAATCTTCCGATGCGCGCGAACCGGTTCACGCTCCGGACCGTCCTAGCCTCCCCGGCACATTCTTCGCTGACCAGCAGCATAAGCGGCCATCAACTCCTTTACAGTGACGGGCGAGAATCGCTTTCGGTTTTCGTGGTGCCCACGCGGGACGCCGAGCAACTGCGCCCCAGTGCCGGATGGGTTCTTCTGCCGAACGAGAGACAGCCGCTGATGACGCGATCCGACCGCCGTACGGACGGCACCGCCGTCGCCTGGATCCGCGACAACCGCTGGTACATAGCCGTATCCCGGATGCCACTTCAGACGATGCTCCCCATCGTCCGCGCGCTAGTTCACCCTCGGTGACTTGACAAGGCGCGTGGCCGACCCTTACTATGTGTGTCATGGACAAGATAGCCGCTAACGACCCGCCACAGAACGACCCGCCTGGTGAGTTTGAACACCCCTACGTCACCGTGGACGTCATCGCCCTGACCATCAAGGACAGAACGCTGAAGGTGCTTCTAATTCAGCGGAGCGAAAAGCCGTTTCTCGGGCAGTGGGCATTGCCAGGTGCCTACGTTCGCATGCACGAAGACCCCGACGCGGCCGCGACGCGCGTACTGGCGGAAAAAACAGGCGTGACCAAGGCCACTTCGTACCTGGAGCAGCTGTTCACTTTCGGCAAGGTGGACAGGGACAAGCGGCGGCGCACGATCTCGGTCGCCTACTACGCGCTACTCCCGGCCCCCGAGTCGGGCTTACCCGATGCGCCCCCCGAGATGCCCGTTGCCGGTGCCAACGCCGCCGAGGCGCGGTGGCTGGACGTCGCCGGTTTGCCCGCGCTCGCGTTCGATCATGATGAGATATTGCAGATGGCGGTGGCGCGATTGCAGGCGAAACTGGGTTACACTTCCGTCGCATACGCCCTGCTCCCCGAAGAGTTTACCCTGACGGAGCTACAGGCCACGTACGAAACAATTCTGGGGCGCGTCCTCGACAAGCGCAACTTCCGCAAGAAGATGCTGTCGCTCGACATCCTGGAGCCTACCGGCAAGGAGCGTCGTTTGGGCGCGCACCGCCCCGCGCAACTGTTCCGCTGGACGAAGCGCGAGCCGGTGTTCCTGGCGTAGCGGGGTCCAAGCCGGAATTTGCCAACAGCATCAGCGGGGCGTCGCCTTCGTCCCGCCGATCGTACGCTCGAACAGGGCGAATATCCGCTTGTACTCATCCACCCACGACGCCGGTTCAGTAAATGCGTGTGACTCTACTGGGTAGATCGCGGTCTGAAAATGATCCGTCTTCCCAAGCTCAATCAGACGCTCGGTGAGCCGTACGGTGTCCTGAAAGAAGACGTTGTCGTCGCGCATTCCGTGGCATAACAACAGATCCCCCTTAAGCCCTTCCGCGAAAAAGATGGGAGAAGAGCGTCTGTATGCCGCCAGGTCATCCTGCGGCAGACCCAGAATCCGCGAGGTGTACCCGTCGTTGTACTTCGACCAATCCGTCACGGGGCGGAGCGCGGCACCGGCGCGGTACACGGTCGGCTCTTTGAACAATGCCATCAGCGTCAGGAATCCGCCGTACGAACCGCCGTAAATGCCGACCCGCGCGGGGTCAATCTTGCGGGTATTGACGAGCCAGCGCACGCAGTCGGTCACGTCATCCAAATCCTTGTCGCCCATGTTCTTGTAGATGCCCGTTCTGAAATCGCGCCCGTAACCCGCCGATCCCCGGTAGTCAACGTCGAGAACGGTGTAGCCGCGCTCCGCCAGGAAGTGGTGGAACAGGTACTCGCGGGGGTACCCCGACCAGCCCTCATGCGCGTTTTGCAGGTAGCCAGCCCCGTGGACGAACACGACGGCGGCACCCGCCGCTCGCGTCCGGCTCGTCGGCGTGAAAAGGCGGGCGCGCACCGTCACGCCGTCACGCGCCGTGATCGAGACCACGGGCACGTCGCGCCATGGATACACCGAGAACTCTGGGACCGGCGAGACAGTGACCCGTCGCGGTACCGTGTCAGGCTTCGTGCCCATGAGATAAAGTTCGGGCGGCTTGTTGGTGTACGAGTGGATCACGGCGAGAGAGTTCTGATCCGGGGACAGCGTCGCCGCGTTCCAGCCAGGGAGCGAGCGGGTCAGGTCCGTGCTCTGTTTCGTCGGCAAGGAATAGCGAAAGAAATGCCGCTGGGAAGTGTCGCCCCCGGAAGACGTGAAATACAGCCCGGTTCGCGTGTCGGCACTCGTCGAACCGGCCGACGCGCCGGGACTCCGGGTTTGTGCCCCGACGGGCATCGGGTTCGGCGGGTTCGGGTAGACGAGCAGGTCGCTCACCTCGCCACCGAGGATAAACTCCCTGCGCTCACCCAACGCCGTATCCGGCGTGAGGACGAGTCGCGACTTCCCCGCCGCTTCCCGGCAAAAAAACTGCCCACCGCCCGGGAGCCATCCGTAAGTGTCCCAACCCGGATCGCCTATCCAGGCGTCGTCGTGGGAATCGTCTGCTATCGTCGCGGCACCAGTAACAGGGTTCACGTTCAGGATCCAGCGGTCGTGCCAGTCCCGGGCGACAACAAGCAGGGCGATCCGCTCACCGCTCCGGTCGAACCGGGCATCGCGATAGGTGACGGGCCGATCCTTCAGTTCGGTGGGGAGAAGGACCGGGGTTGCCTTCCCCGTCCCGATATCCAGTAGCACATACCGGGTCGGGGAACTCTTTTCCCACCCGACGTTTGGTCGTCCCTTGCGTGCCGACACGAACCCATCGTCATTGATATACCGCGGGATCACGCTGGCGGGCACCGATTGATCGGCATCTTCCTTGCCGATCCCCAGCAACACCGTCTGCCGCGTTCCGGTCGGCACCAGGTACTCCATCGAGATCTTGAGATCCGCCGCATATTCACCCCGGTTCAGGTAGAAGGGCTTTCGGATTTGCGAGTCCTCACGCTTCTTTTTTTTGTTCTCGACCCGCTCCTTCTCCCGCGCGGAAGCACGAATAGAGTCGAATAACTCGCTCTCTACGGCCTCGTTAATTTGGGCTAGCGTGCCTTTCGCGGCGGTCGGCGTTTCCGCGCCCGGTGCGGGCCGTATGTCGGTCAGTTGCTGGATTGTGCTCCACTCCGCGCCGCCTTCATGGTTCAGCATACCCACGCTGTAGAAGTTGTCCCCGATCCGGTACGCGATCTTCCTCCCATCCTGGGTTGCGAAACACGGCGCGCTTTCCTGGAAACCTGGCGTATTCGTGACCTGCGTCGCCTTGCCCTGGATGTCCGGGTAAATCCAGATGTCGCCGCCCCTTTCGTAGACGCATTCGGAGTGCCCACCGTCAATATGCCAGTTGGCGGCCTCGGGATCGAACGGGGGCGGAACTTCTTGCTCTGCCTCCTCTGTCAAGCGTCGGGGCCTCGCGCCCTGGGGATCGTTTTTCGCGAACGTGTACCAGTGAGTCGGTTCCCGGCGCGGTTCTCCCGGCTCCTTCCAGCGGAAGTAGACACGGTTCGAGTCGAGAGACCAGCGGACATCGGTCGGCTCGGTGCCGTATAGTTCCGGTCCGCGCATGATCCGTTCGAGGGACAACGGCTCGTGTGCCGATTCTTTGTCGGATGCTGCGTGCGAGGCGAGCGGAAGGAGAAGAGCAATGAGGAGAGACGGAGCGATTCGGCGTGCGGACATGTACAATTGTAGAAGGAACATCCGGCTACCGCAACTCTCGGAGTATACTCGTGTTCATGTCAACAGTTATACACTCCCGCGTCCGCGCCGCGCAGGACGGAACCGACCCCGCCGTCATCTGCCGGATGCCGTCCGGCTGGGCGATCATGGGCGATTCGCAACTGCTCCGGGGCTACTGCCTACTCCTGCCCGACCCGGTAGTGCCCCACCTCAACGCGCTGACGGGGGCGGCGCGGACGCGGTTCCTCGCGGACATGGCGATCATCGGCGACGCCCTGCTGGAAGTCACGAACGCTGTGCGCTGTAACTACGAGATACTCGGGAATCTTGATCCGGCGTTGCACGCGCATATCTTCCCGCGATATGCCAGCGAGCCGGAAGAGTACCGCTCATTGCCGCCGATGTTCTACCCCGCCGGGGAGCGAGCCGCCGTCCCGTTCGACAGAGAGCGCGACCACGACCTGATCGCACTTCTCGCCGCGCACATCGCCCAGCGTTCGGGCGAACCCGCGTGAAATATCGCCAACCATTCGCCGCGCCCGCGCTACTTGCTCTGTGAAAGCGAATGATTGACCGATGTTGCTGACTAACAACCCGAACCCGCGCTCCGGCGACACATCCGCGTTCGATCAGATCTACGCGCTGTTTGCCCCCCGCGTGCTGGCGTATCTACTCCAGCTGAACAGGGGGAGCCGCGCCGAAGCCGAAGACCTAACGCAGGACACGTTCCTCGCGGCGTATTCGGCGCGGAGCGAGTACGCCGGAAACAACTCGCTCGCCTGGCTCTTCGGGATCGCCCGACGTCGGCAACGCGACGCGTTCCGCGCCTCAACTACCCGGTCGCGCACCGCTCCGTTAGATCATGCCGAGTCGGTAGCCGCCGGAGCCGCGCTCGACGGAACCGCGACACGCCGTATCGCTCTCACGAGTGCGCTCGACCGCTTAGAAGCCGTAGACCGGGAGGCGGCACTACTCATCGTGGTGCAAGGGATGTCGTACGCGGACGCGGTGAAAATCACCGGCGAGCCGGTCGGTACGGTGAAGTGGCGCGTCCATGCCGTCACGAAGCGACT
The DNA here is from genome assembly GCA_043754515.1 of Armatimonadota bacterium. Lineage (GTDB taxonomy): Bacteria > Armatimonadota > Armatimonadia > Armatimonadales > Armatimonadaceae > JACMIU01. The sequence goes on from JAYUUO010000178.1 coordinate 19,629, forward strand.
GCGCAACCTGCTTTCCGGTGCGTTCGCCGAGGAGTACCCGATAGAAATCAGAAAGGGGACAGACTCCCGTGCCGAACCCAAGCAAACCGCTATTATCTGACGCCGACGCTCAAGCGATGACCGAGTTGGCGTCCGGCAGACTTGCGCCGCTCGCCGCGCTCCGGTTGCGCGCCCGGATGGCCCGCTCGCCCGAGCTAGCGCGGGAGTTTGCCGAGACCAAAGCCCTGTTTACCGACCTGCGGGAACTACGTTCGGAGCGACCCTCACGGTTCGCCCCCGACTGGCTCACCGCCGACACCGAAACTGGGCACCCTCTTAAAGGGAACGCGTCACCAACCGTTTGGAATCTGGGAGGATTCGCGATGAACCGACGTGCCGTTATCGCCGCCACCGCGACATTATCACTGCTCTGTGTAACCGGAGGATACGCCGCCGTGCGCTACCTGTACTCGTTTGACAACCTTGACGCCGGACATGGCCGCGTTTGGAGTGCAGACCGTCACTTCACCGGCCAGGTCAAGTTCACCGACGCCGACGGCGTTTCGCGAGGTTCCTACGGCGGGAGCGCGACGCCGGGAAGTGTTACGATGAACGGCAAGACCTTTCCGAAAGAAGCGGCCTCCCCCGACATTACCGTGACCGTGACCGTGGACGGCGAGGTGTTCCCGCTGACCTGAGCGGGAAGGCACGAACTGCGGTCGAAGTCGGGCAAGTTCCTCGGCACGGAGGAACTGGTACCGGAAACGCCCGTCGAGCGCGAGGCGTGGCGCGTCAAGCATGACCGGGAGAACGGCATCGAGCAGCCCCTGCGCATGAACTACGGGGAGCGAGATGGCTACGGGCAGGCGGTCGGCTACTTCGGAGACCGGCCCAATCGCGTGACGTGGAAACTTTGGGGCGAAAACGTGGTCGTTCGGTTCTATGACATTAACACCGGAAAACAGGTCTACGAAGGCAGAGGCATCAAACGTGGACGACACTATCCGTGCCGAGCAGAAGCGCGAACTCTCTCCGGAAGCCTCCCGGATAAGCCGACATTCACCTGGACGATCGGTGATGGCGGGGTGGCGCGGAGCCGGAAGATGGGCGAGGACATCCGGTTCGTTCTAGGTAACGGGATACAACCTCGGGCGGAGATAGTGCCCATTGGCACTGGCGCGAAGTAGCGTTGCCGCGCGGCGGGGAAGGCTGGTACCATAGCGTCCGTAAATGACGATGCCCTCCCTTCCCCGCCGCGCGTTCCTGCTCTCCGCGATCAGTCTGCTCGCAACCGTTTCCTCCTGCGCCGGGGCGAAGCAGGACACTCCCCCGCCCCCGGCCTTTACCGACGCCGAGCGGGAAGTCGTCCGCCGCTACTGGAACGCCGCCGACCGGTACACGATCCTTCCGGCACCCGGCGCGATGCCGCGTCAGAACATCACCGTGGAAGGCTCGACGTGGTACTGGTCCTTCGTCCGCGCCGTCGCCGCGCTTAAGAAGACGGATCCCGCTACCGCCCTGACCTGGCAACGGTGGTGGGACGCGTTCTATGCCGCGCAAAAGGCGCAGGCGGTTGGCGCGGCGACAGTTCCCCCCGATCCCGGTCCGGCTCTGGACGCACTCATCACCGCCGTCGGTTCCCCCTGTCCCGCGCTTTTCGAGCGGGTGACACCGACGCGTTACACAGTGACGTTCTCGCCCGCCGACGCGCCCGCGCCCTTCGTCTACGAGGACGCGATTGACTTTGCCGCGCGGCCAGCCTATTACGCCTACTACCGGCAGAAGAACGGCGTGATCCGCGCGGGGAAGCACGTCACCGAGTATGCCGGCGACGCAAAAAAACGAATTGACGCGCTGTTCGCGAAAGCGGGCCGCTCGCCTTTCGAGCAACATGTTCTACAGGCGGTTTCGCGCTACGAGGGTGGGTTCGAAGCGATCAACACCTATGACACGGGGTTCGTATCGGTCGGTTTTTTGCAGTTCATCACGGCGATTGACGGCACTGGCTCACTCTCGGAGGTGCTACGGCAGTATAAAACCGACGCGCCGATCGGGTTTCAGGGGGACTTCCGGCGGTTTGGTATAGACGTCGCGGCGGACGGGGTCGTGGTCTGTGTTGACCCGGCAACCGGTAGCGAAGCACGCGGCGCGGAGGCGGTTCGCCGCTTGATTGACGATAAACGGCTGACGGCGGTTTTCGAGCGTGCCGCGGCGGGCGACGGCTTCCGGCTCGCGCAGGTCGCTGTCGCCCGCTCCCACTACTGGCCCGCCGATGACATGATCACGCTCGCCCTACCCCTGCCGCCGATCCGGGTCGGCGATGTCATCCGATCGGAAGCGGGAATCGCGACGCTAATGGACCGCAAAGTCAACCGGGGCAACATCCGTGATCTTTCGGAAGTGGCGCAACGGGTCGTCACAGACAAAGGAATCCGTGACCCGCGCGATCTGGCAAAGTACGAGCGTATGCTGGTCGTGGCAATGAAGTATCGCGGTGACTTCCTTGCGGATCTGACGCTGACCCAACCGCCGCCGAACCCCGCGACGCCCGCCGCGCCGGGGACAAGCCGCTCCCGTTCGGGCGGTAGCCTCCCCGAAACACGTCGGCGTTGACAGAGTGCGTCCCCTTTCCGTACAATCGGTCATGGATACCCCCCGATTCGTTTCCCGCCGCCACTTTCTGCGCTGGTCGCTCCTGGTCTCGGGCGTGCCGCTACTCGCCGGTTGCGCCAAAGAAGCCACCCGATCAACGTCCGGCAACGTCACCGCGCTGATCACGAGAAGCCCCGCGCCGGGCGTACTCCGGTACGCCTTGCGCGAGGAGCCGACGACGCTGGACCCGCATCAGTGCTTCAGCGACGGGACCTGGGATCTGCTACATAACACCTTCGAGGGGCTGGTGGTCTACGACGAGAACAACCGGATCGTTCCGCTTCTCGCCGAGTCGCTCCCCACTGTCAGTGCCGACGGGAAGACCTACACGTTCAAGCTGAAGCCGCGGGTCCGCTTCCAAGACGGCAACTCACTGACCGCGCCTATAGTGCGCGAGAATGCGCTCCGCATCCTGTCGAAAGCACTCGCCTCGCCTCGCGCGACGCTGACGCTCGACGATGTGACGGGGGCAAAGGAGTACATAGCAGGTAAAACGACCGACATTCCCGGCATCCAGGTCGTGGATGATTACACGATCCGCTTCGTGTTGACAGAACCCCGCGCCTACTTTCTCGACAAGATCACCACCTTTTTGATCGTCTCGCCCGCCGCGATCGCGAAGGCACCGAAGAACGAGCGCGGAGTCGCCGAACTCAATCCGGCCACCGCCATCGGGACGGGGCCATTCAAAATAGCGGAATACGTGCGCCAGAGCAAGGTGATGCAGACGGCGTTCGACGACTATCACAGCGGGAAGCCGCCCCTACAGCGCATCGAACGACCGATCACGATAGACGCGAAGACGAACCGCAACCTGTACGATGCCGGTAGTTTGGATCTGTTTTTGGAGAGCGTGGCGGATTACGAGGGCGATAAGGTATCGCCCCGGACCAGAACCGAGATCGCGGAGTGGCCCCAGGCCGGTGTTTTTTACGTGACGCTCGGCCAGAAGAAGTCGCCCCCGATGCAGGATCAGCGGGTGCGGCAGGCGTTGTCACTGGCGATCAACCGCGATGAGATCGCGAAGAACGCGCTCGTGGGGATGCTGCCGCCCGCGAACGGTTTGCTCGCGCCGGGATTGATGGGTAGCAACGCGCGGGAGGTCACCCCGGACGCGTTGAAGTACGACCCAGACCGCGCGAAGAAACTGCTCGCCGAGGCCGGGTACACCGCCCAGAAACCGCTCGCCTTCACGCTCCTCTACTCCGAAGGCTCGGTCACGGCGTCCAAAGTATGCCAGGTGCTGAAGGAGCAGTGGGCAGGGATCGGGGTCGAGGCGACGCTTCAAGAGCAGGAGTGGGGCACGCTCCTGAGCCGGATGCGGGGCGGCGAGTTCGACGCGATGTACTCCGGCTGGGCGGCGTCCCCCGACCCGCACGGGACGCTGTGGAACCTGCTGTCATCCGCGTCTCCCAACAACTACGGTGGTTACAAGAGCAAGCGGTTCGATGACCTGTGTGACGCCGGGGATCGGGAGACCGACCCGGCGAAGCGGGGCGAGTTTTACCAGAAGGCGGTCACCGTCGCGCTGGAGGAGGCTCCGATCCTGCCGGTTGTGTTCGGCAACCAGGTGCGCCTGATCCGCGCTTACACGAAGGGGATTCGCTATAACCTGGGCGGGATGCTCGCTCATACGACGGCGACGACGGGGTGACGGCGCGGCATTAGCCGCACATGGGGATGAAGTATGTTAGCGGGATGGGTGAAGCATATACCGGCTCGGCAGAAACGGGGTCGTTGGTGCTGGGGCTTTGGGGAGCGGTCGGGAGGATCAACATGGATGATCTGAAAGGGGCGTTTGAAGAACTCATCAGTACGATGCGGCGATCCGGCTTCGCCTACCCTGAAACGCTTCGGGAAGGGTTGTCGGAAGCGGAGGTTCTGGACCAAACGTCTGAACTACCATTCGCTCTACCTGACGAGGTTGTATGACTATACGCTTTATGCAATAGAACAGACGTTGATATTCATAGCAAATTACTGCCCGTCGGTTTTTTTGGCGGGCACCGAATGCTCACGTTATCCGAGTCCCTATATTGGTATCATTTTTTCGCTGAAATCGCTGTTGACGATGATGCACTTCGGGTTACCTGGTTTCCGCTGTTCACGGATACGTATCGTTTCATGTTTGTTATGACGGAAGAGAGTGACGGTCGTAATGCCCCCTTGATTGATATTGAAGGAGAGGACAGAAGTGGAGTACTGATCGTCTCAGGAATCAAGGAGCTTTTCATATTCTGTACCGGGCTGATAAACGCGGGTGCATTTCACCCCGATCTGAATGGTAAGGAGCGTGGGAGGGGGGCGATGTTGGTGAATCAAGACATTTACAAAAAGGTTGTCCCACTGTACGACGTTGACGTTGCAATATATTGGGACGGTAACAAATGGGTTAGCCAGCAGGCCGTTACACTCGATTCGCTCCCTGTGAGTAGCCAGTCCATAGACACCCACTTCTAGGAACGAACGCATACAGCTTCTGCTCGGGGAAGCGGCGTGCCCCGGCTATTGCGCGATGTCCATATTCAGAGTATGATTTTCTAAGCCACCGATAAGCATGGCAGAGTCTTAGTCGTACTATAAAAGGCCCCGTCTCTGTGTCCGGCACATTCCTCACGCGGCACAGGCACCTCCCCGGAGAAGATCACATGGAACTGTTTCAACTGCGGTATTTCGCCGCCGCCGCCCGGCGCGAGAGTTTTAGCCGCGCCGCCGACGAATGCTCCGTCTCGCAGCCGAGCCTATCTCTACAAATCGCTAATCTGGAGAAGGAAGTCGGCACCCAACTTTTCAACCGGCAGGGCAGATCCGTTCGTCTCACCGACGCCGGGCGCACCCTCGCCGAGTATGCGGAACGGATTCTGCGCGAGGAGGAGGAAGCCCGCCGCGCCGTACGCGCCGTGGTCGGGCTGGAACGCGGGCGGCTTGCCATCTGGACGCTACCGACGCCGGGACAAAACCTGCTCCCGAAGCACCTGGCGACGTTTCGGCTCGCGCACCCCAACATCGAAATCACGGTACATGAGTCCGTCCCGGCGCGAACGGTAGGCGAGGCAGTGACGGCGGGGATCGCAGACATCGGGTTCGTTCACCTACCCATTCCCGTGCCGGATCTGGCGATGCGGCACCTGTTCACCGAAGAGTTAGCACTGGTTGTCCCGGCAAACCATCGGCTCGCCGCGCCGGACGCTCCCGCGCCCGGCCTGGCGGATCTCGCGGAGGAAGACTTCGTGTGGGTGCCGCAAGGGACGACGCCCGAACACCCGATCTACGCCGCGTGTCTCGCCGCCGGATTTACGCCCCGAATCGCGTGTGTATCCGGGTCGGCGACTGGCATGCAGAAGATGGTCGCGGCGGGTCTTGGTATCGCCTTGTTGCCCCGCCTCGCGTTGCTACCGCCCGACGGCGTGACGGTGGTCGAACTCGCCGCGCCGCGCCCGACACGCACCATTGTCGCGATCTGGCGCGAACGTGACGGGCTAACCCACGCCGCGAGCGCATTCCTCAAAGAGGTGGTCAAGGGTCTGGCCCGTTAGTCGTCGGCGGGCTACGGTAGCCGCCGCCCCACGCAACCTCACGGTGCCATACGTAGTTTGACGGCCTGCGCCTCGAACTTGGGTTTGTACATCGGGCACTTGTACGACTTCGAATAGTCTTTCGGGTTCTCGGCTTCCGCGATGAAAACCTTGGTGCCGATAATGCCGCACTTCTCGTAAGCGCGGTCGTAGTTGCCGCAGTCGTAGCAACGGCGCAGAATGGTCCAGCAGACCGAGCAGCGGAGCGAGCCGATCAGTTCCACCCGGCCGCAGAGCGGGCAGTGGATGTATACCTCGCGGAATCCGAAGTCTTTGTTCGCGAGCGACTCGCGCAGTTTCATATTGAAGCTTTCGAGTTCGCGGGCGAGTTCGGCAGTGGTGGCGAGCAACTGATTCATCTGCTCGGCAGCCAGAAACTCGCCGATACGGTCGTCGAGCATCTCGCCGAAGCCGGACGCGTTCTTTTCCAGTGTCTTGAGGTGCGTCTCGGCGGTGACGGCGCGGTATGGGCGTTTACGCTCCTCGCGGGCACCGAGCGAGCGTAAAATCTGCTCCGTCACCGAGACCGGGACGCGTAGGAACGCCTCTTTGCGTTGCGGGAACTGCCGGATCGCCCCGACGATCTTGTCAAGATCGGAGACGTTTAGCTTCTCCTGCTTGACCTTCTGAGCAAGGCGAAGTTGCGCCTGGGCGTCGTCGTTCATCGCCAGCAAAACGCGGGCATGTCCCTCGGTGAAGGCACCTTCACCCGCGCCGGGACGCGCGATCAGTTCCTGCTGGATTGCGATGGGGAGTTCGAGCAGTTCCAGCCCGCGACGGATAGTGGTCTCGGAAAGGCCCAGCATCTTCGCGACGCGGTCGTAACTCATGAACTGGAGCAGGGCTTGCATCGCCCGCGCCCGCTCCACGGGGTTCATGTCCTCGCGTTGCAGGTTCTCTAGGAGCGAGTCGGCGGCGGCTTCCTCGTCCGTCAGGTTTTTGACGAGCACCGGGATCGTGGTTAAACCAGCCATTTGCGAGGCGCGGAACCGCCGCTCCCCCATCACGATCTCGTACAGCCCGTCGTTACGCCCGACCATGGGCCGCACCACAATCGGTTGCAACACCCCCCGTTCCCGGATGGACGCCGCTAGTTCGTCGAGCGAGTCCTGATAGAACGTGCGGCGCGGCTGAGACTCGTTCGTACGAATCTTATCGAGCGGCATATTTTGTGCGTTTGTGGCCTGCGCCGTAGTTGCCATAATCACGTAACCTTTTTTACCCGCCGCCTTCACGCGCGGATGTACCCCGTATCCATTATGGCTTTTTGTCGCCAGATTTTAAGGCTTGGGCGGGATTTGCGCGAAACTTACCGCATCCGACGCCCCGAAGAGCGGCGTGAATATCTCAGACAGCCTCGTAAGGTACCGGGCGACCATCGGAAGTCCGAGTGTCGGGCGTAATAATCCGAGTATTTCACGACCGAAAAGTATCAGATCGCGTGTGGACTTCTGGTTCGGGGTGCGGTCTTGCAGGTAAAAAAGTACCAGCGAGAGATGCGCGGCATAAAAAAGCGTGGTAATCTCGGCGGACTGATCTCGCTTCGGCGTGTCCGAGGCACCAACCACTACCTGCGCGAACACCCCCCGAACCCGGTCTCTTATCTCGGCGGTCGCCCCCCCAAGCACCTGCGTCGGCGCGTCCGGCGACAGCCCCGCCCCGAAAAGCGCGGCGAGCGCATCCCGGTGCGGCGCGAGCCGCTCCAGGTCGGCGATCTCGATAGCGGCCCACCGGTGCGCGAGACTTGACTTCGGCAACCGGTCGGCCTCGTCTATAAGTTCCTGCGCAAGCCGGTCGTAAAGTGCCAGCACCATGTCCTCTTTACGGGCGAAGTAGCGGTAGGCAAGCCCCAGGGAACAGCCCGCCTCGGCGGCGATGTCGCGCATCGTCGCCCCGGCAAACCCCTGACGCGCGAAAAGCGCGAGGGCGGCCTCCAGTATCCGCTCCCGAGTACGCTCGCCCTTACGGACTTTGCGTGCTTCGGTGTCATGCGCGTCAGCCTCTAATTCCTCGACGGTTAGATTTTCCATAAGCGGCACGAATAATGAACACGTTCAATTCCACTTGACATGCACCAAATGACGCGGATACCATATCTAAGAAAGATGAACGTGTTCAAAAAACTAAAAAGTGAACAACTTGTCGTTTATCGTACCACGTCCTGCGGCACGGTCGCAGGAAGAGTGAAGGAAAACTATCATGCAACCAATCGTCGTTACTTATCTCGTATATCTCGCGATCAGCGTCACGCTCACCGTATGGGTAGCGCAAACACTTTTCAAGAACGGGCAGGTATTTCTGGTCGAGGTCTTTCAGGGAGACAACACGCTCGCCGACAGCGTCAACCATCTGCTCGTCGTCGGCTTTTACCTGATCAACCTGGGCTACGTCAGCCTGATGCTCAAGATCGGCACGCCCATCGGTGGGGCGCAAGACGCCATTGAGGCGTTGTCGGTCAAGATCGGCATGGTGCTACTGATCCTGGGCGGGATGCACTTCTTCAACCTCGCCGTATTCAACAAGTTAAGGAACGCGAAACTGAACGAAGCCCGCCTCGCGCGACCTGGCGACATGACGCCTCCTCCCGGAGTCAGCCGATTCCGACAGACGCTCGGAGACATGGAGCCGTGAATAAGGGGGCATTGACAGCGGCGGGCGGCTAGCGGTCTATCAGCGCGGCGACGATGGCGTCCTGCGCCCGCCGCGCCTCCGCCGCGCTTCCCGCGTGGTTCATTAGGATCGAGAACACGAGCCGCTCGCCCGACCGCGCCGTGACATAGCCCGAGAGCGACGACGCCCCGAACAGAGTCCCCGTCTTCGCCCGCACCCTCCCCTTCGACGCACTATCGCGGAAGCGGCCCCGGATCGTCCCGTCTACCCCGCCGATAGGCAGACCGTCCCAGAACGCGTCGCGCTGGTCGCGGGGCATCCGGGCGTCCGCATAGGCAAGCATCGCACCGATCAGTCGCGCGGTGACCGTGTTCTGTAGCGACAGCCCCGATCCGTCCGCGATGTTCAGACCGCCGCGATCCACGCGCGCCGCGTCCAAGAACGACTCGACACGGACCCGCCCGCCCGCAATGCTGCCAGGGGAACCCGGCTTGACGGCGTGCCCGATTGCTTTTAGAAGTGCCTCGCCGTATAGGTTATCGCTCGGTTTCAGGAAATCCTTGAGCAGTTCGGCGAGCGGTTTAGATTCGCCGAACGTGATCTCCATGGCACCCAGCGGCGTCGCCCCCGACTCGATCCAGAGCGGTGTGTTAACAATGACCCCCGCCTTGGCGAGTGCCAGCACGAACCGTGACGCGGCGAAGCGGGCGGGGTCTTCTACTGTTATCTGCTCACTGACTTCTTTCGCCGCGGCTGGAGTCGTGCCAGTGATGACTATCCGGTTCGTGCCACGCGCCCGCCCGAAGGCAACGTCCGCCACGGCTCCCCCGGTGGCAGAGGTAGTGCGGATGTCGCACGCCACCGTGAAAAACGTCTCCTCACCGGCGAGACGCCCATTAATTGTTACCGATACCGGGTCACCCGTCCGCGCCCCGGCGCACACCGCGACCGTGACGACGTTCTCGTCACAGTTCACGCCGGACACCTGCGGCGAGTAATAATACGGTTCGTCGTCCCATTGCCAGCCATTGCCTAGCCGCTCTTGATCAAACGCGGTATCGTCGGCAACGATGCGCCCGACCACCCGCCGCGTTCCGGCTCGGGCGACGGCTCGCGCCATCTCCTCCAGACGCTCCGAAGACAGCGACGGGTCCCCGGAGCCGCGCAGATACAAGTCACCGGCGAGCGTCCCGGTCGCGTCAGGCTTCACGGTCGAGAGAACAGTGGTGCGGAAGGTAAAGGCGGTGCCCAGGTCGTGGAGCGCGGTCAACGCGGTGAGAATCTTCTCATTGGACGCCGGCACCAGCGCGAGATCAGCGTTGTGCTCGTATAATACCTTGCCGGTTCGTAGTGACCGGACGAGAATACCGACCGAGGCGTGCTGAAACGCGGGACGGGCGACCACTATTGCCAGACGTTTCCCGAGAGCGGCATCCGCGACGACCACCGGCGGTTGTGCGCGAGTCAGTGAGGTAACCAGGAATAAGAGCGCACCCAGCGGTGCGGCGATGCGAGCCTTCATGGCATCCATGATAACACGCCAGTCGTGCCGATGGGACGCGACTCCCGCTCGTGGGATATAACAGGATAGCCTATGCCAACCGCCGACCGACGCGCCCTTTACCTCGCCGTGCTAACCATGATGACCTGGGGGGCATCGGGGTCGTTCGTCAGGCTTCTTGCACATGACCTGCGCCCCGCGACGCCGTTCGTGCCCCTCGCCATCCTCGGCGGGCGTCTGGCGGTGGCATTTTTCGCGTTGCTCCTGTTCCTCGTGCTGTCCCAACCGCGCCAATTCCGAAACGAGATAATTCCCTCCCTGCGGCACGGCGAAGTGTGGGTCGGGGGCGGGCTACAGTTTATATACTACCTACTCGCCGTGTTCGCGTTCACGTACGCCCCCATCAGCGAGATCGCGCTCTGCGCGTCTACCGCGCCGCTCTGGGTCTTGCTCATTCGCCGCATCCGAGGGAACGCCACTTCGCCAACGGAAATGGTCGGAGCAGGGGTGTCACTCGCGGGCGTGGCGGTGATCGTCCTCCCCCATCTGCTTCATCCCGATTTCGGAGCGGCGATGAACCCGTTCCCGCACCGGCTATGGGGGAACGCGCTGTCGCTCGTCTCCGCCGTCGTAACGGCGGTATACGCTCTGTTCCAGCGTCGCTACACACAGCGCGGTACCCCGATAGAGGCGCGGGCATTGACACTCGTCACCCTCGCCCTCGGCGTTCCGCTCGCGTGGTTCCTGAAGCCTATTCCCACCGCCGTCCTGCTCCAGCCTTCAACCGCTGGTCTGCTCGCGGGGCTGGCGGTGATGTCCACGGTGCTCCCGACGCTCGCCTTCGCCGTCGCTTCCCGCCGCCTACCGCCTGTGACCACCGCGACCGTCGCGCTACTGCTCCCGGTATTCGCGACGAGTTACGCGGCGATTGCGCTCCATGAGATTCCGTCATGGACTCTTGTGCCGGGCGGACTGCTGGTGATGCTAGGGCTGGTGATGATCTTGCGCCGACCGGCGGCTGGTCCCGCCTAAAGCGCGATTCGCACGGTCACCGTTGCCTCATCAGCGTACGCCCCGACGCGAAACTTCCAGCGCGTGACCTCCATCAGCCAGCAAGAACCGGGGACAAAAAGCGTGACCAGCCCGTAAATGCCCTGCGGCTCGCCCTCGCGCCGCGCGGTGCCGCTCACGGACACGGCGATCACGTTCTCTCCTTCGCGTAGCTCCACTTCAAATGACGCCGTACCTAGTGTTCTTGTCTGATTGCCCTCCGGGGTGGAATCCGAATCGCTCGCGCGGACGCCGTTGATATACACGGTCACCCCCTCGCTACAAGCGGCGAACTGTAGGGTGCCAGACGCGCCGACCGGCGACTCGATCCGCGCCCGATACCAGCCGTTTTGCTCGCCGCCGACGCCGAGCGTGTTTATCGCGGTCGGCTCCTCTATCTGGAGCCAGTCCGAGTCGTCGAAGTCGAGCGCGGCGAAGTCCGTATCGTTTGCGGCTTGCCATACGGCGGGCGGCGGCGGGGCGGTTATTCCCGGCACGGCGATGTTGATCGCGGTCACCGCGCCTTCCGTATCAAGGCTATACAGGGTGTGCGTACGACCGGGCGCGACTTCCACGGTCGCGAAATCGTCGTCATGCTCCGTCACGTCGTCCGGGCCAATAATCACCGGCGCGTTCTCGTTGTCAAGAGGTAAGAAGGTGCGACCGGCGAGTTCCGTAGGCAGGGCGATGATCTGCGAGACTCCCACGGGGTACATGAGCGGCGCGTCGCTGAAAGTGATCGAGATCGATTGCCCGCGCTCCGAGCCGTGGAACAGCACCACCTCTTTCGTTTCGCCCGGTTCCCCGTACACGAACACGCGCGCCCCCTCGAACCCGGACGGTCGGATATGCGCGGAGAGGATCTTCGCGTCCGACTTGACAAGACCAACGTACGACGCGAGGAACTTGCCGCCCTCGACTGGTCCGCCGACGGGCGCGTCATGCACATAGGCGAAGATCTCGCGCGGGCGGAGCGTGATGTCGGGCAGGAAGGGCGGAACGTAGCCCGAAACGGTCTCGGTGTCGGAGGCGTTCTCGACGAACACGACCGCGCCGTTCTGCTTCGTCGCCACCTCGGACACGCGCAGGCCGGGACTCGCCTTAAGCGATTCGCGGTGTTCGCCGCCCGCTAATATATGCGCGAAGGACGCGGCGAAAAGCGCGGCGCGTCGGGCGGCGAACCGTGCCCGTGTGAACGGCGCGTCGCCAAAGACAAACTCAGTGGCTCCCTCCGCGAACGCTTTCAGGGCGTCGTACTCGACGTCGCTATACGGAGTTCCCGCAGGCGCGTCAGTCCGCACAATCACGGGTATGCCTTGCGCGTCACACTCGGCGGCGAAGTCCGGGTCCGGTCCGGGAGGCACCACGACGGAGTTCATGCCGCACCGTCTGGCTTGCGCGATGCGGGTCGCCCACTGATCGCGGGGAACGGCGGCGGGGTTTATTGTGGCGGCAAGCAGAATAGGTGGGGCGGGGATGTTACTCATAGCGTTGATTATACACTACACGCCTGCTCACAGTTTCGGGGAACGTTCTCCGACTTTGCTCGTGGTCAGGATCAGTTGCTCACGGCGGACGGCGAGCGGGTACCGGTAGGCCGCGGGCGAACACGCTCCGCCGCAGGTACGCTTTGCCACCCGTCGCTCGGGCGCACATCTACCTATGCCCGGCGAGGAACGCTTCCACCGCGTCGCGGGTAGGGAGTCCGGCGCGATTGCCATAATGCTGAATCCGCAAGGCGACCGCTGCCTGCGCGAACGTCGCCGCTTCAATAGCAGATTTGCGCTCGCGATACGCCCACAGAAACGCGCCGTGGAAGCAGTCCCCCGCCCCGCACGTGTCGGGGACATTTTCCACGGGGAACGCGGGCAGATGAACCGGCTCGTCACCGCCCTCGTCGCGGCACCCGATCACCACGCCGTCGGCCCCGAGCGTCACCCCGGCTACCGTCACGCCGAGTTGCAGGAGCCGTTTAACCTGCTCAATAGGATCATCCTGGTATTTGACAAATGCCCCCGCGCCGCCGACTTTTGACGCGATCACGATGTCACAGCAAGAGAGCAACGGTCGCTTCTCTTCGCGGAAAGAGCCGAGGTCGAGCGAAACCATCGTCCCAGACTCGCGAAGGACGTGTATCGCTTCGGTTATGGCCTGTGCATCGCGCCCATCAATGTGGAGCAGTCCACAACCGCGCAAGCCGCTGGTCTGTTCACGGGAGAGAGTGGGCAACGACCCGTCGTTCCAGTTCGTCAACGCGCGGGAGCCATCCGAGCCGCTCAGCACCACGAGCGAGCGTGGCGTACTCGCGCGGAGGTAAGACACGAGAAGCGTGACGTCTAGTTCCTCCGACAACTCCCGCCGAACTATTCGCCCCACGTCGTCCTCGCCGATCACACCAGCGAATAGCGGAGCAGTATTCATGCCGCGCCGCGCCATCGCCATTAGCGCGACCGGCACGGGACCGCCCACCTGCTCAAAGTAGTGTGACGCGGTTGACTTACCATCCCGCTCCCACCGGTCGGTTACGGCGACATGATCCAGCCCCACGATCCCGATTCCGACAACGCGGTGCTCACGCCAATCGCTTGTGTCCACGTTCAAAGTATAGCACTTTCCAATGTGTTGTAGAATGGAGCACCGAAATGCGACTGCCCAGGTTTATTGCGAACAAAGAGCTTCTGATTCGGTACGTGAATCCCATCGCTCGATGGTCGCCGTTCTTGTAACACTGCTTCTAACTTTTGTCAGGCTGGAAATCACAGGCACGCTGATTATCCGGCATTTCGTTGACTCCGCCGTCGCCGGAAAACCTATAGCGCTTCTGATGAGGACGGCGTCCGCTTTTGTCGTAGTAGCCTTGTTGACTCAGGGGGGCGGGATCGCGGAAGCCTATGTGGCGGAATGTCTCGGCTGGGTGACCACCAACCGTATGCGCCGCGATCTTATGCAACACTGCCTGTCGCTTGACATGGCCTTCC
>JAYUUO010000179.1:0-10856 GCA_043754515.1 Armatimonadota bacterium
CCCCTCTCCCTCCGAAGGGAGAGGGGGGAACCTCGCCAGCCCCCGAACCCGAGCAACCTGTCTGTGACGCGGTGGCCCTGGTGCGCCCCAGACAACACCGGCTTAACGGGCAATAGAAAACGGCGTCAGTACCACCAGATGGCGCGGCGGCGTGTTATACGTTCCCGCCCCCTTCGCGTCCGTGCGGCGGGCGAGGCACAGGATCTGTCCCCGGTCGTTGAGGTACAGTGCCTGCTCAATGTACCAGCCGGTGTTCTCGGCGATCAGCGTGTTCACATCCTCGATTTCGCGTCGGTTCGCCCGCCAGAGGAGCGGGACGCGTCGCCCGTGACTGTAAGAAACATGCGTGCAGGAGTGTCGGCCGGTCTCGAACAGGTCATTTCCTATCACATCCCCTTGCATATTGATCTGTAAAAATCGTGCGTCGCGGTAGAAAGGCCAGCGGTTGTAGCCGTGGAGGCGCTTGTAGTGAGGTACTGTCGTCTGCACCCCCCCGGCGTAACGTGTGTAGCTGTCGAAGTGACTGTCGAACGATAATCCGTTGCCGTTCGACGCTATTGAAAGCACGCGAGTATCAGGCTCGCCTGTAGCCCGTGGCCACCGAGTCTGGAAACGTTTCCGGGCAGAATCCGATGGCTCGAAATCGGTATCGCGAATTTCACGCATCGTCCCGTCGTCTCGAAGTGCCAAATCGCGCGTGTACAGGTTACGCACATATCTCGCGGTCGTAGCCCCTTTATCGGAGACATTAAACATCGGGCGGGAGCGGGCAGGGATAGGCGGCAGGGGGTAGTAGCTCCGCCACGCGTCTATGGTACGCGTCTCCACCGACAGGATGAAGAGCACGATCAGCACCGCGAAGAGCGACACCCATTTGTTGAACGGCGGGACGAAACGCATGACGAGTGATTCCTTGCCGCCACTGTACCCGCCTAGCGTGCCACCCGCCGCCCGGTTCCAAGGCGATTCCCACAGTGTCCACCCGCCGCCATCCCAGTCGTCCCCCACCCGAGCCCTAACCCCTAAAGTAAGCGATTCAGAAAAGCACGTACCCGCGCCGCGCCCCCGTAGTCACTGCTTCCGTGCGACTGGTCGCGTTTAGCTTGCCCAGTATCTGCGCGACGTGAAACTTCACCGTATGCAGACTGATCCCGAGTTTGGTGCCGATCTGCTTGTTCGGCAAGCCTTCCGCCATCCGCTGTAGCACTTCGACCTCGCGCGGCGTGAGCGTCGCGCCAGGCAACAGGTCGGGAAGCGTGCCCATACCGAGGCGTTGCGGCGTAACCAGCGGGCGTTGTTCCTCCCGCGTCAGGTGCGCCGCGAGCGAGCGGTCCAGCGCGACTAATCCGTCCGCGACCGCGCGAACCGCGGCCACTATTTGCGCCGCGTCCGCCTCCGAACGGAGCAGGTAGCCGAACCCCGGCAGACCGTCCGCCGACGCGAGGCGCGGCAGATCCGTCTCCGGTCGGTCGCCCAGAACAAGCAGCCCCACCTCCGACGCGCACCCAGCCTTCTCCAGCCCCGCCAGCGTCCGCGCGACCGCCGTCCCCTCCTCGCCCGTCGTGTCGAGTAGCACGACGTCGGGGCGAATGTCGCCGAGCAACGCCGCCATCTCCTCGCCGGATTCCGCCTCTTCGAGCACCAGTAACGGCGCGTCGCTCGCGCGGAGCAGGGCATGAAGCCCCGCCCGCACGGATGGGTAGGCGGCGACGATGACCACGGCGGGGCCAGGATTTTCTTCGTTGTTGTTCATAGTTTTTTGAGCGGGTTTTGAATAGGGATGGTATGGGCTGTTTGTTCGGGTCGGGTACCGCCCACCGTCACCCCCTGCCGCGAACCGCTCACCCGCTCACGCCGCACGCTCCTCACCGCGCGCCGACCTCAACCCTACTCCGTAGCCGCCACCGCCGCGCTGACCGTGCTCAGCGCGCCACCGCGTAGTACCGTGATCGTGATCATCTCGCCCGCGATCAGGTGATGCCGCAGAGCGTCCACGTCCTCGACCGGATTGCCATTCACCGCGACCAGCGTGTCCCCCAAGAACAGTGCCGCCGCCTCCGCCGAACTGCCGGGCTGCACCGACATTACCAGTAAACCACGGGTCTGCGTCAGGCTTTGCGCCGTGCGCAACGCTTCCGGAAGCGCGACGAGCTGGGTGCGGACGCCGAGGTAGCCGGGGCGTTTCGTGCCGTGCGCCTTCAGGTATTCGGCGACGCGGGTTACTAGCGGCACGCCGAGCGCGACGCCCGCCCCGCGCCCGAACAGGCGGTTGAGTAGCCCGACCATCGCGCCCTGCGTGTCAACCAGCGCGCCGCCCGAAAAGCCGGGGTACAGCGCGGCGTCCGTGGTCAGAATATACTCCGCGTTGCCGTCCGTCTCGGTCTCCTGCACCTGCGAGACGACCCCGAGCGTCACGGTCAAGCCGCTCTCACCGGGCCGACCGAGCGCGAGTACGAGTTCCCCCGGACGCGGCGTGCCGGATGCCGCCGGTGCCGCGGGCAGGTCCGCCTCGACTTTGAGCAGAACGATGTCGGAGTCGTTATCGCGCCCGATCAGTTTCGCCGCGTGCCGCGTGCCGTCCGCCGTGATCACGGAAACGTCGTCGCTCTCGACTGCGTGCGATGCGCCGACGATGTAGCCGCCGCCTATCGAGACGCCGCTCGCGGTGAGGCGGGTCCCGTCGTCAATGCGCGTCACGAACGGCGCGATGCGCGCGGCGGCGTCCGCGAGTTGTCCCGAGAATCGGGCGAGATCGCCGGCGTCCGTGCCCGTCGGTTGCGTGGTCTGTTCCATAGTGTAGTGAACCTTTCGTCGCCGGATCGGTTCCGGCGTCCCTGTTTCGTGCTGATAAAAGGATAACGCGGGCGCGCGGGGCGGGCATCATTCGTTGGAGCAGGACGCGTACCTAATCGGGAGAGCGGGCGGGTACAATCACCGCTATGGAACCTTCCGAGACCGGAGACCTGCCCGACTCCCTGCGCGACGTGTCGGTCGAGGCACTGCTGACCTACCGCAAGATGGCGATGGCGACCGTCGCCGTTTACCTAGCACTGCCCGACGAGTACGCCGACGCGATTCTGACGGACACAATGGATGAGTATCACGCCGACACGTTCAACGAGCGGGAGATGACGAAGCGCAACGACTTCGCGGCGTACCAATCGCTCCTGTCGCGCGAGGCCGTGGTGCGCTACGCGGGCACCGCCGCCGAAGGTCTGGCCGCGCCACCCGACTCGCCGCTCGCGCAAAAGCGGGTGATGGGCGAGACCGGCGGGCTGGGCATGACGGACGACATCAACGTCATCCTGCGCGTCCACGAACTCTGGGCGTACATGGAGGCACCCGGCGGAGACGGCGCGATGGGCGACGACGTGGACGCGTTGCTCGGCTTCGTAAAGCGGCACACCTGCAACTACTACAACGCCTGCGCGTTCTATCTGGTGCGCGAGAAGTTGTTGCCGGTCGTAGTGGACGCGGCGGAGCGCGGCTTCCGCGCCGACGACGCGCCTTTAAGCACGCGCGAGCTGCGGGAGATGCTGGACGGGCGCGGATTGCTACCGTAAGGCGACCGCCCAGCATCTCCCGCCGGTCGGGTACAATCGCCGTATGGAATCCGCCTTCGTTCGCCGCTACCCGCCCGCCACCCCATGCGACGGGCAGGCGGCCTGTTTCTTGCCCTGGGTGTCGGGGCGCGATCTCGTTACGGCGAGCGGGCGTGATGACGCGCTCCTGTTTGGCGTGGTCGGCGACCCGTTGCCCTTCGCGGCGGCGGGCGCGGACGTCCTGTACCTCGGCGATCTCGCGGGCGCGGCGTGCCTGGCTTATCTGGCGGACGAGACCGCGGTCGCGGAGGGGGATGGCAGGGCGGTGCCGCTCCGCCATCGGTTCGCCGGACTATCTGACGATGAGTACGGCGTGGCGGGCTACGCCGCGCATCTCCTGCACTGGGAAACCGTCAGCCGGTTCTGCGGGCGTTGCGGCGGGCGGACCGGACCGACTGCGGACGCCTGGGCGGTGACCTGCTCCGTCTGCGGCTACTGCGTCTACCCGGTCGTCTCGCCCGCCGTTCTGATACTGGTTCACGACGGCGGGAGGCGCATTCTGCTGTCGCACAAGGCCGGTTGGGGCGACCGGTGGAGCATCCTCGCCGGGTTCGTCGAGCCGGGCGAGACGATGGAGGGATGCGTGGCGCGGGAGACGCGCGAGGAGGTCGGCCTCGCGGTGACCGGGATTGCATATCACGGCAGTCAGCCGTGGCCATACCCCCACCAACTGATGGTCGGGTTCGTCGCGCGGGCGGTTGACCCGGACGCGCCGCTCACCGTGGACGAGTCCGAACTCGACGGGGCGAAGTGGTTCGACCGGGATGCCCTGCCGGAGTTGCCGGGGAAGTTATCGCTCTCGCGGCGACTGATTGACGCGTGGCTCGCGGAGACGGCGGCACCGTCCACCAAACTCCCGCGCGCGTGATTCTTCTCACGCACACGTGGTCCGCGTTTCAATATGCTCTACTTCGATCCCGTTCGGCGTCCGCGCCTCTCTCTAGAAGGAGGGTGCCAGCAATCCGGCGGATGTGACTCGAAAGTGTCGGCACGATTTGTCACACCGCAAGGAAAACCGGTATAATCGGGGCGAATACCGGTCGTGGGGCTATCTGGAAGCGTACCGGCTACCTCAAGAAGATGCGAAGGAAACAGCGCGATGAGTTTGATAGACGAGTTTAAAGAGTTCGCGGTCAAGGGCAACGCGATGGATCTCGCGGTCGGCGTGATCATCGGGGCCGCGTTTGCCAAGATCGTGACGTCGCTGACGGAGGACATCATCATGCCGCCGGTCGGCTACATCATGAGCCTCGGCGGCAAGCACGCCAAAGATCTGACCAGCCTGTTCGTCAGTCTGGACGGCGGCTCGTACCCGTCGCTCGCGGCGGCGAAAGCGGCGGGCGCGCCCGTGATCGGAATCGGCTCGTTCTTCAACACCGCGTTGCAGTTCCTCATCCTGGCGTTCGTGGTGTTCCTGATCGTGAAGGCGTTCAACAAACTGCGCCGCGCCCCCGACCCCGCGCCAACCGCCGCGCCCGCGCCGACCCCGCAGGAGGTGCTACTCACCGAGATACGCGACCTGCTAGCGGCAGGGTGGGCGGCCTCACCGACCGTGGTACGCGATCTGGCGGCGGGGGTATCTGCCCCGGCGAAGTAGAGCGATCATCCCCGCTTTTCCTTAATACCAGACAGGCAATAAGTTGGGGGAGGATTGCCAGATGCCGTCCATAAAGATTAGCTGGTTTTCCATCATGAGTAGGCGCGGAGCATCGCCCGTACAGTTCCTACAGACATTCGACGACGGATCAAATATCGTACCTTAGCATCAGGACTAAGTTCCCCCCACGCCGTCGAGAGGAACCGGCGACCCGAAGAAGATCGTGTTTATGGGTCTTCCAGAGGGACTGTACGGTTTCCGCCTGGCTGTCAGCGGACTTCCCATCAAACTCCGCGTCGAGTAAAAACTCTAGAAGTTTAGCGTCATGGTGGCGGACGAAGAGGGTGCCGATCATGGTCGGCACATCCGATATTAAGTCGTCGAGCATCGCGTCATATCTGCGTCACTCGATCCCCGAGAGCCGGTTCAAAACGCGCCTATGCCATAACGAGTATACGTTGATGATGCTCGCGACGTGGGTCCCGTATCCGACCCCATAGTAAGCCAGCACGAATGCCGTTTCGACACGCTGTTTCTGATCCACGATAAGATCCCCGATGGCGACGAGGCGTTGACAATCGGATCGCGAGAAACGATGAAGTGCTTCGCGGACGGATACGTCGTTCTCGAGAACGACATGCCGGTAAAACTGGGCGACCTTTCGGAGTAAATCTTTATCCCGCGGTAGCATTTGTTAAGAACCTTGCTTCTGGCACGCTGTCATAGCGCGTTAGCGTTGCCGTCGTGAGAATGCGTTGCGTCGGGTGGCTTTAATAAGTCCCACCCCTCGCTTGATCGAGCTATTTATGGGCGGTGACCTTTAGCGCGTGCCGCCCAGTTCCGCGCCTTCCGCAGGTCTTTCGGTTGGCCTAGCCCCCCGTATTCGTAGATCCGCGCGAGGCGGTCACACGAGGTCGTGCCACCCCGGTTGCCATCGCTACCCGAAGTCGTCGAGAACGCCACGCTACCTGACACGTCGCCCCTTGGGTAAATGGGGAGGCAGTACCTTCAGTTTCGCAACGCAGAAGTCCGTCAAATTGCCGACGCTAACGACCGTCTTTTGCTCCATCAAGTAATCCCGCGCATCGGGGTATTGGGTCTCTAACAGGACGAAGATCGGACAATCGGAGTCGAGATAATCGCTCACCACTCCTTGCCCATGGGTTTCACAGCCGAGGGCAGCGTTGCCAGTAGCAATGAACAACTTTAGAAGTCGCCTCTTCTGCTCGTCGTTCAACAGCGCGTGGGGATTCTTCACCGGATACCGGTCCAAATAAGTGATAGGCTCGGTATCACATTTATGAGTGATGAACCATTTAGGCACTCCAAACCCCGGCAGAAATATAATGTCCTTCATCGCGGCTTCATGGTCACCTTGCCCATTCGCCGGGGTGAGTGACAATGAGATGGCATAAAAACAGACCAATGAGAGAACTGTCACCAGGCGACTTCGGCTCGTGTACATGAATAATTCACCGACCCGACGATGCTACCTCATTCTGCCTCGCTGACCCTCGGCAACAATCGCCGGTGCCAAACTATCTGACCGGCTCAACTTTACGTAGCCGGGTGTGCCGCTCGGGCAGGCGGTCCAGCCGCCGTCGTAGGCGTGCTCCATGCCGTCCGGGTAGTCCGACGGATTGTGGCCGGTTGCATAAAAAAAGTCACAAATACGAAGACCGGGGCTAATACGGCTTCGGAATGTCACCCTTCCCCTCGCCCAAGAACACCGTGATCTGGACGCGTCGGCTGGCTCATCTGTGAAGCACCACGACGGTGTACGAGTCGCGCGTGGCATCCATGAAAATCCAGTCCTTCGATCCGACACCGCCGTAGCGATGATAGTAGAAGTAGCCCTCGACCGCGAATTGCCCTTCCCTGGCAACGAACGCCTTCCGCTCCCTCGCGGACATGGCTTCCGTGTTCGCGTTTAGTAGATTCTTGTAAAAGTTACCGACGGCAGACAGCGAATCGGCGGTCGAGTAGGTCGCGACGTAGAAGGCAATGCCCCCACCCTGAGCAGAACTGATCCGCCGGGATCGCGGGTATTTGAAGAGGTCACAAGGATGGCGTGCCTTCCTACCCGCTGCTTCTTTTCCCAGGCAGGCTCCCTTGTCCGCCATGAGAACAGTCAACGCGAGGCCAATCATCAGAACAACTCGCCCACACCTGAGTCGGCGTGTCTTCATTCCCCTGGTTTCCCCCTTTTTCGCCCCTTAACCCGCTTCGGCTCAAGGCTCTTTACTATAGCACTTGCCAAGAGTGACTTTCTGACTGCAACCCATGAGCCGAGCCACCGAAGATCGAAATCAAGAGACGTTCTACGTCAATCATTTGCGGCATGGAACAGAATCCGAATAGACTAGCGCGTCTTTCCTCAACGAAATACGATACGTTGATTCGTGGTTAATGATCTTGTGCTCGATGATAACATTCTCAGCCTGGAGTTGCATACTCATGTCAATTTTGTACGGGTAGAGTGGGGAGCGTTCGAACTCTCGCGTGTTCGCAAAAAATACCCCCTTCTGTTTCTCGATGGAGCACAACGCATGCAAGCATCTACGCGTACTTAATCGCGTATGCCATGTCTCTTTTCTGATCCTCCTAGATGCGGATGAGTTATGAACGGCGAAGATCTGAAACGACAGTGAGATCAAGGCGATCGCTACAGCGAATCCGACAATTTTTTTAGTGAACACGTCTTCACGTAGCCCAACTGAATCGGTCTATTAAATGCTCTATGTAGTAGCCTGTGCTGTTCGGTTCGCTGTCATCATCCAGACCTATATCTACGAGAAGATCCATCAGGAATGATCGCAAGTCATCTAGCATACCTTCCGTCATACGCAGGACGGTAACGCCCGAGTTATTATCAGGCGATGAACCGAACAGATGCCAAAGTTCTGCACTCGGCATCTGCCCTGCGACTTTGTGCAGAAATCCGACATCGGAATTGGGAGTGGGATATTCGATCTCGTTGCCGTCGGCAAACCGGAGCATCATTGGCATCTGCGGATTCCCTTTTCGCCTGTGTCGTCGTAACCCGGAAGCAAGTTTTCCTGTTCGGGCGTGGGCATGCGAATCAGTTGATACATGGTTGCTGTCTCTTGAAAACCCTTTAGCCATATTATTGGCTGTGGAGCAAATCCTTCACAAGAAGATCATACCTGAGATGCGGCGCGAGATGGCAGGGAAGTCCCTGTCAAATGCCGTGTAGAATACGACGTCCGGGGGCGGATCAGCCGGGGGCGCGGCCTCACCGGGGACATCTCCTAAGGCTATGACGCCGCGGGCGACATAACGAGCGTCGCCCTGCCCTCCGCGACGCTCGGCTACGAGTACGACGAACTGAGCCGCCTCTCCGCGCTGGTCCACCCGGACGGGGCGCGCACGCGCTACGCCTACGACGCGGTCGGCAAACAGCGGAGCAAGGAAGTGCCGGGCGGGATCGTGACGAGCTATGGCTACGACGCCGCCAACCGGCTCACCTCGGTCACGCATTCCGACGCCGCCGCGCGGGTGCTCGCCTCGTTCCTCTACACCCTGGACGCCTCCGGCAGACGCCGCGCCGTCTCGGAAGCCCGGCGCGACCCGGTGACGACGCTACTCGCGGGCGACACCACGGCCTACGGCTACGACGCGCAGGGGCGTCTGACGGGGGAGTCGGGCGGGATAGCGGGCACGCTCTCCTACACGTATGACGCGGTGGGGAACCGCCTAGGTAAGACGGCGAACGGGATCGGGGTCGGCTACACGTACGACGCCAACGACCGGATGCTGACGGAGGGGGCGAAGTCGTTCGGCTACGACGCGAACGGCAACACGGTCTCGGCGGGCGGCCAGACGCTCCGGTACGACTTCGAGGACAGGCTTGTCGCCACCCAACTGAACGGCGTCGCGGTGACGTTCGCCTACGACGCGGACGGGAACCGCATCCGCAAGATCGCGGACGGGAACGTCACGTCGTACCTGCCGGAGACGGTGTTCGCGCCTTACGCGCAGGTAGCGGAGGAGCGCGAAGGCGTCACGGGGCGGCTCGCGGCGCGCTACGACACGGGCGTCGCTCTGTCCCGCGTGGACCGCTACCCGGCGGGCGGGGGCACGGCAGTAAGTTCCTACTTCCTGCAAGACGGGCAAGGTAGCACGGTCGCGCTCACGGACGGGGGCGGGGTGCTGACGGACAGCTACGGCTACGACACGTTCGGCAACCCCACGCACCTGGCGGGGGGTGCGGCGAACAGCTTCCTGTTTAACGGCCAGCAGTTCGACGAGGAGACGGGGCTGTACTACCTGCGGGCGCGGTACTACGCGCCGGGGCAGGGGCGGTTCCTGACGCACGACCCCGTGATGGGCGGGGGCGGCGACCCGACGTCGCTACATCGCTACCTGTACGCAGCATGTAATCCTGTCAACTTCGTTGATCCGAGTGGCAAAGCAATAGAGGATTTAAGTAATCTACAAATTGGTATAGGGGTAGCAGTAACTATTGGGGCAGTAGCAACAATCAGTTGGCTTGCCAATGACGAGTATCAAAAATCCGCGATACGTGCGGAAGCTGCGACCGCCGCCGCAAGTGCCGTTGGAATATCAAGTGATCTTCTTAATAATGACGGTAAAAATCTTGGAGCGAAGCAGGAATTTGATGCTATGGTTTCGAGAGTAAACAATGGCTGGCTTGCCATCCCCCAAAATCAGACAGCTTTCGATTATAAAGACACAGTGGCTACAAAAGACAAAGTTGATCACTTGTACCTAAAACTCGACGATGGGAGTCTGGGGGGAGATCGGATATTTGTGTATGACAAGAAAAAAGTACGACGGTTAAAAGGAATTCACATCCCTAATGCGACAGGCGACAAACTATATATCTCTAGTAGGGCTGTTGAGGAGGGTAGCTTAGCGACCGCTCTTGCTATATTTGCTGAGTATCAGCACAGCGCAGACGGCGGTAAGATGAGCGAGTATGACGCCCAAAAAGAGTTAGCTCTATTGAAGGATACAGATCGCTTCATCGACCCATCACGGATTACACCATTCATAAAAGGCCTCCGCCATTTGGATAGTAAAGTGAACAAAGGCTTCATGGGTTTCGACGGCGATATGTCCGCGCTCATCTCTTCACTATTCAACTGGTAGAATTGCAAATCAATGTCACATAAAGTTATCAGTAGATATTTAGTTTATTTCTTTAATACTCCTGCCTTTATCGCCATATTTGCAGGCGACACCTTGATTTTCTCTTGCACGTTTATGCACTTGTTCATTCGGGTGTGTCTGTGCTTGATCTGTCTGTTTATATCTG
Source organism: Armatimonadota bacterium (assembly GCA_043754515.1). Lineage (GTDB taxonomy): Bacteria > Armatimonadota > Armatimonadia > Armatimonadales > Armatimonadaceae > JACMIU01. The sequence continues at coordinate 10,502 of JAYUUO010000179.1, forward strand.
TGGCGTCCATGGATAGATTTAATAGTTCATGGGAGTCTAAGATTTTATTCTTCTCACCCGCCTTTATACAATCCGTAAGTTTCTTATGTGTTCTAATCATCCAAAGTCTCCGTCATCCAAATCCATTAGCAAACTATTTCTATATTGTGCTGGATGGTGCCGTTAATCTTTTCTTTAGTTCGTTCTTTTTGAACTCCTTGGCCATTGTGTGGATAACTGTAGTGTCGCGGATGATCCATATGTCAAACGCCGTAAAGAATTGGTTCATCCGCGCATTTGGTGAAACTGGTTTAGCAAATAATCATATATTTCCAAAAAGGAAGACGTAAAAATCGGGTAGCACACGGGAATGAAA
>JAYUUO010000180.1:0-3574 GCA_043754515.1 Armatimonadota bacterium
GAGCCGGGTTGCCAGCTGCAGCGCTTCGGTCAGGGCGCCGCCAGCGACGCTGACGCGGTTGACGCAACCCAGGCTGCGCCCGCACCCCACGACCCCTAGCCGCCCCCCGCTACCCCATGACCACCTCCGCACGCCCCCATCCCATCGCTCCTGCTAAAATTTAACACTTTCTTAACACTGCTTAACACAATCCCGATACACTCAAGGCAAGATCGGTATTATCTCTGTCTGCCCGTGTGTGTTCAGGAGGTAAGTCATGTGTTTCTCGTCTTCGTCTGATCTTGTGTTCGACTCCGCATCGGTGCGCCGTGGCGTTGCCGTGACGCAACCCACCCGACGTGGTTTTGCCCGCGTCATCACCGAGTCCCCGCGCGCCCGACGCGCTTTTACCCTCATCGAGCTGCTCGTCGTTATCACAATAATCGCTATTCTTGCCGCGATGCTGTTTCCCATGTTCGCGCAAACCCGCGCAAAGGCTCGGGCTGTATCCTGCCTCTCCAACTCCAAACAGGCCGTGTTGGGCTACATGCAATATGTGCAGGACTATGACGAGGTATCGCCGTCCATGGGTGACGGTAAAGAATGGTGGGCGACGATCCACCCGTATGTTAAGAACCTCGATTGTTTCTACTGTCCTGAGCGCGAAGACGTTGACGGAGCTGATGGTGGGTCACAGATCATAAATGGCACAACACTAACTCTCGTACGTTGCGCTGGTTTTGGTTACAACTGGGGGCCGACCGGTTGGCGCGGCGGTGGCTTATTGAACAAGCAAGAAGGTATCAATCCGAACCGGTTCATCACTGGTAAATTACTCGCGGAAGTAAAAAACCCGCCCAGATGTTCGCATTCGGCGATACCTATGACACGCCGCGCCAGACTCTCGGCATCGGCTTCGCTGGAGACAACTGGAAGACGAAGTTCGGATAACCAGAACACCAAGAACAGCGGATTACGGCATCAAGACGGCTTCTTCAATTACGCGTTTATGGACGGCCATGCCAACGCCATCAAGGTGCGTGCCGGCTACATGGCAGGTGGATTCAACGGAAGATTTATCATGGTGCGTGACGCGGAACTCGGCAAGACTGCCTACTGCGCCGACCCCGCCGGGATCATCAAGTTGAACCCGGATTCCTCCGACAGCATTAATGTCCCGGATGGGATTGCATGCGGGGACATCTGGAAGTACATCAACGACAACTATTCGTCCTGTACCGCGAGCGATGGACTGGGTAGCAACTGCTCGTTCACCGATTAGGCTACAAAGGTGTATGGGCGGATTCATCCGCCTATACGCCCACCTGCCAAACCATCCATAGATATCCTTGCGCCGAGCCACCCTGTTAATCCCATTTCGTTAAGCCGCCATCTACCATCATGAAAAATTGCCTTCAACTCCCACGTGGCCTTGTCGCGCTTGTCGCGCTACCGATAGTCCTCTTCCTGCTCGCCGGGTGTGACCAACCGGGGGGCAACGCCCAGGCCGCGGTACCCGCCTCCGGCAAATCGGCTTCGGCAACTGGTGCCGCATCGGCAACACAGCCCAGACAATCGGCCGTGGCGAATAAGGCGACCCGCTCCATGGAAGAACAGCACAAGGATAAGGCGGGTCTTTAGTTGCCATTCTCGCTACTCGCCGCCGCCTTTCTCTACGCCGCTTCCGTCGCCCAAAAACCTAAGTCGGCGATGACGCGCCCGTACCTCCACGCCCCCGCGATCAACGACTACGCAAAGCACGACCCCTCCGGCACCACGATCTTGCCGGAAGGCAAACTCCTGAAGCCGGTCGGTCGCGCCGTGCCGCTCGCCAAGTGGCCAGACGGCCTCACGCTCTCCCCCGACGCGAAGACGCTGTTCATCCCGAGCGAGGGCACCGGCCAGACCGTCACCGGCTGGGACACGGCCGCGCCCGCGACGCAAGAATTTGCGACCGGCTCCGACGCGGGCGCGAAACGGCCCAACTCCGGAGGGTGCGCGTTCTCGCCCGACGGCAAAACGCTGTTCTGGAGCGGCGGCGACAACGGGGCGGTGTACCTGTTCGACGTCGCGACCCGCTCCCTGGTCGCTTGGGTTGCCCTGAACGGCGAATACGCGGGCCGTAAATGGGCGGACTCCGACACGCTCGCGCTCGCGCTCAGCGCGGACGGCAGCCACCTGTACTGCGCCGATGTCACCAACTTCCGGGTCGCCGTGATTGACGTCGCGGCGCGCAAAGTGGTCGGCTCGGTCAATGTCGGGCGGTACCCGTACGCGCTCTGTGTCGCCGGTGACTCTGTCTATGTCGCCAACATCGGCATGTTCGCGTACTCGCCCGTCGGCACGCCCGCCACCGGCGACTTCGACAAGCGGGGCCTGACCTTCCCGCCGTTCGGCTACCCAAGCGACGAAGCGCGAGACGGCGTGACGGTCGAGGGGCGCAAAATCCCCGGCCTCGGCGACGCGAACGCCCCCGAGTCGTTCTCGGTCTGGGGGATCAACGTTTCCGACCCGGCGAACCCACGCGTTATCCAGCGGATCAAGACCGGCCTACCCGTCGGCGCACCCGGCGACGCGGGTGCCACCGTGGGCGGGAGCGGGCCGAACTTCCTGGTCGCGCACGGCGCCGATCTGTATCTGTCCGACAACAACAACGACCTGATCGAGCGGCTGGACACGCGCACGGGCAAGATCACCCTCCGCGTCTCGCTCTCCCCGTCGCCGCTCGTCGCCGGGCTGCGCGGGGTCGCGCCGACCGGGCTGGCGTTGTCTCCCGACGGCTCGCGGCTTTATGTCGCCGAGTCCGGGCTGAACGCGGTCGCGGTGGTGGACACGAAGCGCGGCATCGTGCTCGGGCTGATACCGACCGCCTGGTACCCGTACCGCGTCGCCCTCTCGCCCGATGGGAAGACACTCCTCACGGTCTGTTTCCGGGGCTTCGGGAACGGGCCGAGCGCGGGCAAGAACATGCCGAAAGACGCGTTCGCCGGTATGAAGGGCGCGTTTCTGATCACGGACGTGCCCACGCCCGATAAGCTCGCGGCGATGACGCGCGACGTGCTGGCGAACAACGGGATCGTGGACCGGACCGTGGATCGCGCGGCAATGGTTTCGCCCGTCGTGCCGACGAAAATCGGGCAGGTGTCGAAAGAGATCAAGTACGTCGTGTTTATCACGAAAGAGAACCACACCTACGACACGGTTTTTGACCGTGTGCCAGGCGCGAACGATGACCCGTCGCTCCTACGCTGGGGCCTGCATCAGAAGATCGCGGATCCGAAGCAGCCGACACTCGACGACGCCCCGGTGATGACGAACCACAACGCGCTCGCCCGGCAGTTCACGGTCAGTGACAACTTCTACATGGAGCCGGAAGCGTCGGGGGTCGGGCACCGCTGGCTGGTCGGCGTGATGCCGAACAACTGGTGCCAGATGACGTACACGCTCGGCTGGCATTTCAAGTCGGACGGCGACGCGCCGGGGCGTCGCGCGTCGTTCGGCTCGAACGGCTCCATCACACCGGAGGATTACCCGGAGGCCGGTTCGATGTGGGAGCATCTGGCGCGGGGCAAGGTGCCGTTCCGTAACTACGGCG
>JAYUUO010000181.1:0-10788 GCA_043754515.1 Armatimonadota bacterium
TCTGATCTTTTCCTTAGTCTCCTGTTGCGTGACGCCGGAAAGAGGATGGAGCGAGTTATCCGCGCGGCGCACCTGAAGTTCCCAGAGCGACCCGGACGATTTGCGCGAGATGGTACGCCGGACGCGGTACTGCTCCCCATCCACTAAAAAATCGAGCATCACGCCGCATTCACTCGCACCGAGGCGGATCACATCCTCTTTAGATTTGGCTCGGCACTCGCCGAAAAGTGCCCAGGTCATCGCATCGAGCAGGGCGGTTTTGCCGTTGCCGTTATCACCGGAGAGGCAGGCGAGGCGCACGCCGGCGAGTTCGAGGGGCGGCACGCCTTCGCCATAGGACATGAAGTTTTTGAGCTGTAAACGGACGGGGATCATACCGATATTCTACAGCGAAACGTCGGAACGACCAAGAAGTTGTATCCCATCAGGTCGAACGTAGCACGGCGAAACGCGAGAGCGGGCAGGATCGAAGCAGTGGGACGACTCTACGCGAACAATTCGTCCCACGTCCGCGCTGATAGAACCTGCTCGAGCAGTGCGTCGAGCCGTGTCTGATCCGTGATCGCTTCCAGTCGGGCGGTGGTTTCAGCGGACGGATCTCCGATACGTTCGCGCCCAAACTCCTTGATGAACTGGCGGGTTTTGAGCAGTTGCCCTTCCTTAACCCCCCATTTGTTGCCCTTGCAAAATGCCCTCCGAAATGCCTTGTGATGTGCCTCGCGCCCGTCCTTTTTCGATGGTCGCGTTGTAAGTTGTTGATTCAAACATGGTTCCGATTCCTTTCATCAACTGTGCAATTATGGTTTGTGAGTACTTCGTGCCCATCAGATGGTACGTCGAAGTCCAGTATTCGTTTCGTACTTCTTTAGGTTCACCCTTTAGTCGCTCGCCGATACGGGCGATGACCGATGGCAGATCGGCTTGGGCAACGTCGGCGATGGGTGCGAGCGGTAAGGTCGCCAGCCCCCCGGTCAGTAGTTGCTCTACCGGTAATCGCCACATGCGCACCACGTCGTACTCGAAGCGCAAGTAGGTGTTCCCGTTCGCATGGCATCGCTCGAACACTCCCGTGAGTGCGGGACTATCTGCTTCTTTGCGCAGGAGAAATACCGCGCTACTCACCGGCAGTTTATATTTGTGCGTGAGCGCGACGCTGTAAAACAACAACCGCTCCGGCAATAAGTTTCCGTGGTGCCCGGTTTCGAGTTCCAGATTGAACAACTCCGGCACGACGCCGCCCTTGAGCAAAACGCGGTCGGCTTGCGGAATGATCGCGGCAAGGTCGGCGTCCATCACCTCGATCGGCGTCGCTTGCGCGTTCATGACCCCGATCAGGGCGAGCCAATCTGCAGGGTGAGCCGCGATGAGTTGTTTTCCTATGGCGTCGAACGCTTTGGCTGTGCCCGAACCTGTGTTGCTTTGTCCCATTTCAGCCGAGGGATTCTTCGTGTGCCAGCCGCTCGAACAACCCACGCGCCGTGTTCATTAGCTCCTCGCGGCGCGATGCTAGGCGCGGCTGGGCGTCCAGATACTTCGTCAGCGCGAGTTCCGGCGTCATAGTCTCGGTCATGCCGTTTACGCGGATTACCCCTTCGCCTTGCGGCATGTCGCGCTGGAGGGATACGACAACGTGTGCCGCTGATAGCCGCTTGCGTATCTCGTCAACGCGCACCAGCATGGCTTTATCAGAGGCCACCTTATAGTTCACCTTCACCACCGAGTCGAGCAGGGGGTAGCGGTCGAGTTCGGCGAGAATGGCGGCGGTGGGATCGTCCGCGTCGCCCGCGTCGGCGTCCACCTGCACGAAGCGGCGCGTTTCCAGTGCGACGTGCCGCCATTTCGCGCGTCCTTTGCGCACGTCGGCGAGCACGAGGCCCTTCTCCTCGCCGCGCTCATTGAAGTCAATCCGATCAATCGAGCCGGGATAGATCACGGGCGGCTCGTTGCCCCGGTTCATCTCCTGGTGCTTGTGGACGTGTCCCATGGCGACGTAGTCCCAGGGCGATACACCGCCCTGCGAGAGCGTGATCGCCTCCACCGGCACCTGCGGCTCGTTCGCGTTCAAGAGGAAGTTCTGCCACCCGACCCGCGCGTCCGCCACGGTGAAGTGCCCCATAAGCAACGCGATGTGTTCCGGGAATATCGCTACCTCGCGAGCAAGATCGGCGATGTAAGACGCGTACTTGTCCTGGATCAGGTGGGCCACCTCCTCGACCGTTTTGCCCCTCGTCTCGTCCTGCGACACCACGCGCGAGCGAACCAGATAGGGCATTCCGGCAACCAACACGGACCCTTTTCGTGTTTCGACTTCGATAGTGTCCGGCTTGCTGATGATCTGCACGCCGCTCGTCGGACCTCCCAAAAGTCCGTAGATCTCTAGCGCGTGCGCCCGCCCTCGGCTATTCGGTATATCGTGGTTGCCGATCAACATCACGACCGGGATCCCTGCGTCCGTGAGTCGCTTCATGGCGGCGGCGAACGAGCGTTGGTGGGTCTGGTTCGGGTCACGGGCTTTGTAAGCGTCGCCCGCGAACAGGGCTAGGTCAACATCGGCGTCCAGAGCACGGTCAATCGCCTGGTTGAGCGTGTTGGTGAAGTCTTCGAGGCGGGTGTTTAAGCCGGTCTCAGGGTTGAGTCTGCCGAGCGTTTCGACGCCCAGGTGAACGTCAGCGAAGTGCATGATGCGAACGGAAGGAGCGGGGGCGGACATGCTTTGATTATAGCACGGGTGCGGCGCGTATAATCGGCACATGGCAAGAGTAGTCAGAGCAACGCCGGGTTCCGCGCCCGCAAAGCGCAAGTTTACTTCGCTTACGCTCCAGGAGGCGATGGGCCTGGTGCCGACGCGTCAGTTCGCGCGGTGGGAAATTTCGTCGCCTCCTCTGCCGCCGCGCGAGATATTGACGAGCAACCTGATGCGATTAGACGCCTTCGATCTGACCGGCACGGAGGCGGCGAAACTGTTGCTGGTGGACACGGTGCTGGCCGAGGTACTGACGCGGCATCCGAAACTTAACACGACCGAAGATGGCTATTGGCGGAACCAGTACCGCTCACGCTGGCTGATGCCGGGCGACACCCCGAGCGATTCTGAGGTTGAGGCGCGTGTCGTGCCCGCGCCGAAGGAGCCGCCGCCGCCCACTGACTCGCTCTTCAATGCCCTGGTGACAGGGCTTCCCTCTGGGACGATCAACCCGAAGCCGCAACGTATGAACGAGGATTACCGCCTGCTCAAGGAGTTCAACGGATTGACTGATGTGCCCGTCTTCGCCCAATTTGTTGACGGCTCCACTCTATTCGCTCACTATGGGAAGCCAATTTCTGCCTTTTTGAAGGAGATACTCCGGCTCGATACGCGCACCATCAAATGGCGGAACGGCGCGATCTTCCTCACTTCCGAGATGCGCGTCATGAAACCGACGCCCGCCGACACATTGATCCCCTGGTCGCCGATCCGCCAGTTCCGCGAGTCCGCGTTCGCCCGCCCGAACTTCGCCCCCGTCCTCGAAGATTACTGCGCCCTCGCGCACGCCTTGAGCGATGAGCAAGTAAAAGCGTTGTTCGCGATTAATGCTCTGGTTTCCGACCCGGTGCCCGTAGGCACGGGCGACTACAATGGGATGCTTTACGACCTGCATCCGTTATGGATGCATCTCTACCGCGATAAGACGGCTCGGCAGGCAATAGAGAGCGAGAAGGGGGTTCGCTTCCGCGATCTGAACGTCGGGGCGCGTGCCGCTATCGTGAGAACCTTGATAAAGTATTACCCCGCGCTGGCCGAGCGTTTCGCGCCGTACAAAGACGATGCTGTACTTATCGCGGCCGAACTACGTTGCCGTATCGTCACGCTCGATGGATTAAGTGAGGACGAGCGTCGCTTCGAGAAGCCACTTATCGCCGGACAACTGCCTCCGCGCCATCTCACCCTGGAGATACTACCGATTGGCGCGGTCCTGGGGGGCACGGACATCGCACCGCTACCGCTCTTCTTCTGGGGGCGTCGCGACCCCGAAGCGGTGCAAGCCGCCTTGAAGACACCGTTGCTCGGGTGACCGGCACTCGTCTCTACAGAATCATGACGCCCCAGCTCCCCGCGAACGTCTCGCCCGCCGCGAGCGCGACGAGACCCCACTCGGGGTGATTGAACGCGTCGGAGCCGCAACTCATCGGCTCGATGGCGAGGGCGCGGCGGCGGTGCGTCTCCTCCAACGGGTCGCCGGAGTACAGGACGACATACTCGAAGGTTTCGTCCATCCATACCTCGACGCCCCGACCGGTCGCGGCTGAGGTGAGGCGGATTCTCGTGTTCCCGTCCGCGTCGCGCACCGGGCTTGCATAACAGGTGTTGATTTTCAAGTCACCGATGGCGCGCGGCGTTTGGAAATCGTACGGGGTGTCCGCGAGCGGCAGGATGCGCCCAGTCGGGATCAGCGCGTCACCGAACTCAAGTCGGCTCGCGAATGGCAGTTCCAGGCTGTCGGTGTCAATCAGGCCGTCCCCCACCGTGAAGTACGGGTGAAAGCCGACCCCGACCGGTGCGGTTTTATGCCCTGTGTTCTTGACCGCGAACCGGCAGGTTAGCCCTGTCTCTTCGAGCGTATAAGTGACTGTCGCCTGGAGAGCCGACGGGTACGCCGTGGTGTCGGGTGCATAGTCCACAACGAAAGACACGCGGCTCTTACGCTTCTCGGAAACGTGCCAGAGTTGGGAACGGACGAAGCCGTGGATGGCGTTAGGGCCGTCGTGGTCATTGCGGGGCATCTGGTAGGTGTGCCCCTCGAAGGTATATTGCCCGTCCTTGACCCGGCCGGGGAAGGGGATCAGTACGTCGCCTTGCCCCCCGACCTTGTTCTTCGCGCCGCTATACGCGGTGATAATGGGGGTCGTCACGCCGTCCGATTCTCGCCAGAGTCCCCGGAGCGAGGCCCCGATCGGGGAGACGCGCATCCGCAAGTCGCCAACCGACAGCGTGATCTCGCCGTCCGGTTTCGATGAAGTTTCCATACGCGATTATAGCACAACGGCGCGGAGGTGAGGCGGTATTATCGGCGCGTTGACCGGGGCCTGACCGATAGCGTCACCAGGGGGATCGCCTGCGGCACGGGACGAATCCCGCTCGCGCCCGGTTTCCCGACCGGCCTGCCGCAACCTCCGCCGCAACCGTCGCACCCCTCGCCTTGCGCGGACTTCCAGAGGCGGCTTCCGAGCGAGGCGGCGGCGAACGCGACGATGCCGAACGTGATCAGTTGCTGTATGTCCATGATGACTCTATTTTACCCGATTTCGGCGAAGGCATCACGGAACGGGCCGAGGTACCGCCGCTCCTGCGACCAGTCCGTGATCGCGAAAATCGCCTCGTCAAAGGCCCCGAAAAACTCGCCCGTCAGCGCGTCCCGGAAGAAGCCCGCCACCGCGGTCGGATCGTTGTGAAACGCGCCGCAACCCCACGCACCCAGCACGAGGGAGCGGTAGCCGTAGGCGCGGGCTACCGCCAGCACGCGGCCCACGCGGACCTCCATCGCTTCGGTCGCCCGCTCCAAACCAATCTTCCGCGCGACTGGAGCCGCGCAGGTCAGCATGGCGCAGGTCCACGGCGTCGGCAGAAGCGTGCCCTTGTCGGCGCGGAACACTGGGACGTCCGGCGAGAGAATCGCCCACCCCGAGGCGAAGAATGATTCGCTACCCATTTCCCAGTGGTAGGAGTACATGCGGTTATTTCGGATCGTGGCGTACAGGCATGAGGAGCGTGCCAGATACTCCTCTTGCGCGACCGCCCCCGATAGGAAGCCGCCGCCTGGCTCGACGGCGTTCGCGAAATTCAGAACGAGGGGGAGGGACCCGGCGTCTACCAACCGCTTCGCCGCCGAGAGCGACGTCTCGTTCGCGACCGACACGGTGAACGCTTCGACTGGTATGGACGCGAGGGGAGCGGGCAACTCGTCGTCGGGGCGGATCGAGACCGTGCCCGCCACGCTTTTTCGCACCGCGTCCTGAATCGAAACCTGTGTAGATCCCGCGTAGTAATCGCCGTGTTCGATGATGGACACCGCGAGCTTTCCGAGATCCCGCGCGGCGGAGCGATCCATCAGCAGGGTGCTCCGATTCGCTTCGGCGAGCGCGTCGCTGTCGTTACAGGGCAGAATGATGATGCGTGTCATTTTCAGTTAGATTCCAGTTCCGCGAAACTATCCCGGAAGGGTCCGAGAACGTTTTGCTCGCGCGACCAGTCGGCAATGGCGAAGACAACCGTATCAAACGCGCCGAGAAATGTACCGGTCAGCGCGTCGCGGAAGAACCCCGCGACGGCGTAGGGGGCATTATGGTACGCACCGCACCCTCAGGCAACCAGCACCAGCGAACGGTAGCCGTACGCGCGGGCGATGGCTAGCACTCGCTCGATCCGAACCTTCATCAGCGGGGTCGCCGTCGCGAGTCCGACCAGATTCGCCTTCGGGGCAGCGCAGGTCAAGATGTCCAGGAGACACGGCGATTCGGGAAGCGTGCCATCGTCCGCGCGGAACACGGGAACCACCGGGGACAGGATCGCCGCCTCGGACGCCAGCCCATGCTGGCCTTGCTTGTGCCGCGCGTACATCGGGTTCCCGCGAATAGTCGCGTACAGACCGGAGGAGCGGGCCAGTGTCTCTTCCTGCGCCGTACTGCCGCGCAGGAACCAGCCGCCGGGGCTGGTACCGCTGGCGAAGTTCAGCGCGAGGGGCCGTTCACCGAGCGCGATCAACCGCTTCGCCGTCTCGAACGTGGTCTCGTTCGCCACCGAAATGGCGACTATCGCCGCGGCAATCGTCTTTGGCGGGACGGGAAGCACCATGCCCGGCGGGATGCTGACTGTTCGCGCTACAGAGTCCGCCACGAGACCCGCTATGTCCACGCGCTGACCGGAAGGCGTGACATACTCCCCCCGCTCCTGAAAAAACACGGCGTCGTGGCCGAGTGGCCCGGCGACGTCACGCGACAGGGCGAGTGCGTGCCGGTTGGCGAACGCTTGCGCGTCGCTATCGGAGCAGGGCAGAATGCGGATTATAGTTTTCATCGGGGTGCGATTGTAAATGTATCACGCTGGTTTGAAACCAACTCCGTGCTATACCAGGGACGAAGCGACGCTGTGGCATCCTGCCTATCCCAGCCCCAATAACCGTCCGCACTGGTACACGAGGAACGACGCCACCCACGCCAGGGCCGACATATACGCTATCTGGATCAGGGGCCACTTCCAGCCGTTCGTCTCGCGGCGCACCACGGCGACGGTTGAAATACACTGCATCGCGAGCACGTAGTAGATCATCAGCGAGACCGCGACCAGCGGCGTGAACGTCCGCCGCCCGGTTCGCTCGTCTATGTCGTCCTTCATCTTCTGGCCGACCGCGACTGATAGTTTCGTCTCGTCCTTCGCGGAGTCGTCGCCGACGCTGTAGACCGTGCCCATCGCGGTGACGAAAACCTCGCGCGCCGCGAAACTCGATACTAGCCCGATGCCGATCTTCCAGTCGAAGCCGAGCGGTTTGATGACCGGCTCGATCACCCGCCCGAACCGCCCCGCGTACGATCCGCGCAGAACTTGTGACGGCGGCGTGCCGACCGGTTGTTTCGGGTATGACGACAGGAACCAGAGCACTATGGACAGCGAAAGGATGACGGTTCCCGCGCGGCGCACGAATGTCCAGGCGTTCTCCAGCATTCGCCAAATGACCGACCGGAGCGACGGGAGGCGGTAAGGGGGCATTTCGAGCAGGAACGTCGGTGCTTCTCCCTTCAGAATCGTGCGGTTGAACAACGCCGCGATCCCGAACGCCGCGCTGGTACCGATGGCGTACATGCTGAAGAGCGTGATAGTTTGCCAGGAGGGACCATAGGTGTGCCCCGCGATATGGAATCCGAACGCCGCGCTCGCCGGAATAAACGCGCCGATCAGAACCGCGTAGACCGGAATCCGCGCCGAACAGGACATCAGTGGGGCGACTAAGATCGTCAGTATTCGGGCGCGGGACGACTCGATGGTGCGCGTCGCCATCACGCCGGGGATCGCGCAGGCGTAGGACGACAGGAGCGGGATGAAGGACTTGCCGTGTAGTCCGACGCGGCTCATCAGGCGGTCCATCAGGAACGCGGCCCGCGCCAGGTACCCAGTGTCCTCTAGAAGTGATATGAAAAGGAAGAGGAGCAGGATCTGTGGCAGGAACACCACGGTATTGCCTACCCCGGCTATCGCGCCGTTGACGATCAGGTCGCGCAGATCACCCGGCGGCATCGCGGTCGCGACGCGTTGCCCGAACCAGTCGACGCCCGCCTGAATCGCGTCGGCGGGGATCTTCGCCCAGGTGAACATGGACTGAAACAGCAACGCCATCACGAACAGGAATAGGACGTAGCCCCAAACGCGGTGTAGCACCCATCGGTCAATCCTGTCGGACAGCGTCTGGGTGGGCACCTGACGGTCGCGGCGCACCGACTTATGCACGATTCGCCCGACGTCGGAGTAGCGCGCCTCCGCGATAGACTGTGAGAGATCCAGACCGACGGCGTGGAAGTTGGCTAAATCTTTCGCGAGATGCTCCCGCACCTCGGGCGAGTGACGCCGGAGTGCCTCGGACTGGCCCTGAGATCCGTCCACGAGCGACAGAAGCAGGGTAGCTTCCGAAAATGCGGCACTGGGCGAGATCCCGTCATGCGTCTGCATCAGGAATGCCATCTCGGCAACTTCGTGCTCCGCGAGCGGAGGCAGACTCCAGCGGCGCGTCGGCGGCGGGGTCACCTCGTTGGCTAACGCTTCGATGGCAGCCAGTAGATCGCCGACACCAGCGTTGCGCGTCGCGTTGACCGCCTTAACGGGGACCGCGCCGAGCGACTGGGATAGCACGGCGGGTTCGACGCGCACGCCGAGTTCCGCCGCCGTGTCGTTCATGGTCAGTGCGACCAGCACCGGTAACCCGAGATCCATCACCTGCGAGGAGAGATATAGATTGCGCTCCAGACTCGACGCGTCCACCACGTTGATAACGGCGTCGGGGCGGGGCGTGTCCTTGCGGTACCCTAACAGCACGTCGCGGGCTACCTGCTCGTCGGGCGAGTGGGGAGTTAGCGAATAAAGGCCGGGAAGGTCAATCAGGGTCACCGCGTCGCCGTTCGGGAGGCGCAACGTGCCCTCCTTGCGCTCGACGGTAATGCCGGGGTAGTTCCCCACCTTCTGGCGCATGCCGGTCAGGGCGTTAAAGAGCGTCGTCTTGCCGCAGTTCGGGTTTCCGACCAGGGCGATAGTTTTTCGGGCCGTCGGCTTCGACAGCGGGGTCTGAGCCGCGCCCTTCCGGGTGGCGGCTCCGGCGCGGGTCATGACGCGGGCTCCACCTGTATACCGGCGGCTTCCTCGCACCGTAGCGAGAGCCTGTAGGAGCGGAGGCGGATCTCGAGCGGCCCGCCGAACGCGGCGCGGCGCGACACTTCGACCTCGGTGCCACTGGTGAAACCGAGTTCCATCAGGCGGCACCGGTTCGGCCCGGCTACGGAGGAAACGCGCCCTTTGGTGCCCTTCGGGAGGCAGTCGAGGGTGCAGGCCGCGCCGGTTGTCGGGCAGGAGGTAGTCAATTCTGTTTCGGGGGCGTTCATAGACGTTTTGTGACGGTCTCTATCAAGTTTCTCGCGGATCACGCCGCGCTAATTCACTTGACGATCCAATTGTACCAATCGTTCACCGGAAGGTCAATAGCGGCGACCGATATAGTCGGTGATTTATCGGGGACGGGTTATACGTGCCGCGAATATACGGGCAGTGCCGTCGAGTGGATGGTGGTGTGCTGGTGACATGTCCGCCCGCGTAACCGAATGGCCTTATCCACCGTCCCCTTGATATGAATATATGGGGCGATTTGAAAAGCGCGAACGCGATGGTACTGAAGGCACTACTTTTCCTGGTCGCCGGAATGGCATCGGCGATAGGAATACTGGTTGAGCTACCCACGCTCCGGGTCGCGTTCCTGCTCACGGTTTGTATTTGGTCACTCTGTCGCCTATACTACTTCCTGTTCTATGTGATCGAGAGGTATATTGACCTGTCGTTTCGCTTCGACGGCGTCGGCTCTGCTATTCGGTTCTTGTGGGCGCGCCGACACAACTAGGATGGGAGGCCCGATCATGGAACTATAAGCCAGACAGCGAATGACGCGGCTAGGCATGCTTCGTTATGCTGATTCTAAATGTCTCGCCACTGACGCGGTAGTCACTCCTGTTCCAGACGCCTGCCGTCATCCGCGAACATCGCAAACCGCGACCATTTCATCTTCTGGAGGCGGAACTTGATCGCCGTCCCGATCACCCCGAAACCGTACTGCACCGAACGCTTGAAATTGATCGAACTGGCTTCGGGGAAATACTTGGTCGGGCACGAGATTTCGCCGAGGCGGAAGCCGAAATGCACCGCCTGCGCCAGCATTTCATTGTCGAAAACGAAGTCGTCGTCGTTCTCCTCAAGCGGTAGCGTCTCCAGAACCTGCCGCGAAAAGGCACGGTAACCGGTGTGGTACTCGGAAAGTTTGATGCCAAGCAGGATGTTCTCGAACGCGGTCAGGAAGCGGTTCGCGACATACTTCCAGTAGGGCATTCCGCCGACGAGGGCACCTTTCCCGAGGATGCGCGACGCCAGAACCACGTCATACTCCCCCGAGGCGATCATCCACGCCATCGCGCCCACCAGTTTGGGTGTGTACTGGTAGTCGGGGTGGAGCATGATGACCACGTCCGCGCCGCGTTGCAACGCCTCCCGGTAGCAAGTCTTCTGGT
>JAYUUO010000182.1:0-3556 GCA_043754515.1 Armatimonadota bacterium
TATGTAAGTTCATCGTCCTATCCGCCGAAGGAGCGGTAGCGGCACGGCGAACGTTTGCCGGTACAATAGCCGCATGGCAATGCGCGGCATGGGTGCGACGGGCGGACGGTGGGGTAATGCTCCTGGAGGCGGCAAACCAGGAGACGGCCCGCCGAAGAAGGTGAACCCGGAGACGATCAAGCGGGTCTTCGCCACTTTCGTTGACTACAAGTGGCTCCTCGCGGGCATCGTGGTACTCGTGCTTATCTCCGCCGCGCTCGGGATCATGCCGCCTTATTTCCTGCGGCTCCTGATTGACGACGGGCTGCTCAAGAAAAACTTCCCCGCCGTGATACGCTACTCGCTCGACACGTTCGGGGCGCAACTCGGCTCCACGATCTGCGGACTCGGCTACGGTTACCTCTCCGTTCTACTTGGACAACGCATCCTGCGCGACCTGCGCGGGCGGCTGTTCAAGCACTTGCAGGGGATGCCGCTCGCGTTCTTCACGCAGACCCGCACCGGCGAGATACAGTCGCGCCTGCTGAACGACGTCACCAACGTGCAGGGCGTGCTCTCCGACACCGTGGCGGGCATCCTCGCGAACGTGGCGACGGTCGCGTCCTCGCTCGTCGCCATGTTCCTGTTCGACTGGCGGCTGACGCTCCTCTCGGTCGGATTGCTCCCCGTGTTCGCGTTCCTGGCGTCGCGCATCGGCGAGTACGCGGGCGCGGTACGCAAGAAGGGCGCGGTGCTGAACGCCAACCTTTCCGCGACGATGCAAGAGACGCTTTCCGTCTCGGGAATCCTGCTGGTCAAAACGTCGGGGCGGCAGGAGTACACGCTCCAGCGGTTCGCGGGCGAGAACGAGGAGTTTACGCAGAACCAGGTGCAGGGGCAGATGATCATGCGCCTATTCTTCAACCTGATCCGGCTGACGTTCAGCCTCACCCCCGTGCTCGTGTACGCGCTCGCCGGGTACCTCGCGATCAGCAAAGGGGACGCGCACCTGTCCATCGGCACCCTAGTCGGGTTCACCGCCTTGCAAGCCGCCCTGCTATTCCCGCTTACCAGTCTGCTGTCGGTTCAAGCCGAACTGTTCTCGTCCCTCGGCCTGTTCGAGCGGATCTTCGAGTACCTGGATATGAAACAGGATATCGTTGACGCGCCGGACGCGGTCACGCTCGCGCCGTCGGACGTGCGCGGCGCGGTCGCGTTCGAGCACGTGTCGTTCCGCTACGAGGAGTCGCAGGAGTCGCCCACACTGAACGACGTTTCGTTCGACGCGCCCCCTGGTACGTTCGTCGCGCTGGTAGGCGCGAGCGGCGCGGGCAAGACCACGATGACCTACCTGATCCCGCGCCTGTACGACGCGAGTAGCGGGCGCGTGACGATTGACGGCGTGGATGTCAAGCACATCCAGCTGGAATCGCTCGGCAAGACCATCGGCGTCGTGACGCAGGAGACTTACCTGATCAATGACACGATCCGCGAGAACCTGCGCTACGGCCGTCCGGACGCGGATGACGAGCAGCTGATCGCGGCGGCGAAGGCGGCGGCGATTCATGATCACATCGCGGGACTGCCCGAAGGGTACGACACCGTGGTCGGCGAACGCGGCTATAAGCTCTCCGGCGGGGAGAAACAGCGCATCGCCATCGCGCGCGCCCTGCTCAAAAACCCGCCGATTCTGATCCTCGACGAGGCGACGTCCGCGCTCGACACGCGCTCGGAGCGGCTGATCCAGGACGCGCTGGCGAACCTGTCGCGTGGGCGCACCACGTTCGCCATCGCGCACCGCCTGTCCACGATCCTCGCCGCCGACCAGATTTTAGTCATGGACAAGGGGCGCGTTGTGGAACGCGGCACGCACACCGAACTGCTGGCGACGGGCGGCGCATATGCCAAACTCTACGCGGCGCAGTTCCGGAGCACCGCTGCCGAGGAGCCGGAGCTAGGGCCCGACGGGACGGAGCAGGCACCGCGGAGTGACGACGCTGATCTGAGCCTCGCCTGACCCGGAATCCTCCCAGGGCGTGCGCATCGAGAATTAGTTGGTCATGCGGATTCACTTGCATGACCAATAGAGTGGCCATCAGCCTACTCCTATAAATGGCAAGTCGGCAGTAGTCCGGTGCGCCTACCCTGATATTTTTTGCCCTCCCATTGACAGCTGTTTGAAGGTCTGATATGTTTCTGTAAGGGCTTACAGAAAGCCCTTACAATCTCACCGGCAAATACAATGGCAGTATCAATATATGAGGTGGCAACGCAAGCCAATGTCTCCATCGCGACCGTTTCTCGGGTGCTCAGCGGCGGATCGTCTGCGAAAGTCGCGCCCGCTACCGAGAAGCGGGTGCGCGACGCGGCACGCCGCCTGGAATACTATCCCAGCGGCGTAGCGCGGGGCCTCGCCCGCGGCCGGATGAACACCATCGGCCTGGTGTTATACTACGAGCAACCGTCCGTCACCTCCGACCCGTATCTGGGGCCGTGTCTGGACGGCATTCTCGCGGCGCATAAACGCGCGCATCAGAACACGGTTCTGTTCACTAAATCCAGTTGGCTCGAAGCACTGGAGCACCTGCCTTCCTACTGCAACGGCTACTGCGACGGTCTGCTGTTGCTGGCCCCACACACTGATAGTGCCATCGTCGGCGCGCTGGCGGGGCGGAAGATCCCCTTCCTACTCGTGGGTGACAGCCGCGACGACCCGGATTTATACTGCGTGGACGTGGATAACGTCGGCGCGGCACGGGCGGCGGTTCGCCACCTGATCGCGCTCGGGCACCGGCGTATCGGGGCGTTCTGCGGGAACGAGATATTCACCAGCAACGCTCAACGCCTGGAGGGATACCGACAGGAGATGGCGGCGGCGGGAATCGCCTGTGACGCGTCGCTGATATTGCCCGGCTCCTACTTCGAGACGCGCGGCTCCGGTTACGAGAACATGCGGAGCGTGCTGGAACGTCCGGAGGCCGAATGGCCGACCGCTCTGTTCTGCTTCAATGACACCATCGCGCTGGGGGCGTTACGCGCCCTGTGGGAGCGCGGAGTCGCGGTGCCGGAACGGATGTCGGTGATCGGCTTCGACGACGTTCCCGCCGCCGCCGCGAGTCGGCCCGGCTTGACTACCGTACGCCAACCGATCCATGCCGTCGGCGAACACGCCGCCGACCTTCTGCTCGCGCGGATCAACGGCACGGCGACGCGTCAGAAAGACCTGTTGCCCGCCGAGATCGTGATTCGCGGATCGTCCGCTCCGCCGACAGACAACAGCGGCTTTTGTCGAGGGCGCGGGGATAGTTAACTCGCCGCACCGACCATGAACATTCTCCGAAGAATAAAAGGAAACCTGACCCATGAACCTGACACATCAACCCGAGCATAGCGCCTCTACGCCGGCGAAGCGCATAGCACGCGCGTCTACCCCGGCACAAGCCGCCCGCGACGGCTTCACCCTGATCGAACTGCTCGTCGTAATCGCTATAATCGCGATTCTCGCCGCGATATTGTTTCCCGTTTTCGCCCAGGCCCGCGAGAAGGCGCGGCAAACCGCGTGCCTCTCGAACCTGAA
>JAYUUO010000183.1:0-32858 GCA_043754515.1 Armatimonadota bacterium
TGTCTCCCCGCCCCCCCCCCCACGCCGGGGCGGTACCCGACGCGCACTGTCCGCGTTTCCGGCGTTTCCGAAGATAGCACCCGGCTCACAAGAGCAAACCGGGCGGTGGATGACCGTTTGCCCCACACCTCGATCCGCAACTGGTCGCCGCTCGCGCCGGAGCGGAGACGCACGGGGAACGGATACGGGTTGACGACGCGCAGGTCGAGGCTCGGATACGCGACGGCGGCGTCCCGCCCCGGCGCGACATAGTGCGGCGCGAACACGTGGTGGTGCCGCTCTGCGATTCCGAGGCCAGACAGAAGCGCGGCGTTATAAAGCGTGGTCGAGGTCTGGCACACGCCGCCCCCGAATGCCGGTACCAGCTCGCCGTCGAACGAGACGGGCGCGCGCACGAACCCCCGATCCATGGACCAGCCGCGCACCACGCTGTTGAACGAGAGCGACGCGCCGGGCGCGATTACCGCACCGTTCAGCGAACGCGCGGCGAGTTCGGCGTTGTGACGTTGTGCCCCCGACCGGCCTTCGAGCCGCGTCGCGAACGCGCCGAGACGCACTTCGGGCGGCGGAAGCACCGCGAGATACGCCACCCCCGCCGCGCCAATTCCGAGTGCGCCGACTCCGATTAAACCCGCGATCAGGGATGATTTAAACGGGGTCATGGGCGTATCTCCAGCGGCGTCGCGCCCGACTCGCCGTGGAACCCGGCGTCGTACATTGCCTGCACCGAAGTCGGTAAGGCGCGGCAGGTGCCCGGCGTCTGCGCCCGCAGGTTGTACTCGATCACCTGTTTTCCCTTCGGTATTTTTCGGGCGAAGAACGCGATCCGGTCGTCACGCACGTCCGTATGGTCGAACCAGAAGTAGCCCGCGTTCGCCGTCTGCTCCTCGTCCGCCGTGCCGCGCTCCGTTACTTCCGCGCCGGACGGGAACGTGTCCTCGATCAGCACGTAGCTCGCGTCGCGCTCCGCCGTGATCGTCAGGCGCACCCGCAACCGGTCGCCTTGGTTGAAGCGGCCGTCCGTCACCGGCTCGGTAGCCAATCGCCACGCGTCAGCACCGACCTTGCGCGGCAAAACGCGGAGCAACTCGCGCCGCACCGTCACCCCGCGCCCCGTGATCGGTGGCAGTTCGGAGCCCGTCGGCGCGGAGACGGTTTGACGTAGGACGCCCGAGTAGAATATGGTCCCGCCCGCCGCGTCCGCGCCGCGCATAAACCGCACCGTGTTTGCACCGGGGCGCAGGGCGTCGGTCGGCAACGTGATCACGACTTCCTTCTCGCCGCGCGTGTCATTTGCCAGATCTACCGTGTGCGCCGTCACGCCGTTGATCGTCACCGCCAGCGTCCCGGAGAGCGGCGCGGCGTCCGCTGGGTGCGTTTTCAGGTAGTCGCACAGCGCGACCAGCACCCACGCCGTGTCGCGCGTGTCGCCGAAATAGCCGTCCGTGCGGCTCTGCATCAGGTAACGGAGCGTGGACCCGATACGCCCGTCGTCTTCCGAATGGATCGCGAGCAACACGCGGAGCGCGAGCGCGGTCGCCATCCGGTCGCTACAATCGTCGTATCGTTGCTTGCCGGGAAAAGCTGTCCAGTGGATCAGCCGCCCCTCGACCACCGCGCGGCGTTCCAGCTCGTCCGAGAACGGCCGGTAGTTCTCGCCGAGCCGGTCCCCGAGTAGCGAAAGGTAGGCGAGGGCGTCCGTCGGTAGTTTCGCCGGGATCAGCCCCGTGCGCTTCGCACTGTAGCGGAACGGCGCGTGGAGCAGACCCGTCTTCGCATCGTCGTACCCGGCGTTCGATAGCGCGTAGAGCAGGAACGGGCGGGCGCGAGGCGGGGCGGTGATCGCCATCGCCGCCGCCGCTTTCATCCCCCGCTCCATGAGCGCGTTGTCTACGGGATAGGACTGCGTCCGCGCGTTTGACAGGCCGACCAGCACGTACGCCGTCATAAAGGGGTCATCCTTGTCACTTTCCCACCAGCCCCAGCCGCCCGTTTCGGAGTGCTGGAACCGCGCCAGCCGCGCCAAACCGTCGCGCACCATTCGCGGCAGTTCCGCCGTTTTCGCCGGGTCGGTCACGCCGCCGAAGTCGCGCGCCAGCAAGTCGGGATAGAAGCGGCTCATCGTTTGCTCCGTGCAACCATATGGGAAGCCGACGAGATAATCCAGGCCGCCCCCGAGTGCGCCGCGAACGCCGGGTAGCACGCGCAGGGTCAGCCGCGTTTCGCGCGGCACGGCGGCCGCGTCAATGCGCAAGGTCAGCCGATCCGGTGTCACAGAGAGCGTGTCGGGCTGCGCATCCGTGGTTCCGGTGCCCGTTGCCGTATCGCCTTCTAGCATCCCGGCGAACGTGGTGAGTTCGATTCGCCCGTAGGCGCGGATCGGGAGCGTTTGCTCGACACCGTCGGTGAACGATTCGCGGCCCGCCTCTTTCGGCGTCCATGCGGTCAGGCGGAGCGGGGCGTCCCCGGACGCGTTCGCGCTCGGCGTGACATCCCAATTCACCGTGCCGACTCCGCCCGATGCTACCTTAACGGACTGCGTCTCGGGACTTCCGGCCGCGAGCCGCAGGTTCGCGGCGACGAGCCGCACCTGTACCGATTGCGCATTGCCCGTCTCATTGTGTACCAGCGCGGTGATGCGCGAGTTGTCCCCGCCGACCAGGTAGCGCGGCGTTTCGAGGCGCGCGAAGAACGGCTTCGACGAGATCACTTTGGAGCGGGCGTACCCGACCGCCGTGTCGTCACTGACCGCCTTCACCGTCGCGCGCCAGGTCGTCAGGTTGTCCGGCAAGGTCACCGTGATGATAGCCGACCCGCTACTATCGGTCTGTCCCTCCGGCTCCCAGAACGCCGTGTCGCGGAACTTCGTTCGCGCCTTGATCTTCGGTTCCGCCTTCGAGACGTCGCCGAGATACTCGACGCTGAACGAGAAGTTGGTGGAAACGCGGTTGTTACGCCGTGGATAGAAGGCGGTCCGGAGCGCGCCCGGCTCGTCCTCGCGCAGGGCGTAAATGGACTCGTCCACCACGCCGAGCGCGAAGTCGGAGGAGACGGGGCGGCCGGTCACTGCCTCCTTTGTTGTTACGGCATAGGTAACACGATCGCCGGGGTGGTAGTGATCGCCGCCCACGGGACGCACCGATACCGCGAGTTGCCGCGCCGGGACGCTGACGCGGAGCGGTGCCTCGGACGTCGCGAACCGCTTGTCACGCACGTAATTCGCGACCAGCGCGACGTTCGGACCCCACGCCGCTTCGATAAGAACCCTGACCACCGTGCTGTGTTTGCGGAGCGGGACGCTGATCACGTGGTACACACGGTCGCCCTCGACGCAGAGCAGAGCGGTTTGCCCGACCCGTGACGCGTTAATCAGCACCCGCGCCGTGTCGCCGGGGGCGTAGTGCCGCTTGTCGGTCAGGAGCGACAGGTCGCCGTAGTCGGTGTCGAGATCGTCGCCCTTATCGCCCGCCGCCCACAGACTGCCCTCCGCGCGTATCGCGCGGCCGCCGCTATCCGTGGCAACCGCGACGAGCCGTATCTCGCCGGTGCGCGGCGGCGTGATGGAGAGAATCGCCCGCCCGTCGGGGCCGGTAGTCGCGGTCCGCGCGCCGCCGAACGGGCGCGTGGTGCTCTCCTTCTTTTTGGCGTTCCACTCGTCATAAGTGGTCGTGAGCGTGACCACGGTTCCGGGCACGGGGTTCTTGCGCGGGTCGCGGACGGTGACGAAAATCTGGCTCGCCTCGCCGGGCGTCGCCACATATCCCTCGGGCGCGACACTTACCGACAGGTCGCCCGCCGCGACCGTGGCCGCGCCCTCGCCGGAGACGGACCGCTTCGATTCATCAACGACTTCGGCACTCAGCGTGTACGTTTCCGACTGCGGAATAGCCTCGTCCGACGCGCCACTCTTTTTGTCCGCCTTGTCCGCCTCTTTCGCGCCGGGGTGCCGGATGTCGGTGCGCACCCGCACTACCGTTTTGCCGTTCTCGTCCAGGGTCGCCTCGCCCTCGCCGACCGACTCGCCGTAGTAGGCGTTGTAGGCTTTATCGTGGTACGAGGCGCCGCTCTCCTCGTCGCTGACGTTGGTGTCCCCGGCGTCCTCGGACAGGTTGCCGAACTCCGACGACCAGTCCGCGTCCCGGTAGACGCTATACTTGACCTTCGCCCCCGCGACCGGTGCCCCGAAATAGTAGGTGCCGCTGAGTGCCATCTCCACCGTTTCGCCGCGCGTGTACCGCGCTTTCGTCGGCGTGACAGTGACCGCGAACTCCGGCTTTCGGTACGCGGCGACCGCGATTTCCGTCGTCTCCGGTTTGCCAGCAATCGTGGTCACAAGCGTGTAGGAGCCGGTCGCGCCCTCGGGACTCAACCCGATAGTTCCGCTGAATGTGCCACGCCCGCCGGTGACCTTCTCCTCTCGTACCACTAAACCGCCCGTGGCGTCGCGCACCTCGACCGACACCGGAACGCCGCGCGGGACGCGGTAGCCGTGTGACCCGTCCGCGCCGTCCTGCCGCGCGCGCGTGATCCCCTTGTACTGGATCGTGTCGCCGGGGCGGTACACGGTGCGATCCGTGACGACGTGCGTGACGTAACCGTTCCGGCTGTCATCGCCGCTCCCGCTCCCGCCGCCGTTCACCACCGCCTCGTCATCGCCGAGCGTCGCCATCGTCAGCGTCGGCGTGTCATTCTCGGCGTCCCCGGCGTCCCCGTTGGGGTTGGCGCGAAGGGCGGTCGGAAGCGCGAGCCGCGTCACGCCGTCCGCGTCGGTCTGGCCCGAGGCGAGGGTACGGCCCTTGCGCAGGACGCGAACCGTGGCTTTCACGACGGGCGTTCCGCGCTCCAGTCGCGCGACGTAGGCGACGACCTCGCCGGGCGACTTTTTCACCACCAGCGCGAGGTTCGTCACCAGCACGTAGGAACACGAGGAGAACTTGCCGTAGCCGAAGCGCGCCAGATACAGGCCGGGTTTGCCCTGCGCGACGCTGAGCGGCAAGTGGTAAGCAAAAAAGCCCTCCCGGTCGGCGTCCTTGATCGGCATCGTTCCGCTGAAAACGGGCACGGGCGGCTCCGCCTCGCCCTTCACGGGGTGTAGCAACGCGGGGTCGAGCGTGTCCTGATTGCCGTTGTAGGAGTAGCGCAACTTGTCGAGAGCGGCGGACGCGTCCCCGCGCTTGAGCACTTCGGAGAGCCGCGTCCGCCATATTTTAACCTGCATCACGGCGGGCGTGGGGTTCGCGGACGGCTTCGGGAGCGTCGTGTAGCCGCGTAGGGGCAGGAACGGAGCCTCGCTCGTCGCGAACGTCGCCTGGTGATCACCCACGCTCAGGTCCGGCTCCGAGCGGGCGAGACGGAGCATCGCCGCCGCCGTGTGCCCTTCCTGGACAGACACCTGAACACCCTTCGCCGAGTGCCAGCGCGAGGACGCCGACAGCGAGTACGTTCCGGCGGGCACGCCTTTGAGCGAGAAACGGCCCGTGCTATCGGTCACGGCGTGCCGCCGCTCCCGCGCCTCGCCGCGCCCTTTGCGGGCACCGAACTCGGAGGGCAGGGCGTCCCCGCTCTCATCCGGAGTGGACGGTGTCAGGTAAACGTCGCAACGCGCGAACGGCTTGTTGTCGGCGTCGCTCAACACGGTGGTGCCAGTGACGCCGCCGCGCGGCGTTTCGGAGCCGATCAAATACGCCCACGCGGAACCGATCAGAAGCAGGGTGAGGAGCGACGCGGCGGGGAAGGGGCGCGGGTTCATTCGGCGGCACCCATGCCCTTCGCATCGCCGCTGATTGTTGCCGTCTCGCCGCTCCCCACACGGTTCGCGGCGATAACCGCGACCACCACCGCCGACAGGATGAAGGCGAGATAGCGCATCTTATCGGCGCGGGTCAGCGTTTCGGCGGGCAATATCCGCCCGGCAAACTGATCCAGTGCCAGCGCGATCCCGACCGCGAGTAGCCCCGGAAGTAGCGAGGCTCCCCCCGACAGTAGCGGAATCGCCCCGACCGCGAGGCCGATCAGAAGCGCGACCGCGCTCTTCGCGCCGAACAGCACGAGCACTGCGGCGGGCGACGCCAGTACCAGCACCGCGCACGCGGCGAGTGCTCCGACCCCCGCGCCGCCGTTCGCCACCGTCCCGCCCTTAAACCGCGCGGGAAGCATCGCCAGCAGACCCGGCAACGCCGCGCCGACGAGCAGGCCGAACAGCGCGTACTGATCCGCCAGATTCACCCCGCGCAGATCACCCGACCAGCGCGTGACGAAAAACCGCCACAGGAGCAGGAGCGTCGCGAACAGGAGCAGACCGACCGCGCCGTTCCGCGCGGCCTGATCCGGTTCCGGCTCCGTCGCCGCGCCGCCACGGGGGGCGTGTGAAAGAGCCAGTGTCGCGGGGTAGGCGAGGAACAGTGCCAGCGTCCCGACCGCCGCCCCGACCCCCTGGAGCGTCTGCAAAGCGGCGAGGAACCCGCTCGTTATTAGAAGCACGGAAAGGAGCGGGGCGGAAAGCGTCGGCGTTGCGGGAATGGTGTTGCCGCGCCCTTCGCGTTGCACCGCCAGCACTACTACCCAGAGGAGTAGCCCGCCGATGCCCGGTAGCGCGAGCGTCGCGGTGTCCGTGACCTTCGCCGCGCACTCGTAGAGAGCCAGCCCACCGATCCCCACCAGTACCATCAGCGGGATCATCCGACCGTATTGACCACCGGCTCGCTCCAATGGAAGCAGGTGAGTACCGACGACCAGTAACGCGCCGAACGCGGCGAAGGAGAGGAGCACCGCGCTCCAGGTCAGTTTGGCGAGTTCGGGAGTCAACGGGTCGCGGAAAACGCCCAAGCCCGCGCCCGCCGCCAGCACCGCCATCATGCCGAGTCCCGCCGCGATCCGCCGCCCTGTCTCGCCCTGCCGCGCCGCGTGGGAGAGTCCGAGTAGAAGCGCGAACCCGGAGCAGAAGCCGCCGATAGCGACCCCCATCAGGGCGTCATGGAGCGACTGGCGCAGGAACAATAGGGCGAGCGCGACGGCCACGATCCCCGCGCCGTAAAACGCGGTGAGCGCGATCACGGGCGAGGCGACGGTCGCGTCCGCGCCGTTACGGGCGCGGCGCGGCAGGAGCAGGTCGGCGCACGCGGCGAGCACGGCGACCCCACCGATCAGGAAGCCAATGCCGAGCCGTTGCCCGTCATGGAACACCACACCGTACGTGGCGGGTAGCGTTAGCAGGAGTCCGGCGAGCGGAGCGAACAGCGCGACGTTCCGTAGCACCGGGTGCGGCGCGTCGTCGCTCTCGACCGCCGACACGGAACCCGTCGCGACGCCGGACTCGCCGCGACGCGGCAGGAACCGGCACAGAAGCAACATAACACCCGTCGCCAGCGACGCCCACAAGAGAACATGCTCCATCGGACAAACCCTTTGCTCGAAAAACCAGGAAGTGTTATTGTTAGACTCCGAAGCGGAGGGAACGCTTCATCGTGTTTTTAGAGGCACTCTCCTTCGGAGCCTGTAGACGTGCGGTCGCAGACCCGCGTTATGAGGCGGGCATCGGCGATAAAATAATAGGTGGGATAATCCCAAATGCTGGTATAGCCCCCAACAAAAATTGGCGGTGTGCTCTCGCTTGTCGCGGGGCAGGTCCGCGCCTTGACGACGACGCATGGCACAACGAGCAACGTCTATGGCGTGGATGTCGAGCCGGTTCCGCTCGCGGACAACCCGTCCCATGCGGAGATATTCGGGCGTCCGCCGTTCGACACGGACAAAACCTTTGACCGGATTAAACAGGCATTGGCTCGGATCGCCACGCTGACGCTCCGGCCAGATGTTTTGGGTTAATAAATATAACGAGTCCAAGAATAAGCCGTCTTTATTAACTTCTTTTTCAGAAACCCCCCGTAAAATAGGAAAGGTGCGGACACAACCACCACCGATAGGCGCGAATCGGTTTCCGAAGGATACAATCGTTTGAGAAAAGGCGCGAAATTTCCCTTAAACCCTGAACATCCATGCCGGAAGGTGCGTCTGCAAGGACATAGGGCGGAATGTCCCGTCTGGTTGCCGTCACGCGACCTTGATGTCGTTCGGAGAAATTATTATGAAGCTACTTTGCTACTCACTACTCGTCGCAATCGCGTTCGTCGCTACCTATCAGCAGCCCGCGCACGCGTATCTCGATCCTGGTACCGGCAGCTACACCGCGCAGGTGATCCTCGCGGGCGCGCTGGTCGGCGTGTTCAGCCTACGCTCGTTCCTGATACGCGTTGGCCAGAGCGTCACCCGCCTCTTTCAGACACGTTAGTCGTATCACTAGCAATGCTACCTAATACGCCGTTATGCGGCTCTAAAAACGATGCGGTGGGCGAAGAGCCACTACCCGCCTCGTTCCGCGACCCGTCCGGCTACGTGTTCCGGGACAAAGGCGAGATATTCCGCCGCGTCGCGCCCACATACGATCCTGACTACCGCCGACTGATGGACTCCGGGCTGTACGGCGTGTTGACCGGCGCGGGCTTGCTGATTCCGCACGAGGAGCGGGGCGGGGGCGTGTTGCATCCCCGCCAGCTCGCGTTCGTGTCGTACCCGTACGAGTGGAGTTTCGGGCAGTGGAAGGACGCCGCACTCGCGACGCTCGCCGTTCAGGAACGTGCGCTCGACTTCGGGATGACGCTCAAAGATGCCAGTGCGTTCAACATGCAGTTCGACGCGGGCAAGCCGCTCCTGATTGACACGCTCTCGTTCGAAACGTACCGGGAGGGGGAGCCGTGGGTCGGCTACCGGCAGTTCTGCGAGCACTTCCTCGCGCCGCTCGCGCTAATGGCGCGTTGCGACGCGCGGCTCGGCGACTGGATGCGCGTTCATCTCGATGGCATCCCGCTCGATCTCGCGACGCGGCTACTGCCCTGGTCGTGTCGGCTTAACCCGTTCCTGTTCGCGCACCTGTACATGCAGTCGCACCTGCAAAAACGGGGCAACGGCGGGGCGAAAAAAACCGCCCCGGCGACGTCCGCCTCGGTGTCGCTCGCGGGGTTACGCGCCCTGCTCGAAAGTCTGGGCGGCGCGGTGAACGGACTACGCTGGGAGCCGTCAGGCACCACGTGGGGCGATTACTACGATGACACCAATTACTCGCCCGCCGCGATGACCGCGAAGGAGTCATTGGTGAGTGAGTTTCTGGACGTGATGGGCGACATTCGCAGTTTGTGGGACTTCGGGGCGAACGACGCCCGGTTCAGCCGCCTCGCCAGCGTGCGTGGAATACAGACCGTCGCCTTCGACATGGACCCGGCGGCGGTGGAAAAGGCGTACCGCGCGGTGCGCCAGCGCGGCGAGACCCATCTGCTTCCGCTCCGCCTCGACCTGATGAACCCCAGCACCGACAGCGGCTGGGCGCAACGGGAGCGGATGTCGCTCGTGGCGCGGGGTCCCGCGGACGCCGTATTCGCGCTCGCGCTCGTGCATCACCTCGCCATCGGGAACAACGTCCCGCTGACCCGTATCGCCGACTTCTTCGCGCAAACCACACGCCGGTGGCTGGTCGCCGAGTTCGTGTCGAAAGAGGATGGGCAGGCGCAACGGCTCCTGAGGGATCGCCGCGATATATTTCACGACTACCGCGGAGACTGCTTCGAAGCGGCACTCACGCGCCACTTTCGAATAGCGCGGGCGGAGCCGATTCCGGGCACGGTCCGCGTTCTCTATCTGCTGGAAAAACGGACATGACCTCGGCATCCAAAAGCGACGCGCCGTGGCGGTATGCCCATCCGCTGGCGTTCGCCCTCGCCCGCGTCATCGCGCTCTACTCGGTGAATGAGGGCGACGTGGGATTGAAGGAGTTAATACGTCCGCTCGCGGGGACGCTGGCACTCGGCTCGCTGGCCTTCGCGCTCGCCATGCTACTGGCGCGGCGCGACAGGGAGCGGGCGGCACTCGCAACTTCCGCGTTCCTGATGCTGTTCTTCGCCTACGGTGTGTTCGACACCAGCGTGCATCAACTGCAAACATCGTATAATTTCGTCGGCGCGATGATCACGAATGGCCTCCCGGCGGGCGGCAAGGGGGAGGCATGGGGCGCGCTGACCTTCGTGCTCTGGGCGGCGGCAGTGATCACGGCGGTTTCGATCTGTTTACGGGTCCGGCGCGAGCGGCTGGCGGGTGTAACTGCCGCGGCATGGATCGCCGGGTTCGCTCTGACCGGTCCGACGCTCTGGCGCATCGGGGCGAGGGCGGTTAATAAACGCTCCGTGGTAGCGGCTATCACCGTCAGTCCCTTAACACCTCTTTCGGTTCCGTCCATTCACGCGGGGCCGGATCTGTTCGTGATTGTGCTCGATGCCTATGTCCGACAGGACGTCCTGCGCCAGATGTATGACTTCGACAACGAGCCGTTCCTCGCGGGTCTGGAGAAGCGCGGCTTCACCGTCGCGCGTCACAGTCGCGCCAACTACGACCAGACGCCGCTCGCGCTGGGGGCCGCGCTCAACCTCGACTACCTAAAGCCGGACGACACAAAGACGTCGCTCGACGGGATGCAACCGCGCATTGATCGGAACCGGATCGCGGCTCTGCTCCGCGAACGCGGGTACCATTTCGTCTCCGTCCCGACCGGCTTCGACGGGACCGCTACGCCGTCCGCCGACCTGATCCGCGCGGATCACGCGAGCGAATCCCCCTGGGCGATGGCGTCTCTGACTCCGTTCGAGGAGATGTTATGCGCGAAGACGCCGTTCGCGCTGTTTCCGAGCGGTTGGAAGGCAATAGGGTTCGCGCTACACCGGCAACGGATCCTGGCCGCCTTTAAGCACCTGGGCGAGGTCGCCGCGCTTCCATACCCGAAGTTCGTGTTCGCGCACATCCTCGCCCCACATCCGCCGTTCGTTTTCGGTCCGGACGGTGCCCGCCCGCCGGTCGGCCAGTCCGTGTTCCTGCTCGGGGATGCGAGCGATTACTTGCCGCCGTGGCACGTCTACAAGGCGGGCTACGTCGGGCAGATGCGGTTCGTGAACCAGCGCATTCTCGCCACGCTGGACGATATACAGGCGAAAGAAACGCGCCCGTATGTGGTCGTGTTGATGGGTGATCACGGCTCCCGCTCGCACACAGATTGGCACAGCCGGGCGAAAACCGACGTCCGCGAGGTGTTCTCGAACCTGTACGCCGTGCGCTGTCCGCCGGGGCAGGGGGATGCGGCGGCAGTGGCAACACTGCGCGAACGGCTGGGCGGCACGGTCACGCCCGTCACGGGGTTGCGTCTCGTTATGAACGCTTATTTCGGCGGCACGCTCCCCGATCTGCCCGACCGTTCGCTCTACTCGACGGCGGACCATCCGTTCGACTTCTACGACGTGAGCGGGGATCTGCCGCCCGCGAAATGACGCGCGCGGATAAAATACCCCGCGTACGCGCGGTGAGCGAGGCGATATAATCGCTTGTGCCTCCCGTCGTCGTACTCCTTGCTGGCAACGCGCCCCCCATCGCTTGCGGCATCGGGGACTACACGGCACGTCTTTCCGCCGAACTGCGCGGCCTAGGCGTCGCGGCGTCGGTTTGGACGCGGGCGCAACGCGGCGCGCGGGGAAAGGATGCCATTCACACCTCCGCCGCCCGACTGGACCGCGCGGGCGTGGAAGTGTTTATCGCGCGGCTGAGACGGGAGCGGCCCGCCGTGCTACATTTGCAATATGAGGCCGATTTGTTCGACGGGAACGGTTTCGCGCTTCTCCGTTTCGCCCTCGCCGCCCGCGAAGTCGGCGCGTCGCTCGTCACCACGTTTCACGCGCTGGACGGGCCGCGCGCGTGGGGGCGGGCGCACCGCCTCGCCCTGCTCCCGGCTTTGATAGCGAGTCGCGACATCGTGGTCTGCTCGCGGCGGCAGTACGACGCTCTCGCGCGGCTCCCCGGTGTTCGCGGGCGGACGCGTCTGATCCCGGTCGGTAGCGCGATCCCGGTCACCGGCACGCGGTCGGTACGGCGGGGGGGCGAGCCGGTCCGCCTCCTCTACTTCGGTTTCGTCTGGCGGGGGCGTAACCTCGAAACGTGCGTCCGCGCCCTCGCCGGGGTTGAACGAGCCACTCCCGCGACACTTACCATCGTCGGCGGCTTCAAGGAGGAAGGCTACGAGCGTGAACTCGCCGCGCTCGCCGAATCGCTCGGCGTCGGGGATCGCGTGACGTTCACCGGCGAACTACCCGTGTGCGACGTGTCGCGCTACCTCGCGGGTGCCGACCTCGCGCTCCTGCCGTTCGCGACCGGCGTCTCGACCGGCCGCACGACGTTCGCCGCCGCCGTGGAACACGGTTTGCCGGTCGTGACGATGGCGACCGCCGCGAACACCATTCCGGAGTTTCGGAAGGAGATCAACCTACTTTCTGTCGCGGCTGGCGACGCCGACGGGTTCATCCGCGAAACGGTACGCGCCGCGACCGATGCCGCGCTCCGGGAGCGGCTACGGGAGAACGCGCCCCCCCTGGCACGACTTTTCTCCTGGCCGAACATCGCCCGCAAAACCGCCGACCTGCCGTCGTACCGCGCCCTATGAAACCGCTCGTACTCCCCTCTCACGCGGGCGACCGGGACACGGACGGCACCGGCATGGAGGAACCGCGCCGCGACTACAGTCTGCTCGCGGATGCGCTCGGGGCGGAGATCCTGCCCCCGCGCGGTACGGACGGGTCTCTGCTCGGTCGGATCGAGGCGCGCACAGCGACCGATATTCGTCAGGCGTTCGCGGCGGCGCGGCTTCGGCGAACGACCAGCGTGTACGTCTCGCTTTCGGAGCGGATCGGCATCCCGCTCGCGTTCCTCCTGCCGCGAAACCGTCCCGACCGCCCGGCACATCTGCTCATCGCGCACCACCTGACGTCGCCGCGCAAACGCGTCTTGCAGGGCCAGACCAACTACCTGCGGCGGTTCGACCGCGTGATAACTCTCGCTTCGTCGCAAGCGGGCTACCTGGTCGCGGAGGCCGGGTACGACGAAGCGAGATCATCGCGCATAAGCGACGCGGTTGACGCCCGCTTCTGGGGCGCGGATCACGACTCGTCCACGCGCGATTTGCCCGCCCCCGAGGCCGACGAACCAGGGTACCTGATCGCAGTCGGGCGCGAACGGCGCGACTACGCCGCCTTCGTCGCCGCCCTGCGCGGGACACCTGAAATGCTGGCGGTGGTGGTCGCCTCGTCGCCGTGGTCGCGTGATCGGGAGCGGGCACTGACCATCAGCGAGCTACCCGCGAACACGGCGGTCGTCACGCGAACTCCGTCCGCCGCGCTTCGCACCCTGTACCGGAACGCTAGCCTGGTCGTCGTGCCGCTCCTACCGGAGACCGACTACGCGGCGGGTGTGAACGTCTGCCTCGAAGCGATGGCGGCGGGAACGCCTGTTCTGGCGACAGCGACGCCCGGTCTCGCCGACTACGCCCGCTCCGACACCACGGGCGAGGAGGTGATGGCGACCATATCGGGGGGCGACCCGACGGCACTCCGCGAGGCAATCATCGCGCTACTCGCCGACCCCGCGCGGCGGGAACGGCTTGCACGTGCCGGCTCGGACTTCGTTGCGCGGGAGGCCAGCCTGGAGAGGTATGTCGCCCGCGTCGCTGAACTAGTTCGGGCCGTCGCCTTGCCCGGCTAGACTGTTATCGGTACCCCTCTCACCCATGTGCGCTCGCGGTGGTCGTATCCCTCTCCATCCAACCCCCTTTCTCCATGTCCGTATTTTCGCCGCGAAAAACGCTTGCACATGGGGTGCTTGCGGTAGATTGCGGAGAGGGATACGACCACCGAACCACGCCCTGTTCACCCGCGCCCACTGGAAACGCAACCGCGGCATACCAGACTAGTCCGTTACACATCACCTTGCCCATAAGGCGGCAATAACCGACGCAAGCCGTGCGCGATGACTATCACCGCGAACACGGTGTTGCGCAGGAGCACGAACGGGTACCAGACCGCCGGGACGACCCGCGCCCGCCCCGCCGTCCAGTCCGCCGCGAACCGCTCCGCCCCCACTTCCGCTAACACGCCGGTCGGCTCCCAGATGCCGCGCCGCAATGCCTCCGGGATTCCCGCGACGCCCACCGACGCGCCCACAATGCCACCCGTAATCGCCGCGACCGTGTCCGTATCCCCGCCGCAGGCGATGGCCGTGCTAACCGCTTTTCGGAAGTCGGCGGGATGGGAAAGCGCGGCATGAATGGCGACCGGAACCGTTTGTAGCACATAGCCGGAAACGCCGCGCGGGTAGCGCGCCGCCGCGAACGCGGTTGTTATCTCGCCGCGCGAAACACTTTCCCTGACGTCGTGCAGGAGGCAGAGTAGTTCCGCCGTGTCGGGTTCCGGGAGTGCGTCCTGGATAGCGTCACTCACTACGCCCGTCCCTGTCTCACCCCGCGCGAAACTTGCGGCGCAGATTGCGACCGCCCGCGCCCCATATTCGGCGCGGGGGTCGGTGTGCGTCAGGCGCGACGAGCGCGAAATGCGGTCGCGAAGCCGCGTGCCGTCCGCGTCCCAGGCGCACGCGACGCCGATCAGCGCGGAGCGCATCGCCGGACCGTTCCCCGCCGAGTAGACGCCGGAGCGGGACGCGGGAACGCCGACCGCAAGCCGCAACCCGGCGCGGAGCGTGGCGAGACCGACGCCCGCCGGGAGCGCGAGTACCCAACGCCGCAATCCGCGCGAAAGGTGCCGCGTAAACGCCTCCCCGTCGCCCGCCGATTCCGCGAGCGCGGTATAGACAAGAAGCGTGTGCTCCGTGTCGTCCGAGATCATGCCGCGCCCGATGACGAGCCGGTGCGAGTCGGGAACCCCACCGAATAAGGCGCGGATTCGCCCCGGCGTCAGCCCCTCGCACGGTAGCCCGAGCGCGTCCCCAACCGCCGTCCCCCAGAGGCAACCGGCTACCGCTTTGGCGAGGGCGGCTTCGGGAGATGCGTCATTGTTACTGTTACTCATACAACAACAAACGTAGGATGGGGGTGTTCGGTTACGGCAGTCCCGCGAGTGACAGGCTTGGGACTATTCTCTGGCGCGAAGGGGGCGGTGCGGAGTGTTACTATCTCGCCGATCTCGCTGACGAAGCGCAACTCGTAGCCGCAAAACATCAACATCCCGATGAGTGGCTTGCCGTCCGCGACGATTGCCGGAACTCGCCGGGTTTCACCGTCCTAAATGACCGTTGCCCGGTGATACGTGGATTCGACCTCACCCCCTCCCGCGGTATCACCGTAGGCTTCGGAGAGATACGGCATCCCCAGAGCGATGATCACCGCGTAAGGCAACATCAAGTAGTCGTTAAAGCCGGTGTCTACCGTTGCTCGGAGGGACACCTCCGCGCCGTCCGGGGCAACAAATACAAGCGTGATCAGCCCGACAAAATCGTCACCAATTATGCCCTCGATCACTTGTTCACGTAGATCCGCGACATGCGGAACGAATGGTACTAGCCGACGCGCATCGAGAAGAGAACCGCGCCGGGGACACGCGCGTTTATTCTGTCTATCGCGGTCATCAATTCGTCATCTACTTCATGAGCACCCGAGACGGTGTCAATGATTAGACGCTTGTTTCTCAACGCCGGGTCTGCTTTCACGATGTGCTTCACATTGCGCTCGTATATTTCACGTGCTTGTCGTCTGATCTCGTGCCGCGTCTGCTCATCACGTTCATTCATTGATTTCTCTCTGCTCTCATTTTACCGCGCTTGCCTACAAGAGCGACGCGCCCCGGCGAATCATTCGCCGGGGCGCGCCGCGTCCCATCCTGGCCCGGAAGGAGCGTCTCTATTCTGCGGACGCCCCGCTCCCGTCTCCGGTGCCGCCCGCCTTGCGGGACAGTAGAACCGCTTTCCAGCCCGCGACGTTCGCGATGGCGAATGCCGCGCCCATGTTCACTAGCGTCCACGTGGTGGCGGATTCGCCGAACGTGTACGCGGTGAACGGCGTCAGGTTGTTATGCCAGCCCGCCCACAGGTTTACGGCCGTGCCGAGCGCGAACGCGCCCGCGATCTTCGCCCCGCCGAGGCTCTTGCGCGTCGCCATGTATACCCCGAACGGCAGAACAGCCGAGAAGGTGAGCAGGTTCCACGGGGAGTTGGCACCGAACACCTCCGACGCGACATCCGCGCCGAAGAATCCCGCCCCGAGCGCACCCGCCATGCCCGCGCGGGTCCAGAACGAGCGGCGCGGCCCGATAGCCATCAGCAGGAATAGACCGCCAAAGAGCAGGATGTGGCGCAGTTTAACGCCCTCTACCGCGCTTGTCATCGCGACCGCGCCCGCCGCCGACAGGATGCCCGCGCCGTATTTGAGCGGGTCGCCGTTCGGCTTGGCCGACTTGGTCAGAATGTCGCGAACCCGCGCCGGGTCATGTACGCCCTGCGACGCGATCAGCGCGGCGACCGCCGCGGCGTGCGGCGACGCCATCGAGGTGCCCTGGAACGCATAGTAGTCGTCCCCTCGCCCTCGCTCGCCTTTGCCGGTCATCACGGTGTTCTGCAGGATGCCGTCCTTCGCGTCGCCCGACTCCATCATGTCGCCGCCCGGAGCCGCGAGCGCGACCTCCTTGCCGTACGACGAGTAGGTGGCGATGTTGCCGCTCGGGCCGACCGACGAGATCGCGATGCACTCGGGGAACGCCGCCGGGTAACCTACCGGCTCGCCGAACCCGTTGCCCGCCGCGCAGACGATGGTCACGCCCTTCTTCACCGCGTACTGACACGCCTTGTGGATCACGGACGACGGCTGGTTGGAGCCGAGACTCATATTGATCACGTTCGCGCCGTTATCGGCGGCGTACCGGATCGCGTCCGCGATGTCGCTCGAATAGCCAGACCCGGCGGCAGACAGCACCTTGAGCGGCATGATCGTCGCTTCATAGGCGAGACCGGCGACGCCCTCGTTGTTGTTGGTGCTCTCGGCGATGGTTCCGGCGACGTGCGTGCCGTGCCCGTGATCGTCGTACGGGTCGGTGTCCTTGTTGACGAAGTCGTAACCCTTGACGAACTTCGTGGTGTTGAAGTCCTTGCACTGCTTGCCGCGGCTCGTGGTCACGGCGGCGACGCCGGTGTCAATCACGGCGACGACAACACCCTTGCCTCTGGTCTTCTTCCACGCGTCTTCCGCGCCGACCATCTTGAAGTTCCACTGCTGGTCGTAGAGCGGGTCGTTGGGCCGCGTGCCGCCCGGCTTGGTCACGTCAGCGTCCGTGAGCGAAACGGTAGAGGCGCGAACCGGCTCGAACATCCAAGCACCCGTGTTATCTACGCGGAACGTCGTGTCGTTCGTATGAATCGTGTAGGGGTGAGTGCTGAAGCACCCGGTATACATGCCGGGTGTGTCACTCTCGGCTATTCGCTCCTGCTGAGAAATGCTCTCGCCCGTGCCGAGTGTGTAAGTCGCCATATCGGCGAGTTTGGCCTCAGCGGCTGCGATCTTGGCTTGAACTACCGCGTTACGCGACGCTTCTGCGACCGCGACCGCCTGCATCTCCACGCTGTCTACCCGCGACCGCTCGGGGATGGCATAGACCATTTCCGGCTCGGCGGCTTCGACGTTGCTATCCCCACGCAACCAGGAGAGCGCGTTCTGCGCGTCAGTCGCGGTTGGGAGCGTAGCGACCATGATCTTGTCGTCGTGCGACCGGGGCGAGTTGAACCGCAGTTTCGCGCCGATCCGGCCCTCGACTTCGGCGATGTCGGCAGGAGACGCGTTGTCGGCAAGGTCCACGACGATCTCGGTCGGCTGATCGGAGCGGGCCATCATGGCGACGGAGACAGACTGGGCGTGCTCGGTACCGTACTGCGCCTGCCACACCTGTACGAGCGGCAATGCGGTGGATCCTACGGCGGCGATACCGAGCGTCGCCAACGCTAAACTAACAAGGTCACGTTTCTTCATCGGTGCTTTCTGCCTCCTGGGAAACAGGGTTTCCTACTTTTCTATTTCGCGTTCTTGGAATCAGTTCGTAGTTCGGGGTGCCGCTCGAGTATGTATTCGTAGCGGTCTTTGAGCTTGGGGGACATCTCGTCAAACAAGGGGTTTCCGCCCGCGTAGTGCGTGTCCGGCGAATCGCCGTACTGGTTGTGCCCCTTGGACTTGATCCACTCGTCAATTCTGCGTTTCTGTTCGTCGGTAACCGGCATCGTAATACCCCGCTTCTCATGTGAAGTACGACGGGTTCGCTCCGCGCGAAACGCTCCCGTCCGTAAGCGTATAATACGGCGGAACGGCATGTGTTGGTTCCGACGAAATCCGCCGCCCGTCTAATGCCGGAAGTGGCGCACGCCCGTAAACACCATCGCGATTCCC
Organism: Armatimonadota bacterium; assembly: GCA_043754515.1. Lineage (GTDB taxonomy): Bacteria > Armatimonadota > Armatimonadia > Armatimonadales > Armatimonadaceae > JACMIU01. The sequence continues at coordinate 18,290 of JAYUUO010000183.1, forward strand.
CGCTCGTCGCACAGCGCGGTCGTGTCCGCGTCCCGCACCGACCCGCCCGGTTGGATGATCGCGGTCACGCCCGCGTTCGCCGCCGTCTCGGGTCCGTCCGCGAACGGAAAGAACGCGTCGGAGGCGAGTACCGCCCCCCGCGCGAACTCGCCCGCCTGCTCCACCGCGAGCCGCACCGAGCGCACCCGGTTCATCTGCCCCGCCCCGACGCCGCGCAACGCCCCATCCCGCGCGATCACGATGGCGTTCGACTTGACATGCTTGACCACGCGCCACGCGAACAGCAGTTCGGCCAGTTCTTCCGCAGTCGGTTTGCGAACCGTTGGAAATGACAGGTCGGCGTCCGTCAGCGGGCGGTAATCGCGCGTGGACACAAGTAGCCCGCCGACGATCTGCTTCAGCGTGAAGCCGCCCTGACCCGGGCCGGTGAACGGCGCGACCTCCAAGAGGCGCAGGTTCGCGCCCCATTTACGCTTCGTGGTCAGCGTCTCGATCACGCCCGGCTCGTAGCCCGGCGCGACGATGCACTCGAAGAAGCTGTTCGGCTCGGTGACGCGGGCGGCGGTTTCGGCGTCGAGCGGGCGGTTGACGGCGAGGATGCCGCCGAATGCCGAGATGGTGTCCGCCTCCCGCGCCCGCGTGAACGCGCCCGCGAGTGTGCCCGCCATCGCGCACCCGCATGGGTTCGCGTGCTTGATGATCGCGGCGGCGGGTAATTCGCCGCCGAATTCCTTGACCAGTTCGAGCGCGCCGTCCAGGTCATACAGGTTGTTGAACGAGACTTCCTTGCCGCTGTCATCGCGCCGCCACGCGTTCCCGATGCACGGCTCGTTCACGGCCGGGTCTCGGTACAGCGCGGCGTGTTGGTGCGGGTTTTCGCCGTAGCGTAGCACCTGGGAGCGGGGCAGGGACAGGCGGAACGTGGTCGGCAGAACCTCCGTCTCCACGTCCGGCGCGTAGACCCGCTCCAGATAAGTCGCGATCATCGAGTCGTACGCCGCCGTGTGCGCAAACGCTTTAGCGGCGAGCCGTTTGCGTGTTTCCAGCGTGATCCCGCCGTGCGCCGCGATCTCCCTGAGTAGCGGTTCGTAGTCGGCAGGGTCGGTGACGACGGCGACGCCGTTGTGGTTCTTCGCCGCCGAGCGCACCATGGCCGGCCCGCCGATGTCAATGTTTTCCACCGCGTCCTCGATGGAAACGTCCGGCTTCGCGATGGTCGCGGCGAACGGGTACAGGTTGACGCAGACCAAGTCAATCGGCGCGATGTCATGCGCGGCGATGGTCGCCAGATGTTCCGGCTTGTCGCGGTCGGCGAGGATGCCGCCGTGAACGGTCGGGTGCAGGGTTTTGACGCGCCCTTCGAGCATTTCGGGGAAGCCGGTCAGGTCGCTGATGCCGATTACGGGCACCCCGGCGTCCGCGAGTGATTGGGCGGTGCCGCCGGTGGAAACGATCCGTGCGCCGAGTTCGGAGAGGGTTCGCGCGAACGCCGCGACGCCGGTTTTATCGGACACGCTGATCAGGGCGCATCGAACGGGGGAGAGTTGCATGATGCGGCTAGTATAATCGGCGGGGCGGGCTACGTCAAACGTCGCCTGTAGAACTCGTCACAAAAACATCCCGGAAAAAACGCACGCTACATTTTGCATTTTATACAGGTTATATGCTAGAATCTAGCGACCGGGAAACGCCCGGTCACCGAAAAAGCCATAGGAGGCTAGTAACATGATTAGAATAGATCGTCGCACTACTCGTGAGTACACTGCGTGTTGTCCTCGCGATCGCGGGCTTGATGCTAATCAATGCCCACTCTCGTGCCGCCACGGGGAGCATCTCCCAATTCTACAGCTTTAAGGCAGAGAGCCCACCCGCCGCTGTCGCTTATGGTGCTCCTAAATATGTCAACCGAACGTTCTACCAGTTCTCCGCCCTGTGGTATTCGGACGGATGTGCGGCAAGGCTCATGAGCACTTGGGTATCCGGCCCTTACCATGGTACATCGGAATTTGCCGGTAGCGTTGCTGTTGCGGGCATACTCGTACTGAACCCACGCCGCTATGTGGCAGGGAATGATGGTACATTTGACAGTTGGGCGTATACGTCCGGGTTGTACAACGGGAGCCTCACCTTGATAGATTCAGCGGGGATGACGATTCTGGAGCTATATACGCGTTCCTGTGCGGCACCTAATTAGCTCCGATTGTGGGGGCTACGCACAGAATGATGCGTAGCCCCCAAAACTCACCATTGCCCCATTATAAGGAGTAGTAACAATGTACCAACCCGCGACGTCGCGAGGATGCCATATCTGCGCGATATTATGTCTGTCCCTACTTACTTCATATACTAGTCGCGCGTACGCTCGTCAGGCAGACACGGGGGCAAGTCAGCGTCGGAAGGTCGTGGGCCTACTGGATTCTAATCCCGCCCTGATGCGCCCCATTACCATCATCCGCCCCCGAATTGGCGTCGGGGAACTAGTAAACCGTATGGCGAAGGCGACGGGGCGGCATCTGCAATCTGAGGACGCCGAGTCGTCCCTAAGATCATGCTTCGTGGCGTGTACTGAGGAGCCGACGAATCATCTCATGGATGCCATCGCCGTTATCCGCGCTAACCGTTGGCACAAGGATGTGCGGAACAACTACCTTTACGGAGATGTGCTTGGCATATCGGTGGACATACTCGTACCCGAGTCCCAGCGAAACAAAGACCAGCTTATAAATGGGGTGAACCTGATGTCGGAGATCAGCCGCCTGGACCCGACAGTCGCCCAGAAGATGGTCAGCGGCGAACTTCTCTCCCCGCCAACAATCCCGCCTCCCGTGCGGGACGCGATTTTCAGAATCCTACAGGACAGTTACAAGTTCCTCCGTGAACAAGATCCTACTCTCAAAATGGTGACGGACGCGGAGTTCGACTCCGGGATGTTCAGTATCGCGCTCGAACTGCAGGAGGTAAGTGCCCGCCTCCGTGTCACAAGCAATATTCCAGGAATAATTTCGGGACAGAGTAGTACAGATATTCCGGACGGTGCCGCTAATTGCATCCACGACGGGGTGCTCGACACGGAAGCCCTGCGCATCTCGATCCGCAACGCCTACCTCGGCAAGGGCGACAAGACGTACGTGCCCACCCCTTACGACTACGGGTGGCGCGACGACGTGCCCGCCGCGCTGAAGCGGGTGGTCACTGTTGACAAAAGGGGCGCGCTATTGACGGACGTGCTCGCCGACCTCCACGCGCGCTACAAGGTGCCGATCATCGCCGACGACGACCGCGCCATCCCGGAGAAGGTGGACGTACATATCCCGCCGATGCCGCTGTACCGGGCGATGGACCGGCTGGAGAAGATTTACCCCGGCCTGCACTGGGAGTACCGTAAGTACGGCTTCATCGTCTGCCGCTCGGAGAAGATGAACCCGGACGTGTTCTACCTGATCCAGGCAGGCAAGAAGGGTTCCGCCCCGCCTTTGACGGGCACCCCGCCTGTCCCGAACGCGGCCGGGGAGTTGCCGAAGCCCCTGGCCGCGCGGCAGCCCGGCGCGCCGCGGGATCACGTGGAGTAGAGTAGGCGTAGTACGCTTAGGGGTTCAAACCGGCACGCCGTGGGGCCGCGCCCCCGCCAGAGAAACCGAACGCCGAAGGGGGTGCCCTGGCGGGGCGGGCTACGTCAAACGCCGCGCCACGCCGTACTACGTTGTATTGCCCGAATGAACAGTCGCCGCACTCCGCGGGAATCGGTCTATGAGTATCGCTCGTCAGGCGTGACGTATAGTGCCCAAATCGCCGCGCGACTCTGTCTTGACTAATGGGACCACCGTACCGGTTTCGCCCGTGCCGCGGTGACTACTTATACCAAGCAGTGACTACTTATATCAAGGCGAATACCTGTATCCTAAGTGCGCGGGAGGGCGAACCGATGGGAGCGGAACGATGGATCGCGGCGGAGCGGGAAGCCCGCCTGAAATGGGAGGCGGCGTCGGGCCAGCAACGCGACGTCGAGGCGCGGTTGGCGGACGTCGGGGCGTGCCGGGCGCGGGCGGGGCGCGACGTGGTGGAGGGGGAGGCGCGGGCGACGAGCGCGGTGAACGGGGACGACCACTCGCTAGAGACGGCGTTCTCGCTCCCACTCGCGCGGTCGCGCGGCGAGCGCGACAGGTTCGCGGCGCGGGCTACCGACCTGGGCAAGCTACTGCTCGTCGTCACGGGCGAAGCGGCACGGGCGGAACGCGCCTGGCGGACGTCGCTTTCGGATTTATGGGAGCCGGGCTGTCCGGGAACGTACCGGGCGGGGATACTGCGTATTAAGGCAGTGGACGGCGAAGTATGCGCGGGTCACCGGGTGTCGCTCACGGACGCGGATGGCGGGGCGTTCGACTTCCTGCTGACCGGCGCGGGCGAGACGCCGGTCGAGCGGGCGGTGCGCGGGCATCTAGTCGGCGACGTGGTGACGATAAACGCGCCGGGCGGGGCGTACGACTGCCTGATCGTCGCGATCCGGGCATAGCGATTGATCGAGTTTGTGCGTCAAGAAGGGGTAATTAAAATGTCAGACTTCGCACTGCCGCCCGACCCGTCCGCGGTGGACTAGGACATCCGTCCGCGAGGACGCGAGTGGGCCGAGGATGAGGCATGGGCGCGTCTGGAGATAACGCCGGAGAAGCTCGAGATGGGTAGCGGCAAACTCTTCTGGGACGACCGGGAGCGTCTGCGGATGCTCGGCCTTTTGCTGGAAAACTGCGGCGCGGAGGCAGCGGTTCGCATGAGTAATCCCGACGTATGGCGCGCGGCGGTCGCGCGGCTCGCGGACGAGGACGCGACCCTTGAACGCGCGGTGGATGCCGCCTGCCGCTGGCGTGCCTCGTTCGACATCGGGTACGATCTTCTAAGTATCCTCTCATTCGACGAATGTTGCGTCACGGACGACTACGTGGAGCGGACCGATTTCGGGGTGGCCGAACGAGTCCTTCTGATCGAGCAGGCGCGGGAGCGGAACGCCGGTAAACGACCCTTGTCGCCCGATTTTTCTACAGCGAACATCCGCATCGAAACGCTCCGCCGCGACGGGGCGGAGGCAGTCGCCATGGTGCGCCAGGAGACAAAGCACCACAGGTACGCGCCGGTGCCTGAAAACCCGAAGGGGTCGCAACCCTTAGTGCCCTTCACCGAAGTAGAACGCTGGCGGGAGTCGTGGGGCAAACAGGATGGCGGGTGGCGGTTGCGTTTCCGGGAGCGCGTCGGGAGCCCGACCGTGTTATTCCGAGCCGGACGACACGCATTAACGGCGCGGCCAAGAGGATGCCACGAGTGGGCATCAGGCGGTTTAGCCGATCCCCCCGCAATCGCGATACAGTAGAGAACGTCCCGGCTACCGGACTCGTATAAGGAACGGCAGGAGTAAAACAATGGAAACAGGAAAGTGGCTACGCGGCATATGGATATATGCCCGGCGGGGTTCCCGCGCGTGTAGCCTGGACGCCTCCTGTGGTACGAGTCTCTTCCCGCCGGGGTCATCGCGTCACTTGACCTTCTATTCTATGAGTCACGCTTCTTTTATGGGGATGATGACCGAACGGACATGATTGACGGCGGGGCAGTTGAGGCTACCCCGCGCCCGCCCGAGCCGGACGATTTTTGTTAAGGAGTTAAACCAACTTGTCGGATTCGTATTCGCTTTCCACAGACGCCTGGGACCTGCACCGCCGCGCGGAGCGGGATCGCGCCCGGCACAACGAAAAGGTGCGCGAGATTCTTAAAAAGTCGCTCGGGGACGTGGTTGCCAACGAGGACATTATCACCGCCGATAAAAATAAGATCATCAAGGTGCCGGTGCGCGGGCTGGAACTGCCGCGCATCCGCTTCGATCCCAACGACCAGAAACGCGTCGGGCAGGGCCAGGGCGGCTCGCGACAGGGCGACGTGATCGGCCGCCAACCGTTACCCGGCGAAGGCGACGGCTCCGGCAAAGAGGCGGGCCAGGAACCCGGCGTGGACTACTACGAGGCCGAATTCACGATTGATGAACTCGCCGAGATGGTGTTCGCCGATCTACAACTGCCCAATATGCTCGATAAAGGTAACAAGCAGGTTCCGAGCGAGGTGATGGACTTTAACACGATCACGAAGCGCGGTCTGGCCGGGAATCTGGACCGCAAGCGCACCATCTTGCAGGCGATGCGGCGTCAGGCGCGCGACGGGGACGAGTCGGGCAAACTCAAGATCACCGAGGACGATAAACGGTTCAAATCGTGGGAGATCGTGACCGAACCCCAGCGCAACGCGGTGATATTCGCCATGCGCGACGTTTCCGGCTCGATGGGCGAGTTCGAGGCGTATATCTGCCGCTCGTTCTACTTCTGGATGCTCCGGTTCCTGCGCACGAAATACAACTCGTGCGAGATCGTGTTTATCACCTGCCACACCGAGGCGAAAGAGGTCACCGAGAACGCGTTCTTCTCGCTCGGCGAGTCGGGCGGCACGCGCATGTCGTCGGCTTACGCGCTGGCGATAGACATCATCGGCAAGCGCTATAACCCGCGCGAGTGGAATATCTACCCGTTCCTGTTCAGCGACGGTTACAACTGGGGCGATCAGGAGTGCGTGGAACTGGTGCGCCGGATGCTCAAGTTCGCGAACCTGATCGGCTACGGCGAGATCGGCTCCGATACGTGGCACTCGTCGTTCGGGTTCGCGCCGCTCGGCCAGGCGTACGAGGACGCGTTCAAGAACGACAAGCGTATGGTCTGCGTTAAAATCAACGACAAAGAGGACGTCTGGCCCGCGCTACAAAAGTTCTTCTCCAGTAGCCCGCACGCGGCGAAAGCGGGGTAAAGCAGGTCGCGCGGCGCGGGCCGCCGCCGGAAATATACGCCGTCCGTTGCGAATGCCTCGGCGGGTAGGGGCAACTCAGCCAAGACAGGCGGATGGATGTGCTATATGGCGACGCGAGCGGCGTCAGCTTACAGCCGCGCCTCGTCTCGGGGTGGCGATTCGCGGGCCGCGTTCCTCGCGCCGGGCGTCAATCCGCGCTCCCCGCGATCTGGCGCGCTCGCGTGCGAAATATCTACCCGACGCCCTGCGCCCGTTGCATAGCCTTCCCCTCGCTCGGCAGACTCGGTGCGACCATCATCTCGGCTTGTTGCATTTCCTTAATCGTGCGCGCCCCGAGCGACCCCATCGAGAGCCGCAACGCCCCCATCAGGTTCATCGTTCCGTCGTCCTTGTGCGCCGGTCCGAATAGGATCTCCTGGAGCGGGCCGGATACGCCGACCTTGATCCGGGTGCCGCGCGGCAGGTCCGCCGATGACGTCGCCATGCCCCAGGAATAGCCGGGCGCGGGTGCCTCTGACGCCGCCGCGATGGTCGAGCCGAGCATCACCGCGTCCGCGCCCGCCGCGATCGCTTTGGCGATGTCGCCCCCGTTTTTAATGCCGCCGTCCGTGATGATCGGGACATACCGCCCCGTCGCCGCCTGGTAATCGTCGCGCGCCGCCGCGCAGTCCGCCGTGGCCGTGATCTGCGGTACTCCTATGCCCAGCACCTTGCGCGACGTGCAGATCTGCCCCGGCCCGACCCCGACCAGCACCCCCGCCGCGCCCGCCTCCATCAGTTCGCGCGTCGCGGCGTAGCCGACCGTGTTCCCGACGATCACTGGGATAGGCGACTCCTCGATGAATGCCGCGACATTGAAAGCCTCAACATGCGACGACTCGAAGCGCACCGATCCGACCGTGCTCTGAATGAAGAACAGATCCGCGCCCGCCCCGACCGCCGCCATACCCGCCGCCTTTGCCGACAGCGGAGCCGCCGACACCGCCGCGATGCCGCCCGCGTCCTTGATCTCGCGCACCCGCCGCGCGATCAGATGCGGTTTGACCGCCTCCTTCGCGTATAACTCCTGGATGAACGCGATCACCCCGTCGGAAGGCGCGTCCGCGATGGCTTGTAGCACCGCCTCGGCGTCCTCGTACCGCGCCTGAATGCCGTCCAAATTGAGCACCGCGAGGCCGCCGAGCGCGCTCATTCGGGCGGCGAGGCGGGGGTTCACCGCGCCGTCCAACGCCGCCGCGAGCAGTGGGATGTCGAAATGAATGCCGCCCAGTGTCCACGAAATGTCCACGTCACGCGGGTCAATCACCAGCGGGCCGGGAACGAGAGCCACTTCATCAAATCCGTAAGCGCGGCGGACACGCTTATTACCGCCTACCGTGGTTTCCAAAAATAAAATCCTCCGAGAAAACCCGCCCAATCGTGGGGGCAATTCGTTTCAATATATCGGACAGCCCCCTTTTGTACAAGTTCGCGCAAGTTTGTCCCCTATGGCGATCGCGTCATAGTTACGTTGCTAACACAACGTATATTCTCGGGCGCGTGCGGCGGGCCGGTGGGTACGGGCGGCGTGCGGCGAAACTGTGATGCAGTCATAGGCCAAACCATGATGCAATCGCCCTAAGTTCGGCCGCGCACATGCGACCGGACGGTCCCGATGTTTGGTACAATGACAGGTAACTATGCAGTCGCTCGTGGTCGGGATTGACGCGGGGGGAACCCACGTCCGTTTGGCATTCGCGGACGCGCGGACGGGGGAGCCGGTCGGCGAGACCCTGCTGATCGTCGCGGCGCCGTCCGGCGAGCCGCCGACGCAACTCGTGCCGGATTCCCCGGAGTCTCATCGCAGAGTCGTCGCCGTGTGCGCGGGGGTCGCGAAATACACACGTCCCGGTGTTGTGGATGAGTGGGACAGGTTTCTGCGGGCGCGGTTCCCGGACGCGCTCCCGCGGATCGTGCCGGACTACGAGATAGCGTTCCACGCCGGGATGGGGCAAAGCGGCGTGGTCGTGGTCGCGGGCACCGGCAGCGTCGCGTACGGCGAGAACGCCGCCACCGGCGAAAAAATGCGCGTCGGCGGGCGCGGCTGGGAGTGGGGCGACGAGGGGAGCGGCGCGTGGCTCTCCACCGAGATGGTGCGCCGAACGCTCCGCGCCCTGGACGGACAGGCGCATGTTTCCGCGCTGACAAGGGCGGTATGCGCCGAACTCGGCACCAACGACCCGGCGCAACTAGCGGCAGAGGCGCGGGCGCGGGCGGGCGCGGATGGCGGCGCGGGGCGTGGTTTCCTGCTACCGCTTCTTTCCCGGTCGCTGGGCGGCGGCGATACCGAGGCGCGGGATCTCTTCACGGGGGCGGGCGGGTGGCTCGCCTCGCTCGCCGTCGCGACCGCGACCCGGCTCCGGTTCGGGGCGGATGGCGTGGGCGATCCGGTAACATTCGGCGCGGCGGGCGGCGTATGGAGGGCAGGGGGCGACGTCACCGCGACGGCCTTCCGCACGGCGGTAACGCGCCGTTTCCCCGCCGTGATTTTTCGGTTCGACACCCCCGCGCCTGTGTTCGGGGCCGTCCGTATCGCGCTCCGAATGGCGGGCGAGATACGAAGTGAATAGGCACGCACTGCGTCCCACCGGGGACAACTCACGGAAGAATGGTGATCTATGGCTAGCAATTACAACAAGACCGCGCCAAAAACGGTGCCCGCCGGGGAAGGCGACCCCGCCGATCTGAAACTCGTGGTCGGGGTCGGCGCGTTCATCGTGCTCTGCTTCCTGGTCGGCTACTTCGTACTCGGTAAAAACTTCGGCGGGAACAGCGCGCCCACAGAACCGGCCGCCACCACGCCCACTGTGGTCGCCAACAAAACGCCCCCTACGCCGACCGGACACCTGACAGTTATCGACAAGACTGCCCTGATGGAGGCGAAGCGCAAAAAGGCAGAAGAAGAGGCGAAAAAGAAAGCCGACGCCGAGGCGAAGAAAACCGCCGAGGAGGAGGCGAAGAAGCTAGCCGCGCTGGAGGCGCAGGCGAAGCTCGGATCGCCATCGCCCAGCCCGTCCGCGACGCCCGACCCGGATGACCCTGGACTCGCCAAGTCCGACCCGGCGATCATCACGCCGCCCGCGACCGACGGCGACAACCCGCCCGCGCCCAAGCCGACCCCCACCCCCACCCCCGCGCCGACTCCGACGCCGCCCCCCGCCCCGGTGGTGCCCGATAAGCCGGAAGAAAAACCGGTGCCGGTGCCCCCCGCGGCGAGCGTTTTCACGGGGCCGCTCTATCGGGTGCGCGTCGGGACCTTCGACAAGAAAGAGAACGCCGTCACGCGCGCCGCCCAACTCAACGCGGCGGGTTACGAGACCAGTCTTTCCGCCGATGTCGCTGACACCAAAGTGGTATACCGATTGCAGGTAGCCGCTTACAAGAGCAGGAAGTCCGCGGAAGAGTTCGCGAAAGAGGTACGGGCGAAGGGATTTGACACCACAATCTCGCACAACTGACGCCCGAATCGCATCGCGAGTAGAGGAATCACCCGCCGAACGTCATCACGGTGACCGAGTTCGGCGCGGCTACCCAGGTTCCATTGCCGGGTTTTACCAGGGGGGAGTCACGCGCGACAGTCGGTTTGTCGCCGTTCTTCCCGAAGGCTATCTCGACCCGCTGGTAGGGTTTCGTGCCCGTCGGTGCCCCCGAAAACGTGGCGTGGATGGTGCGCGACCGGTCGGAGCGGTTCACCAGAAGCAAGGAACGGCGTTTCGTTCGCGGGTTCATCACCGCGTAGGCGACGACACCATTGTCCCCGGAGATTGCCGCCACCCGGTCGCCAATAAGATACGTACTGAACAAGTGTAGCACTTCCGCGCCGGGCCGCCGCACGTCCCGGGCGTCAGTTTTGCCGTAGATGCCATCCTTCTCGTTCCATGCTTGCGCGGACGCGGCTCCGGCGCGGGTGACCGCGACGAACGTCAGCGCGTCGAAGACCCCACCCTTCGCGTTCGTCATGCGCGGGTCCCGTGTTTCGTATGTCCACGAGATATTGTATTCATCCAGAAATACCGGGATCGCGCGGTTCGGCGAAATTCGCTTCATCAGTTTGACCGCGCCCGCCGCGAAATCGCCCATCGCCCGCGCCCGGTCGTATATCTCGGCGTCGGGCGAACTCGCCGAGCCGGAGGCATAGGCGTGGATCGAGAAGAAGTCGAGGTTGGGTAGCGTGCGTCGGGCGAACCGCTCGTGCATTGCGATCAGATCAGGCCGCGCCGCAGCCGGGCCGCCCGTTTTGATGCGCGGGTCAACCGCCTTCATCGCCCTCGCGCACCGGTTGTAGACGTCAGCGACCTCGTCCCAGCGGTCCGGCTTGCTCACGTCCTTTAGCCCGCCCCCGCCGCCGTTCTCGTGAAAGTCGGTGAAGTAGTGGCCGTCCCACTCGTTCGTGATCTCGAAATACCGCGCGCCGATCTTGTTCTCGATGTTCACGATCCGCACGAAGTCGGCGCAGAGCGCGGCATAGGCGTCCTTCTTGTCGTCGTCAAGGAAGCCGTCGCTGTTCCGGTCCATGCCAGCCGGGAAAGACGGGATGTTCATGAGTAGATCGGGGTGATTCTTGAAGCGAAGCGCGGCGAGTACCCGACCGATCTTGGAACGATCCCAGCCGGTACCGGCCTCGTTCAGGCACCCTGCCCACGCTTTGGCGGAGGGTTGCATCTGACCCGCGTTGTGAAACCGGACGATGCCCGGTGCCATGTATTCGACGTTCGCTTTGTAAATGGTGTCCGAAGCGTTCGCGTCCGAAAAGCCGCCGTAGAGATTCAGCCCGTAGTTCGCGGGGGTCACCTTGCCCTCTATTTTCGCCCAGTTGACCGTGACTGCGACCGGGGCGGCGGGTGCCGCGTGCCCGGTGTCTGGCGTCCCGGCCTTCCCGCCGAAGTCGGGGAGGAACGCGGCGCCGTCAGGGGCGTCCGGTCTCCAGGCGTCATCAGCCGCGAAGACGAGGCAGTCCATCCCATCCGCCGCGCCCGCCGCGCCGCTCCCGCGAATGATCACTACTTCATTCCCGAGTTCCACGCGCGCGTGCCTTCCGAAGCGCACCCACTTCCAGTCGGCGGGCTTATCCCATGACCACTCGTACTCCTTCTGAACGCCGCCGGGCGTTCCCTTGAGTTGCGCCTGTGTACCCCGGAGTCGCGCCCAGACCGTGAAAGCGTCGCCGGACGGGGGTACTCGGGCGAAGATGAGCGGTAGGTACTCCCCCGCGACCCGGACGTACTTCCCGCCGCTCGCCGTCGCGTCTTCCTTGACTTCCCCCCTCGGATCGGCTTCGGCTTCCACGCGCGTGGCCTGGTTTGGAGTGGCCTGTCCGACCACGCCAACCGGCGGCGCGACGCGACAGGCGCAGAGACACACGACCGACATTGTCAGTGGCAGGGCGAAGTGGATGATCAACATGGTGGCAGCTTTCATGGTACAAGGCCCGCTCGTTCCGGGCGAGCGGCGGTCACGGTCGCCGCGCGTATAGCGACGAGTCTAGCGGATTCGCCGGCACTTAACGGCGACGTGGAGCGCGGCATGTCGGCTCTCCCATCTGCTGTATAGGGGAGCCGACATACGGGCTGATCGGTCGCGCCGGTGACTTCTCGGCCAGGACTTACGGAACGAACCTATGCTTCTCCGAGGATTGCAACATGACATCGCAGTTGCCGGTGCAGGCGCGGTTATCCAGATACCAGTACGAGTTCAAGCCGTTGTTATACTTGGTCGCGCTGGGCCGGTACGATTTGACGTGGCCATCCGCGAATATGTAGTTGCTCATCCCGTTGTGCCCGCTGTACAGGCTGTTCCGGTGTCCGTCGTAATCCGGGTTCAGGTCGGCGTTGTAGGCAGCGGTGTCATAGCCCCAGCCCTCAAATGCCTTGCTCGCCCATACTTCTGCGATGGCGAACGTCTGCGCGGGGGAGGTAACGTCGGCGAGGGCTACCGGGCTGTTCCCGGTTCCATAAACGTCGCGGATCACTGTCTGCGAATCGCAGTTGTACGAAACGTGGAAGGTGCCGGTGTAGTAGTTATCCGCCGTGGATTGATCGTTGGTTGGATTTGAGGGGCAAGTATAGATCTGTTGCGACTTGCTGTAGGGCAAAATAGACTCCCGCCAGGTTTTGCCGCTCCAGGAGACAGGCTTGTCAAACCAGGCGGGAGGATACAGTTCGTCCGCGTCCTGCGAGTACATCATCATCGCTATGCCAATCTGCTTCAGATTTGAGAGGCATGATGTTTGCCGAGCTTTCTCACGTGCGGAGGCGAACACGGGAAATAGAATCGCGGCGAGAATGGCGATAATTGCGATGACGACGAGTAGTTCGATCAGAGTAAACGCTGATGCCGTTCGCACGCCATTAAAACCGTGTGGTTTGAAGTAGTCAGGTCGTTTGTGGTTCATGATTTTAAGTCTTTCTACGTTGGTTTACTTCGGCACATTTCCCCGTGCCTTGAGTGCTGCTTCCTTGAGCGTCGTCCGCGCGGCAGCCTCGCGGGCGAGTGGATTATCGGCACCGGCTGGCCTCACCCCGACCGGGAGAGGCGGCGTAAGTGGTGCGCCACTTTGGGAGCGGCATCCAGTCGCCAGCAGTGTCAGTGCGACGACCCAATAAACGATAGAGCGGTTTCTCATGTGGATGTATGTTCTCCTATAGGACGATGCAATAGCGGTTGTGCATGGGTAAAATCGTCGCCCCGCCTTCTTGATGCACCTGTTAAGTGGTCTCCCCCACGATCAACGTCGGTTGTAGCACGACGCGATCCGCCTCCTTCGCCTCGGCGTTGATCCGCTCGACCAGGAGACGCATGGCCTCCCGCGCCAGCCCGGCGGTATCCGTGCGGATCGTGGACAACACTTGCGGTAGCTCACGCCCCTCCTCGATCCCGTCGAAGCCGAGTACCGCTACGTCGTCTGGCACGCGCAATCCGGCCCGAACCAGGCCGTTATATACCCCGATGGCGAGCACGTCGTTATGACAGAAAATCGCGTCCGGGCGGGCGACTCGTGGGAGCGCGGCGACTTCCAGCGCGGCACGCAAACCGGCACGCCGCGTCTCCTCCCCGCCGGTGAGGATCAGACCGAATCCCACCCCGGCTTCCTCGCAAGCGGCCGCACAGCCGACGAACCGCCCCTCACTCCTCTCCCCACCATAGGCATAGGGAGCCAGATAGCGAAGGTTGCGGTAGCCGCGCGACAGTAGATGCTCCGCAGCGATCCGCCCGCCCATCTCATAGTCGAACGATACCCAGTCGCTATCGTCGCCGCGATAAGATCCGATGTAAACGAGCGGCAACGTCTCCGCCTGCGTCCCCAGAAAGTCGGCGGCCTTCTGCACATTCCACGACCAGACCAGCGCGCCGTCAACGGGCCACGCGGAGCGCACCGGCGCATGTTCCTTATAGGTCCCTTGCACGCTCGGCCCGGTATCGAGAAGCACCGAGAATCCGGCGGAGATCGCGGCGACCTCGGCGTTCTCCAACAACTCGACAAAGAACGGGTTGCGTAACCCGGAGATCAGCAGCCCGATGGTATCGGTTTTCCTTCTGCCCAGCGAACGGGCGTACCAATTCGGGCGGTAGCCCAGTTCGGCGGCGGCGGAGCGCACCCGATCCTGTGTGGCGGCGGCAATGCGCGCGGCGATGTTGTTGTTCAGAACGTGCGACACAGTTCCCGGTGAAACACCGGCTCTCATCGCCACCTCGCGTA
>JAYUUO010000184.1:0-3526 GCA_043754515.1 Armatimonadota bacterium
CGCCCGCACCGTCGGCTCGGGGGCGGCGCACAGGGTGCGCAATTCATGGATCGCGTGCGCGAGGTCGGGGTCGTGGTCGGCATGGGCGAGCGCGTCCGCGAAAACGGCGGACCGCTCCGGTGCGGCGAAGTCGGACGCGACGAACAAAGCCCCCTCTCGTGACTCGCCCCCGTGTCGCTCCCAAAGCCGCGCATTGTTCGCCAGTAGCAGTAGTCCAGCGCGTATCACGGATGCGGCGAAACGGTCCACCCCGACGCCGTACGAGAGAACGCTACGGCGCGGGTGCTGGTAATTCGGATGCCCCCGCTCGGGCGGCGGCGGCAGATCAGCGAGTTCGGGCGCGTACAGGGCGTCATAATCCACCAGGGTAACATGTCGCCCGTCTTGCGTGACCATCATATTGTCGTGTTGCAAATCGCCGTGCGCGATGCCTGCGTCTTCGAGACGCGCGACGAGCGTGTCTATCGTTCGCGTCAGGGTGCGTAGTGCCGCCGCGTCCTCCCGATGTCGCGCGACGAAGTCGAGTAAGGGTTCTCCCTCCGCCCAGGGCAAGACCTGCGCCGGATACCAGATCCCGCCCACGCGCACCGCCTCCGGGATGTGAACCATCGGCGGCATCAGATCGCCGACGCGCGTCCGCGCGGCTAGAAGAGCGCGGGCGATCCGCGCGCCCCGCGGCTCCCGCTCGCCGCCCGTGCGCGTGTCGGGGGACGTGAAAACGCGTAGCGCGACTCGAGCACCACCGGGGAGGATCAGGCGGAATACAATGGCGAACCGCCCGGTATAGGCGAGTGGGAAGCCATTGCGATCCCGATCCACGGTTGCGTCACAAAGGCCAAGGTCGGCGCAGAGAGTGGCGCGGGGGGTCTGCATGGCCTCGCGTAGCGTCACGCCATCGGGCCAGACAGGTCGCGCAATGGTGCCGCCATCGTACACTACCGGACGGCTCGGAAGTTCGTTTCGCAAAAGGAGCATCGAGTTGTCGCGCTTCTAAATGTCTGGGCAAGACGATTCCGTGCCCGCCACGTGGGACGATTGTACCCACCTATACGTCACATCTTTATCGCCGCGCGAGCGCGACTCGCTAGAAGCCTAGCTAGAGGCCCGGCTCCACGGATGCCGGGAATCGCTTCACGTGGTAAGTCAGATGCGCCGCCAGCATTTCCACCGTCTGCCGCATCGTGACAACGCCGAAGTACGGATGGGTGCCGAACGGGGCGTCGGGCGCGGCCGAGGCGAGGCGTTCGTGAAAGACTTCTCGCAATGTGTCCCACCGTCGCGCGAGCGTCCCGAGCGTCTCCGGCGTCAACCCGGGATCCGTGACGTCCGGCGCGGGCATGGGTATACCGGCGCGGAGCGCGGCGCACAGAACCTGGATGATGACCGGGTTCGCCGGCCGCCCCGTCGGGTTTTCGCCGGAGCCGATCACGAACTTCTCCGTGATCACGAGATGAGCCACGACCTGTAATGGCGACCAGTCGCCCGGACGGATCGCCCTCCGGCGCGAGCCTTCCGCCCGCGACTCGACCCGCGCCAAAATGTCGGACTTGAGCGATTCGGCGAGGTCCCAGAACGGTTTTAATTCGGGTTGCATCGCCGTTATTATACACCGGTTTTCGTGCGCGGATGCAGGAAAAGGAAGCGACAAGCGGGAATCGTGTACCACACCCGTTCTTTCACCGAACCGCCCGATGAGGAGTCCGTACCATTCATGCAACCGTCCCCGACCGCCGTTATCACTATAGAGCGAGAAACCATCCCCGTCACCTCCGAAAACGACCTGCCGCCTATCGAAGGGTTCCCATCGCTTGATGAGTCCCCACTCGCGCTACCCGACATGCTACCTCCTGGGAAGCAGGAGCCGTTCCGCTATTGCCTGAACACTTCGACGTTGCGCGGCTTCGGTCTCCCGCTCAAAGAACTGGTTGACATCGCCGCCGCGGCGGGATACGAGGCTATCGAGCCGTGGGTGTCCGAGATCGAGGCGTACCAGAAGGGCGGCGGTGACCTAGGTGTGTTACGCGACCATATCCGCGACCTAGGTTTGACCGTGGAGTCGGCGATAGGCTTTTTCGAGTGGGCGGTGGACGATGACGCCCGCCGCTCGCAGGGGATGCAGGACGCATTAACGGCGATGACGCTGGTATCGCGGATCGGGGGGAAGCGGGTCGCGGCTCCGGCGTGGGGCGCGCACGAAGCGACCGCCGCGCCGCTCAACCTGCTCGTGGTCGCGGAGCGCTACGACGCGTTGCTACGCCTCGGCGAGATGAAACAGATCATCCCGATGGTCGAGGTATGGGGCTTCAGCAAGAATATATCCCGGCTCGGCGAGGCACTTCTGATCGCGACGGAGTGTGGGAACGACGACGCCTGCATTCTGGGCGACGTGTACCACTTTTATAAGGGCGGCTCGCACGTGGACGCCCTGCGCTACGTCGCGTGTGGCGACGCGTTCAAAGTCTTCCACGTCAACGACTACCCGTATCTGCCGCGTGAGGCGATCACGGACGCCGACCGCGTTTTCCCCGGAGACGGCGTCGCGCCTCTGTCGGTGATCTTCCGCGCCCTGAAAGAGGGCGGCTTCGACGGCTTCCTGTCCCTCGAACTTTTCAACGCGGAGTACGAGCGCACGATGGACCCGCTCACCATCGCCCGCACCGGGTTAGAGAAGCTACGCGCGTGCGTCAAGAACACGTTCGAGTATTAAGGACTCACCTTACGCAGTTGGAAGTTGGTAAAATGGCGTAGCCGCTCGTGCGGCACCACCTGCCATGACCGAACGCAACCGACGCCTGCTCGATCTGTACACCGACTACCTTCTCGTATCCTTCGGTCAAGCGACCGCGACGGGGCTTGCCGCTTTGCTCCCCCAGGTCGTCAGCCATGACCAGGTGACCCGATTTCTATCGGGCAACGAGTTCGACGGGAAGGACTTGTGGAGAGTTGTCAAACCCCACGTCCGGCAGATGCAGTCGGACGACGGGTGTCTCATCTTCGACGACACGATCCAAGACAAACCCCATACCGATGCCAGCGAGTTGATCTGTCGCCATTTCGACCACGTAGAGAACCGCTATGTCAAAGAGGTGAACCTGCTGACCGCGCTCTACTACAGCCGCGACACGTCTCTGCCAGTGGATTTCGAGTGGATCCAAAAGACCAAGTGGGTAGAAGACCCCAAGACGGGCGAGGGGGCGTTCCAACCTGAGAAACCGCCCGAGGCGGTTTTCTTGAGTGAAGAGATGAAGAACGCAATGATGCGACGAATGCGAGATTTCCGCCTCGGGCGGAAACTCTGAATCGATGATTTCGTCCGTAAGCAACTCCCTTTTCGCTGTGCCAAGAAAACAGCCTCGGGTGGTTTCTCTGTCCTGGCGGACATCTGGTTCGCCTGCGTGGAAAACATGGTTTTCATCAAAGAAAAGAAACACAAAGATTTCGTGTCCAAGAAAACCGCCCGAGGCGGTTTCTCTGACCCTCTCAAAGCGAGCCGCCGTGTGGCTTTGAGCGGGTAGATAGACAAAAT
>JAYUUO010000185.1:0-10598 GCA_043754515.1 Armatimonadota bacterium
ATGGTCGCGCGTCGCCGACCCTGATCTTATCAGTCGAAGTTCACCGTCGTGCGCCGCAGGCGTTCTACTTCGGCGTCACTCAGGCGGCGGAACGGGGGCGAGGCGAGCAGTCCGTGCGATTCTTCGTGGGAGCGGGCAATGAAGTAGCTCAGGGTATCGGTGTCCGGTGTCAGTATTATCTCCTCCAAAGGGGTGTCCAGTAGCCGCTCCCGGTGCCGTGCGACCATTCGCGCGATTGGGGTCGTCTCGGGAAGATACTCCCGTCTATAATACTCCTTGAAGAGATATTCGGCGGCACCAGTCCCGTTTCCCGTAACGAGAGTAGCCCCGTCCTTCCTATATGTCCGGAGCGCAACCCCCCATCCTAATTTGGACGTGGCACCGACGGTGATACGGTAAACGCCAACCTGCGCGGATGTCGTGCGATCGTCACTGACAAAGTAGCAGGTGTATCGCGCGATCGAACCGATCTGTTGATCCCCATACTTCGGAACCCGAACCCCTGCATCGAACGCGTTTTTTCCGTGAACTCTTCTTGTATGGATGACGGTAAGTTCTCGATTTCTAGCGGATGCCAGTGACCATCCATGACATAACCGACTACCGGAGTAGACCGCCGACCGATTATCTTTCGGAAAGCAAGTTGCAGACGAGACCGGAGCGGCTTCCTGAGCTGTTTCCCGAAGATGGTCCGGAATGGTAGCAACGCTAAGTCAATCCCGTAGTAGGCGGTGTTCTCGGTCATAGTTTAAGCGGCAGATGGGGTGACACATCAAGACCCTACGGCACGTCCCCGCTGGCGTCCGCAGGGCAGCTGACACGCGGTTCAGCGGCGCAACAGCCCAATAGACCCCTCGCCCGCCGTCATTTCCGACAGCGCGGCGGGGTCTTTCAGGCGGCGCAACGTCTGCTTTAGCTCGTCTACCTGCGCCAGCGCGGCGTCGGCGAAGCGGCCATCCAGCACCGTGATCCCCTCCTGCGCAAGCGTCAAAGCCCCCGCCGTCAACGCTTCTTTTAAGAAGGCGGGCGTGAACCCATCCGACTTTTCGGCGATCTTCTGCGACAGGGCGGCAACATCAAGGTCGGGCGACAGCCGCTCGGCGAGCTGGGTGCGCGTCAGCACGCGGCGGCAGAACTCGGCGCGTTCACTCGCGGCGGGCAGTCCGATGTGGAAAACGCGGTCGAAGCGCGACGGACGTTTCAGGAACGCCTCGTCTATCTTCTGCGGGTGGTTTGAGGACGCGACAAGCAGGATGCCCTCGTTCGAGGCGAACCCGTCCAGCTCGTTCAGAAACACCGTGCGATTGTCCGGCGTGATCAACGTATCCATATCTTCGAGCGCGAGCAGGCACGGGGCGAGTTTGCGGGCGCGTTTGAAGATCGCCTGAATCGCCTCCTTGCGGTCGTCCTCGCGCAGGTCACGCACATACAAGAACGGCAGGTCGGGGAGCGCGGACGCGGCGGCTTTGCAGATCATTGTCTTGCCGGTGCCGGGCGGGCCGACAAGCAAAATCCCGCGCCGCCAGGCGAACCCGAACGCGTCGTACGTTTCCCGCGACTTCGCCCAGCCTTCTACCGCGTCCTTGATTCGCCCCAGCAACACGTCCGGCAATACTAGATCGCCCCACGTGATCTTGCCCATTTCGGCGTCCATGTCGAGCGCGGACTCCCAGCCCTCGGTGTAGCGCAGGCATCGCCCGATCGGTCCATCGGTCGCCTTGATCAGCGCGTCGCAGAACGCATGTACCTTGCCCGGTTCCGCGCCGACCACCAGCGTGTCACCATTCAGGTCGTAGTCTGGCGTCAGGATCACCTCGAACGCGTCGCCCTGCCACTCCACCGCGTACCAGCCTATGTAGGACCAGTACGTCTCCCGCTCGTTCACGGATTCGTACTCACTGGAGCCAGTGAGGCAGGGGCGGAAATTCTCGCACTCGGCGCGGAGCCAGCGCAACAGGTGTAACCGCTCGGGATACACTGAAAGCACGGCATAGCCGGGCAGCCGCTCGCGAACGATGCGGCGCAACAGCCGCTCGGACTGCCCGCGCCGCGCCTCCACGGTGAGGGCGTCGTTCATGGCGGTCTCGCGCCAATCCTGCGCGGGGTTCAAGGACGTCTGGGAGATGGCGTCGCCTACCTCCTCGGATTCTTCGGTTTCATCGGTTCGGTTCGAGAGTATGCTCATTTGTAGCAGATATGATACCGGATAGCGCGGCATTCGTCCCACCGGTCGGACGCCACCCTTTGCCGCGTCCCCGCACCGCTAGTTGAGAAACGCAACCCGCCCCGACAGCACCTCGCCGCTCATGACCACCCGGTGCCAGTCCGGGAGCAGGATCGTGGCGTGGTCCGGGTGCCGAATCTTGCCCTTCGCGTACACGGACATGTTGCGCCGCATGACGCGCCGCGACCAGGAACGCGCTCGCGGGTCGTGCGCGATCAGCTTCTGGTACTGCGCCCCGGTAATGCCCTGCGACCGTTGCGGGCAGACATAAATCTCCTCGCCCCCCGACCGGTATGGGAACTCGACGAAGTGCGGCTTGCCGGTGTTGCTACGCCGTATCGCCTCGTTCCGCGGGATCATGTCGGTTCGGGGTCGGAACCACGCGTCTTCCGGCACGAAAAACCATTCGCCCTGCCGCTGAAACGCGGGGTTCTTGCGGCGGTTCCACAGGCGCGCGAAGACACCCATTCGGTGCTGTAGTCGCGCGATGCCCGCCGGTTTCAGGCTTTCCATCACCTCATTAACGCCCGTCGGCGCGTCCTGCCCGTTCTTCACGGCGGCGACGAACCAATGGCGTTCATCGTGCCCGCACAGGAAGCGGCTCCGTTCTTTGGCGTCGGGGACGCCGTCCAGCGGGCGCGCCATCAGGAGCAGGTGCCGCATTTTCGGCCGAACGTCCAGCACCGCGAAACAAATATCGGGATACACCTGGGGGCGAACCCGCGACACATAGGCATCCTCGCGGTTGCCCCGGTCGCCCTCATTGGCATCGAGTGTGAACGGTTCCATAATGCGGCCACGCGAGCGCGGGGCGTCCTCGGCCCGTTCGATTTGGAGCCTCGCGCCGATCCGTTCAAAATGGCGGGCGAGATGCGTTTCCTCTAAAGTGTCCATGATTTCCAAAACCCCTTCGTTGTATAGTAATAGTAGCGACACGACCGGTTACGGAAAACCGGCCGCCGAGTTCATTATCACCTTGGAACGGGGAATTGCTAAAAGGAATCCGGTGCGCGAGGCCAACCGACTCAGGCGGTTCGAGGAGCGGGAGCCGAGAGTCGGACGTGCGGCTAACGCTTCACTGGTGGTCGGCGGAAGTTCATAGTCCGATGTCGCCGTCCCCCGGCAGACCGTACACCGCCGCGCTCGCGTGCGTGATGTTCGCCCACCGCTGGTTCCCGTACTCGAAATGCCACCACTCGCCGGGGTAGTTGGCGAAGCCCGCGTTCGTCATCGCATGCCATAACAGGCGGCGGTTGCTCATGAACGGCTCCTCGGGCCGGATCTCATAGAAGCGTGTGACCGATTCGGGCGCGACATCGTCGGGTTCGGTGCCCATCGGGAGTTCTTCGCCGGAATCCGTGTCCACGAGGTAAACATCCACCGCGCCACCCGTCCGGTGCGGCGGGGGGCGGAGCGGGTCGGCGACCGGCGCGGCGACGAACTCGCGTACCTTGCGCTCCGCCTGCGCGAGCGTTAACTGCGGCTCCTCGCGGCGGATCTCGGCCAGGCAGTCGTCCCACAGCCACTTTTGCACGGCGAGCGGGCGGTAACCGTCGAACACCACCAGCGACACCGATGGCGGTAGCGAGGCGACCACCGCTTCGAGCCGCGCCAGCACTCCCGCGCGCACCGTCACCGTCGGCGACGCGCCGGGTATCTCCTGCTCGAAGTAGAGGGAGCGGCCCCGCAACCATCCGTCCGTCGGCACGGCAACCAGCGGCTCGCCATTGTCACTAATCGTTAATCGTCCCCAGTCCGGTGCTTCACGGACGACGGGAATCGGGGCGTAGTCAGTCAATCTTTTCAATCTCCTCGGTGGTCGGTATCAGGCGAACGGTCTGCACCGGGTACGGGATCCGTATGCCCTCGGCCTGATACCGTTTCTGTAGCTGTTTGATGAACTCGTGCCGCACCAGGAACTGCGCGCCGAACTCGGACGCGTGCAACACGGCGTTGAACGTGATCGCCGACTCGCGCGAGTCGAAGTTCGCGTAGCGCACGAGCGGTTCCCAGCCGGGCACGCCGCCGGGGACGGTTCGCATCACATCGCGGGCGACCTCGACGGTCACGCGCTCTACCAGATCGAGGTCCGAGCCGAACGAGACCCCGAGTGGCACTAGCACCACGATTTCCGGGTTGGGCTGGTAATAATTCGAGATAATGGTGGTCGCGATCTTGCTGTTCGGCACCACCGACGTCACCTTCGTGAGAGCCTCTATCGTCGTAATACGCCACGTTATATCGCGCACGTAGCCCTCTTCGCCGGACGACAACTTGACGTAATCGCCGGGGCGCACGTGGTTCGTGGCGAGAATCTGAAAGCCCGCGAACAGGTTCGAGAGCGTGTCCTGGAGTGCCAGCGCGACGGCGAGGCCACCGACGCCGAGCGCAGTCAGGATCGGCGTGATCGCGACGCCGAGCGATTGCAGGGTGAGCAACACGCCGACAATAATCACCGTTAGCTTGATGATGTTGTCGAAGATCGTCGCCGCGTGACCGCTGCCCGATTTCTCGGCGGTATAGCGGGTCGCGCTGACCGCCAGCCGCGACACGACCACGGTGACCGAGATCGCCGCGACCGCGAAAAGGGCGTTCCCGAGCCACAGGATAGAGACGGCTGGAAGCGTCGTCGGCAGATGGGTCAGGGCGAGATATGCGCCTACGAGTCCGCACCAGAGCAGGGGGAACCGGCCCACGGCCCGCAGGAACGCCGCGTCGCCGCGCCACGGGGTCGCCGCCGCGAGCCGACGCAGAAGCGGCATCAGAAACCGCAAGACGAGAGAGCCGACGAACAGCCCGCCGAAGAAGTAGGCGATGGGTACCAGCCAGCTAACCGCCGTGTGGTAGTGAATCAGTAGGGAGGAGAAATCAGGCATCCGCGCGTTGTGATACCCGAATACGGTTAGTTTCGTGATCCATTCACTCCGGCTCCCGGATTATTTAACACAACCTTAACATTCTCTTAACCCGCAAACCTGTCACGGGCGGTATTGTCTCCTGTCATGCCGTCATCGCGCCCGATCTTCGTTGCTAGCATCGCAACCCGACTCGCCCGGCACCCCCGCCGTCCCCGTCCCGCGTTATGCGCCCTCCCCACCCTGATCATCGGCGCGGGGCTACTCGGCCTCCCGAACGCAAGCCATGCGCAGGATTCGCCGCCCGTCCCCGCCGGTGCCGCGCGACTGGCCGCGCCGCTTAAAGGCACACGTACGAAACTGCCGTCAGTAATGAGCGCGGTTCGCGCGCTACCCGACTTCGGCGTCCGACCCCGCGAGGTCGTGATCCTCGTTGATCCCGACCACCTTTTCTACCCCCTCAATCCCGCCGACATGACGGCCCTTGCGACCCCTTCCGGCGACTCTGGTTCCGACACGGGCAATGACGGCTCGCTGGACGCCATCGCGGAGCGGCGGTCTCTTATCGCGCAGCGTTACGGCGCGGTCTGGACCATCGCCCCGGCGACGCAGGTCCACCTCAACACGAATACAGACGCCCTCGGATTCGCCCCCGCCACGTTGCCGCTCGACGACGGCTTGAAATTGGTACTCGGCACGCTCACCGAATCCCAACTGAAACGGCTCGGCGCGGCGGACGGCCTGCCCCTCTCCGACCTTTCCGACGAACAGCGGCAGGCACTCTTCTCGTCTCTGCCGCACCCGCTCCCGATCCTCGCCGAGTCCCCCGCCGATATTGACCCCCGCCTACCCAAACGTGCCGCCGAAGACGCCAACCCTGTTTTCGTCCCCGAAGAGCAACTCCTGCGCGGCGCGGTGCTACGGGCGAATTTGGCGACCGAGTTCTTCTTCAGCAGCCCGAACGGCGAGGAGGGCGACATATTTACTCCGATGCGCCCCACCGAGACGAAGCGGCTCTTCGAGATTGACACCCGCATCCTGCGGCAGACGGCAAGCCCGCTCAGATCGTCGCTCCGCGCCATCACGCCGAACACCCTGAAGCGCGGGCAACTCGCCTGGAGCCGCGACGGGATGGCGACGCCGATACCGGTCGCGGGGGTCAAAACGATGGGCGATCTGGTTACCCGAATCGCGAGTGCCACCCGTCTCGAACTGTTCTGTGACCCGCACTACGCCGCCAAATCGGTGACGATACTGGGCGGCGAGAATGCGGCGGTGCCCGCGCGTGACCTGCTCCGGGCGGTGTGCCTCGCCCAGACGGCGACGTTCCGCGCGGTCGGCCCCGCCTTCGCGCTGACCGAGGATTTGGAGGGCGTCGGTGCCCGTCGCAGTCTGCTGCGCGACTTCACGCAGGGCTACGGACACCGGCTCATGGACCGGGTCCAGGCAATGGACAGCCACCTGAACGCGCTCCACTGGACCGACAAGCTCTCGTTCGCGCTGGGCGACCCCGGCGCGCTACCCGCGCCGCTCCGCGAGCACGTCGCGGGCATGAGCGGTGGCATGAACATGATGATGATGCCGCTCGGATCGTTCCCATCCGAAATGCAGGCGCGGCTCAAGGCGGCACTCGCGGCGCAAGTTTCTCTGCCCCCCGCCGACCCGACGGTGCCGGAAGAGTTCGACAAGAAGCAGATCATGCGTTCGTTGAGCGACAAGTCCGACGTCGAGATCAAGCTCGGGTTGCGGCTCTCGCTCGACGTGCCGTCCGTACCATACGGCTGAAGGGCGAGTACGCGCGGGCGTATCTAAGCGACGTGCTACTCGTCCATGCGAGCGACGGTAGCGAGCCGATGGACGTGGATGCCGACAGCGACAAAGATAAGAAGCCGACGAAGTTGCCCGCGCCCGCCCCGATGGTCGCGCCGACCAGGGTGCTCTGCGCGGCGGACACGCCCGCCGGGGCGCGGCTCGCGGTGGACCGGGTGGCCGCGCTCGGCATGAAGCGCGTCTACCTGACCGTGCCGCTGGGCGCCGCGCCCGCGCCGCCCGCCGTTGACCCGCGAGATCATATCGCCGCCGCCGCGCTCGCGGAGGGCAAAACGAAAGGTGTCGCCGTCTACGCCGTCGTGAACCTGCTGGCGCGGGATCGGCGCATTGACCGCGCGAAAAGCAGTCTCGCGCCCGACCTCGCGATAACGGGCGAGACCGCGACCGAAGGCGCATCGCGCAGGGCTACACGGGCACCGATGACCTGCGCGACGTGGCGATTCGTGATTACGTGAACACGGGTGACGGCGCGGTAATGGCCGGGCTGATTGCCGCGGTTAGAACGCTTACGACGCAGCCCGGCTGGGCGGGGATCGTATTCCAGAACGCCAGCACCGTGGGCTACCACGCGACCCAGTTCTTCGACCGGAGCTACGAGGCACCGCTCGGTTACACCCCTGATGAGCGGTTGTGCTTCCTGCGCGAAACACACGCCGACCCCATTGACGTCCCTTACGACACGGCGAACCTGACCGGGATGCGCTTCGGCGTCTCGCAGGCGGTCGAGATTGACCTGTCGCTCCCGAACTGGGATCAGGGCGGTACCGGATTGGACGCGCGACTCGCGGCGCGCTGGAAGAGCCAGATCGCGGGCAACGACCGCCGCCTGATAGCGGCCCTGCGCGACGCGATTCATGACGCAAGCCCGACGCTCCCTGTCTGGTTCCGACAGCGCGACTATGAACCAGCCCTGATAGCGCTCGACAAGCCCGAGGTCCTGCGCACGATGCTCGACCCGGTTTCGCTCCCGCCTTCCGCGCCCGTTATTGATAGCGGCGCGGGCGAGACGGTGTGGGTATACCCGTTCTCGCGGTTCGCCGACGAGCCGTTCGCAGACGCCTACGCCGGGTTCCGCGAAAGCGTTGGCCTGTCCCCCAAAGCCAGCGCGGTGCTGGATCTGACCGGGGAGGCCACGGGAGACCGGCGCGTGTCGCGGGACCGCGTTCTGGCAAATCGTTTGACGACCATTGAGCAGGGGCTACGTAAACGCCCCGCGCCCGCGAAGAAAGCCGTCGCCGGTAACTAGCAACGGGCTAAACGGGGGGCTCCTAAAGAAGAGGGTTAGTCACATATCATCTCATCGATCTAACGCCTTAAAAATAAGGCAAGGAGGAATCGTTATGCGTTTTTCGCAAGGTGTGCCTCATTTCGTGTGCGCGGTGTGCGCCCTCGGGACGGCACTTGTCTCATCTATCGCGCCCGCCAGCGCGTGCGGCGTGGAGCGTTGGTCGGTAAAAACCGGCACCGACGCCGACCGCAACCGGATCAATTTCAGCTCCGCGACCCCCGTCACCATCGCGCAGTTGCGGAACTACCCGAGCCAGTCCAGCCCGCCGTCTAACAACCGCATCGCGCCCTATGAGACCACGCTGGTCACCGTGGACGCGATCCTGACCCAGTACAAATCCGAGAGCGATCAGGATTACCACCTGGTGATTCAGGACAGCGCGGGCCGCACCGTGATCGCGGAGATCCCGGCACCGTCCTGCTGCGGCTCCGGTAGCGTATTCGCGTCCGGCGTCGCGAACACCCGCGCCGAGTTCGACGCGGCGTATTCCGTGAGCGGCTCGTTCAAGACCACCAGCGTCCCAGTCCGCATCGTCGGCGTTCCCATGTACGACTTCGCGCACGGCCAAACGGGCGCGTCGCCGAACCAGATTGAAATCCACTCGGTGCTCGACATCCAGTTCAACCCGACCGGTGGCGGCAGTGGTGGTACAGGCGGCGGTGGCGGAACGGCTACGCAGCTACTCGGCAATCCGGGCTTCGAGAACGGCACGACCACGGCCCCGTGGAGTGATGCGGGCGGTGCTGTTAGCAATAGCACGTCGGAACCCGCGCACTCCAGTTCGTGGAACGCCTGGCTGGACGGTTACGGGGCCATGCATTCCGACACGGTCTCCCAATCAGTGACGATCCCGAGCAGCGCGACGCAGGTGAGTCTGAGTTTCTACCTGCACATTGACACGGCGGAGACCACGAAGACCTCGATCTACGACACGCTGAAAGTGCAGGTGCTGGGGCAGAGCGGGAACGTGCTCGCGACTCTCGGCTCGTTCTCGAACCTGAACGCGGCCAGCGGCTACTCCCTGAAGCAGTACGACCTGAGCAGCTACATCGGCCAGACCATCACGGTTAACCTGGTCGGGTCGGAGGACAGCACGCTCCAGACGTCGTTCGTGGTGGACGACTTCGCGCTGAACGTGAAGTAGCGCGGCTGACGACCTGTGCGTGGGGGGGCGTCTAGTGCGGTACCGCACTAGACGACCCCCGGGTCACTTCGTTGCTTTAGCGAGGCTGAACTGCACCGGCCCGAGGTCGAACGTCAGCGTTTTCTTGTCGTCCGAAAGCCGGCCTATTATCGGCTCATCCGGTGCCGGGGACGCGGTTTTCGTCGCCGGGTCACTCATCCCGCTCAGCAGAATCCGGTCGCCGTCCGCCTTCCAGGTGATCGTGCTCTCCGGCGCGGCCATGACCTTCAGATAGCCGGTGCCGTCACTTTTGAGAGTGAGTTTCGCGGACGGGTCACCACCCATCATCGCGGTCATGCCGGTGGCGAGGGCACCAACCATACCGCCTTGCGGTGAAGCGGTCATTTTGCCGGACCAGTCCCCGACCGCGGGCGACGGTACTAATGCACAACCGGCGAGCAGAACGACACAGGTAAGACAGGCGAGAACGGTGGAGTGGCGTGGCATAGGTAAAGTTCCCCTTCGCTTATTCCGACACACCGCGAGCGGGTTCGGTTGCGCCCGCCTTCCGCGCCCGCGCGTTTCCGCCCGGACCCGCGCCCGTTCCCAAATCGGCGTATAATCAGAGCGTGATTGTACTCGGCCTGGATCCCGGAACCGCGACCACCGGCTTCGGCGTGGTGCGCTACGAAGAAGGAAAGCTATACCCGCTCGACTCGGGCGTGCTACTCACGCGCCCGGACATGACGATGCCGTCCCGGCTCCTTTCGATCTACAACGATGTCAACACGCTGATCGAGAAGTACCAGCCCGACACGGCGGCGACGGAGCGGCTTTTCTTCAACACGAATGTCACCAACGCGCTTTCGGTCGGTCGCGCCATCGGGGTAATGCTACTTGCCATCGAGCAACACGGCCTGCCATGGGCAGAGTACACTCCCATGCAGGTCAAGCAGGCGGTGACGGGCTACGGCGGCGCGGACAAGAATCAGGTGCAGATGCAGGTAACACGGCTACTGAGTCTGAAGGAAGTACCCAAGCCGGACGACGCCGCGGACGGTCTCGCGGTCGCCATCTGCCACGCCCACTCATATAAACTCGGCGCGATCCAGTTCTACTCGCGGCGCGGCGCGCGGCGTTAGGCGCGGCGCGAATGCATGAGACAGGCGTACACGGCCTACTAAACCCCGTGCGTACCCCTTCCTCGGCGCGTCACAGATGACTAGCGACAACTCTTCGGAGCTATTTCCCACATCACCGCGAGACGGGATAAACGTT
>JAYUUO010000186.1:0-32287 GCA_043754515.1 Armatimonadota bacterium
ACATTTCGCGCGTCGCCGCTCCCCTTCAATCATGCCGCGCGAGCGGCAGGATCCTGATTACGCGGCGCGTTTGCGTCGCGCGAGCACCAGTCCCGCGAGGGCAGGTATACCCGCCACCAGTAGCACCGTGCTACCGGCTTCGGGAACCGCGACCGCGCTGCCGTTGACGCGGAATGCCGGAGCGGTGCTGCCGATGCCCGCGTTCCACCCCGAGTTGCCGTTGTTCGTCGAGATGCCGTTCACGCCCTGTGTGTTCCCGAACCAATTGTGTAAGGCACTGCCCGTCGTGACCGTCGGCTTCAATACCAGCCAGTAGTTGGTGCCAGTGACCAACGCGAGAGACGGCGTGAACGTGAAGGTGTAGACAGCGGCGGTGTTGATGTTGTTGCGACTCGCCGTGCCCAGGATGGATACGTCGCTCGGATTGCCCCCGTTATTGTTGACGATGCTCGCGGTGATGTTATTCGTTCCGCTCCCGAAGGCGAGTGCTAGATCCGCGGTTATGCCGTTGGAGTTGGCATTCACGGTAAACGGCGCGGCGATATAGTTGGCTTGGGCGAGAGACGAGGTATCGCCGGCGATCTGATAAATCACCGAGCTATCGAACGTGTTGCCCGCGCCGAACGTGCTGTAGAGCGACGCGGCGTTCGCGGGTGCCGACGCGACGAGGGCGGCGAGCGCGAAGCTTGCCACGAGACCAAACATCATGGATTGAAAAGTACGCATGAGAACGTTACTTCCTGTCGCGCCAGTTGAATTCGGCAAAATTGCCCCGGTGTAGCTAGGCGGCGACAGGACTTGTTTCCCCTTCCATACCTGCTACTCCTTTATTTTTTATTGGGCACACTATTTATTTTTAGATATATCTTCCGGGGCGGCTTCTTTGAGCGTCACTGCTCATATCCTTTCCGTCACTCTCGCGAAAGACGGTCGTCGCGCCACGCGACGCCGAGCGGGGTCAGGAATATCGGCGTGTCGCGGTTGCGGGAACCATGCCGGAACTCCCGGACGTAAAGCCGTTGCGACTACATACATAATGACTGATTCAGTAGCCTACTATTCCGAGAATCTGACGGAACTGCCGTACAAGACGATACTCGGGGCGGACTCGGGAATGCCGTTCGCGAGGCGCGTCTGGGTAGCGTTCCGCAAGATGACCGGTTTGCGCGGCATCCCGCCGAACGGCCGCGCTACGTCGGTCAACCGGAATCTTCTCGAAATCGCGGATCTGCCCCCGTCGCTCCGCGCCAGTTTCACAAGCCGGACTCGTGAACTGGAAGCGCAAGGATTCGAAAGCGTCATGCTGAGTAAAACAGACACGGTCGGGGCGTGGGCGCAATACACCTCCGTGTTGTGTAGCGGGGACCGGACAACCCTGGCGATACTGAGCGCGGCGCGTCTATGGGACGGTTTATCACGACGAGAAGCGCATGCCTCGGTGTTCCGCACGGATTTACAGGACGGCACCGTGTTAACCACCGGGATCAGCCCGCCGTTGCCGCCGTACCTGATCCGACCGCGCCGCCTCGTAGAAACCTTCCCCGAAACGACGCCGGTCCCGGAAATACTCGCGCATCATCGGGATCGTCTCATCGGGATCGTGCCCGTCCGGATCACGCCGATACCCGAAGTGGACACTATAGACTTCCTTCGTGATCTCTTCAATGACGATTTACAAGAACTGTTCGCCCCGCCGTCGCCGTTCCGCCGCCTGACGGACACCGAAGTGGAACGGTTACGGCGTGTCTCCTTCGACTTCAACTGACGCGGGTCGGCGCGTTTAGCAACGCCGTCCCGCCGCGCTATATGGGTCTTCGTGTACGAAACTATCCAACGTATTAATGGCGTCGCCGCGCCCACGGCACGCGCCGTCTCCCTCTATGACTGGCGCGAGGAGTGCCTTCTGGCGTCGCTCAAGGGCAACCATTACGGCGAGTTTTTGGAGGCACTCCTCGCCGCGATCCGCCGCCACGGGACCGGGAACGCGACGCTGGTGCTCGACCTCGACCGGCTACAACTGCTCGACTTCATGCGCGAGACGATGCCCGACCTGCGCCCCTTATGCGCCCTGACGGAGAGTTATGACCGCGATATTTCCGAGCAGCCTCAGCCGTTTCTGGGCTGGTGGGGCGGGACATTCGGTGGCGGCTGGCTCGAAGTCGCCTTCATCGGGTCGTGGTTCCCCGAGGCGGCGGTGGTCGCGATGGGCGAAACCGCGTCGCTGTTGCGGGACTTCGGCTTGGCGGCGACGCAACACGCGAACCGCCCGCGGAGCCGAACGCTTCTGTACGCGGGTTGCTGGAAAAACGCGCCGCAGATGGACGCCGAGATCGGGAAGGTTACCTGGGACGATGTGATCCTGCCGACGGAAATGCTCGGGCAGATCCGGGAGGCGGTGGAGGGCTGGGCAAACGGCAAGGCGATCTACGAAGGGATGGGGTTCGCCTGGCGTCGTGGGATTCTGCTGATCGGCCCCCCCGGTACCGGAAAAACCATGATCGGGAAGGCCGCCGCGTCCGCGCTACCGGATCTGCCGGTGCTGTACGTACGCGACCTGCGTGAGGACAGCCGCCGCGACGCGATCAACGCCATCTTCCGCCGCGCCCGCGAAATGAAGCAGTGCCTGTTGATCATTGAGGACGTGGACACGCTGATTACCGAGGAGAACCGGAGCGTGTTCTTGAACGAGTTGGACGGGTTCGTGTCGAACGAGGGCATTTTGCTGATCGCATCGTCAAACCACCCGCACAAGATAGATGAGGCGTTCCTGAAACGCCCGAGCCGCTTCGACCGCGTCTTCCACATCGGGTTGCCCGCCGACGCAGAACGCGCCGCGTTCTGCCGGACGATCCTCGCCCGTAGCGCGTTCGCGGCGCGGTTCGCGCCCGACTTCGACTTCGCGGGCCTGATCGGGCGTGTGGTCGAGAAGTCGAAGGGTTTTACGCCCGCATATTTAAAGGAGGTCCTGACCGGTGCCGCGCTGTCCCTCGCGCACAAGGGGCAGGCCGATGTGCTGGACGGGCGGTACGAAGAAGCCGTCGTCGCGCAGGTGGACGAACTGCGCAAAACGATGCGCCGACTGAAAAACCCCGCCGCACTCGCGGAAATGACCACGGGCGATACGGGGATCGGGTTCAGGGAGTAGTTTCCGGTAGGGGCTTTTCAGGCGGTGCTGGCGGAAGAGTCTGGCCTCGCTGGTTCGGCCCCCGGTGCGGGAGGCCGGACAGCCAAGCGTGAAGGCCCAACTTCCCCATCCCCTTGACAGGCCCAGGTCTCTGTGTTATGATTACAACTGTACTATGTCTGTAATACATAAACCGTTGTTGGTGCCCCACGTCGTGGACACCGCCGATCCCGCTCGCGACAAATCACTGCGGCTAACTCCCGCCGGAAACGAGGCGCGATAATGTCCGCCGTAGAAACGCCGTCGCGAGAGAAGGTCCGGCCCACCAGCCAGCGCGCTCGGGGTGGAACCTTCACCGCCGTCGAGCGTCTGTTGCGCGACCGTGTCTCCAGCGGGCAGTGGCCGGCTGGGACCATGATCCCGGGGCGACGCCAGCTCGCGCTGGAGCATGGGGTAGCACTACGCACCGTGGAGCGTGCGATCTCCAGCCTCCTAGAAGACGGCACACTGCGCGCGGATGATCGGCGTGGGACCTTCGTCGCGCGGGGCGGTGACGCCGGGGTAGTGCGAGTGCCCTCCGGGCGCGAAGTCACTCCGGGCCACGCGACGCTCGGGATAGTCGGTGTGTTCGCGCCGGCCGCGGTCCCGCTCCCCGGCGTGGATGAGTACGGCTGGGTGCGCTCTATTATCACGGCGGCGGAACGGTCGTGGGCAGTTCAGGCCGGCCCGAGTCCGGGTGGCGCGAATAGCGACATCATCACGTTCAACCGGTTTGTGATGGATGGTGCCCCGATGATTCCTGTCAGCGATGCGATCCTGTCTCTGCGGCAGAGCGGGGCGGAAGCCGTGGTCGTTGTCGGCATCCACGACGCGGCACTGGCGGCGGACGCGGTCGCATCCGCGCTTGCCGCCGCCGGGGAGACGTTCCCGCTGGTGTACATCTCCTGGCACGCGCTGGAGACGCACCTGCCGCATCTGTTTTATGATAACGAGAGCGCGGGCTATCAGGCCGCGCTTCATCTGCTCCAGTCGGGGTATCGCTCGCTTCTTTTTCTGGCACCGTTTCAGCCGGAGTGGGTCGCGCTTCGCCTGAAAGGGGCGCGACAGGCGGTGAGTCAGTTCGGCCTGGCGGAAACGGCGTTGCGTCTGTATCCGGGCGATTCGCCGCCGGAAGATCCGGCTCAGTCCGACGTGCGTGATCGGCAGGCGATCCGGACGCGTGAGGTGCTGGCGGACGCCGACCGTGGCGGGCTGTTCGCGTCCGAGCTGAACGGGGCGAACGTCGGGGTGATCGCCCCGAACGATTTCGTCGCGCTGATGCTGATGGAGACCGCCGGGGCGCGGGGGCGGGTGGCTGGGCGCGACTACGGCCTGGTCGGCTTCGACGACGAGCCGCGGTCGCTAGGCATGGGCTTGACCACGCTCCGGCCGCCGCTTGAGGCACTCGGGGAACAGGCGGCGTTGCTACTGCGGAGCGCGTTGCGCGGCGACGAGACCGCGCTTCAGATACGTCTGCGTTCGCACCTGATCCCGCGCGCGTCGTCGCGTCCGCTGGTCACCGCCGCGCACCCGCGAGACTGGAAAATCTCATAATATGGTGCCAACAGAGCGGCACTAAATCCGAGGAGGGAAGAAAAATGACTGTTGATACCAACATGTCCGACACATCGTCGGCACCGACAAGACTGAACAGCAGACACCAGCGGGCATCTACAAGGCTACAAAGTGTCCGGGCGGGCATCACCCCGAACACACCGGCGTTCAAGAACGCGACAACGGCGTTCACGCTGATCGAACTGCTCGTGGTAATCGCGATAATCGCGATCCTGGCCGCGATCTTATTTCCCGTGTTCGCGCAAGCCCGCGAGAAGGCGCGGCAAACATCGTGCCTTTCCAACATGAAGCAGATCGGGACGGCGTCGGTGATATATGTGCAGGACTACGACGAGACGTTCGCGTCCACGACGTGGGGTGACGCGTGGGGCGATTACACCGGTGCCCGCAAATATACGAACGCCCTCGGGGCGACCACTTATAACGGCGCTCCCGTCGGGAACGAGTGGGGCGGGACCCCCGCGTGGCAGCTGGACCCGTACATCAAAAATAAACAGGTCTGGGTCTGCCCGTCGAAAGGTCGCGGCGCGCCCGACCCGTCACTCACGAGTCTTATCTCCTACGGCTTCAACTTCATCGGAGTGTTTACCCATCTCGACGGCAACTACCGCATCAAAACCACCAAAATGTCGGAGATCCAATCCCCCGCTGAGACAGTAGCACTCGCGGAGGCGACGTCCCCTACCAGTACGGGCAATCTGGATGGTGCCTGGCTCGACCCGTACTGGTGCCAGAACTCGTTCCCGCGCAACACCGATCCGTACGGTGGCACGAACACGAGGATGCAAACGCAGTACGGGAAGCACCAGAACTTCGTCAATATCTGCTGGGCGGACGGTCACGCGAAGTCGGTGCGTGTCAGCCGCCTCAAGTGGGGCAACATCAACGGGGCCGTGAACGGGCCTGACCCGGCATTCCCCTGCGGCGACACCTGGGCGGGTGGGCAGGGGATAGACAAGTTCGATCAGCCCATCGCGCCGCCGGAGTGGGATACTTTGCAGTCGAAGCAGTAACGGTCGGGCCACCGCGCCCGGCACCCGCCGGATCGTTTATTACATAGGAGTTACGCGGTTGGCGGTTTCGGATGCCCGGATCTGTCCGGCCCACCCGCAAGCGGGTACCCGACATCCAGCTCGGAACGCGTCTAGACAGGCAATCGTCAAAACTTGTTTTGACTGTACTTATTTCGCCGATGACGTGGGTTTCAACCCGCGTTCCTTGACGAACCGCGTAACTCCTATTACAAAGAAAGTTGAGAGGAAATAACATGTTCCCATACGAGTTCCCCCCCGCCACCGTGGGCAAATTCCGCGCGACGGCGTTCAAGAACACGACCGCCGCCTTCACGCTGATCGAGCTGCTCGTCGTCATCGCTATAATCGCGATACTCGCCGCGATCCTGTTTCCCGTGTTCGCCAAGGCACGAGAGAAGGCCCGGCAGGTCTCCTGCGCCTCGAATATGAAGCAGATCAGTCTCGCCGCGCTTCAATATGTCCAAGACTACGACGAGTCCTATTTCAACCGGCTGACGAACCCCGCGCTCGGCTATCCCGACGGCGAGAGGTTCACCTGGCGGCTCGCGCTCGATCCGTATGTCAAGAGTAGCGCGGTCTACCGTTGCCCCTCGAACCCGTATAACAACAACCCGACCGGAGCCTACGCCGCTAACCCGACTGTGCCGGTCGCGAACTGTCCGTACTGGGACGGAGCGTACACCTCGTACGCCTGCAACTTTTTCGCGATCTGTCGGGACACGGGCGCGGACCCGTATGTGCTAGCGGACGTCGCGAAGCCTTCGTCTACCATCGCTTTCGTCGAATTCACTATGCAGTGGTCGGAATACCGCGTGGACGACGGGTACCCGAATCGCGCTCTTTACGCGGGTCACACGGGACTCGCGAACTTCGCGTTTTGTGACGGTCATGTGAAAGCAATGAAGGCGGGGGCGACCATGAACGACAAGAACGACTGCGACGCTACTAAGTCGTCGCGGTCGAACCTCTGGTACGCTAGCGGTAGCCCGATCTGCACGCCGGGCAGCAACTACGCGCAGGCGGTTGCCAACCTCAGCGACGCCGATCAGGGCTTATTCGATAAGGCACCCTGGTGACCCGCCGGGCGCGACTCCGCGAATTATGGCTCCGGGACGGAACCCGGAGCCGATAAGGAACACGAAACCATGCCGAAAATCCCTCGCCGCTTTGTGCCCCTCCCTGCCCTCGCGCCGCTCGCTTTGTTCCTGCTCTGCGCCGGTTGCAGGAGCGAGGTAAAGGTGACGGCACCCCCCGCGCCTCGTGGTGCTGGGGCGGGTCAGGCGCAGAAGGAGGTAGACCAGCGACTCAAAATGATGGACCACAACCCGACCGTTACCGCGGAAGATAAGGCCAAATACCGCGCGATGATCGAGGGCGCGACGAAGCCGCCCCCCCCGGTGCCCGCGAACGGGCAGAACCCTTTTTACCAGGTTGCCCCCGGCGGCAAACGCTGACCGAATGTGCCGCGCGGTCGCCAGGCGACCAGCACTCGTAACGAACTATATGAATCAATCCCGACACCCTCTTCGGCAGTTCACCCTGCTCCCTCATCTGACGCGCGGCATACTCGCGTTTGTGCTACTCGCCTGCTTCGTACCACGTGCCAACGCACAGGCACCGCTGAGCGTTGACTCCGTCTCGGACGCGACGGGGTTTGTGATCGCGCCCGGCGGGACGGACACGCTCCGCTTCGATGTCCGCAACGCTGGGAATACGCCGGTGAAGGCGACCGCGCGGTGGGAAATAGTGGACGGCGATGGCAAGCCGCTGAGCACGCTCGACCAGCCCGTCGCGCTCGCCGCCGGAACCGTTAGCCACCTGCCGTTCGAGTTCTCCCCGAAAAACCTGGGTGCCGGCGAGTACGGTGTTCGCCTGTCCGTCGAGACCAGCGAGGATCACAAAGTTGCCTTCCGCTACGAGCAGTCGGTCGCCGTCGCGGGGCCGCGCGACGCGTTTATCCTGTTCAACAAAGAGCCGGTGATGCGCGGGATGGATTTTGACAGGGCCGGGATGTCGCCGGTTCTGCTGACCGTGAACGGCGTCCAGCACTGGGCCTGGCAGGGCGGCGAGTCGCGCGGTGCCGAGACGTGGTGGCATGCCCTGATGTTGAGGATGACCGACCCGCGTTTCCGTGATTCCGCGATGCCCGCCGTGGATATAACGGTGAACTTCCGACACGCGCCGGACGCCCCGGTGAACCTGTTCGGCGACACCGCCACCGGGTCGCGGGAAGTGGCGTCCGGCTGGGGCCGGAACGAGGGCTGGCAAACGATGCGCACGGAAGTGGACGACGCGAAGTTTGCCCGCACGGACTACCACAGCGAGCCGGCGCAACGAAAAAGCGACGGCTTCGATCTGCGCTTCAACTCCTGCAACGCACCGGTCGAGGCGCGCTCCGTCTTCGTTCGTGGGTACGACCGGGATGTCGCCCCGGATTTCAGGCGGCTTCTTCGCTTCACCTCGCTGGACATGGGGCGCGAACTGTTCATCGTCCGCCCCGGCGAAAAACTCAAACTGTCGCTGAACCTGCGCAACCTCGCCCGCGTCCCACTCAAAGGCGACTACGCGCTCACGCTGACCGACGACCTCGACAAGGTCCTCTGGAAGCGGGGCGCGGCGACCGAGATCGGAAGCGGTGCCTACGCTCTGCTTGTCGCGTTCGACGCCACAGGACTCAAGCAGGGCTTATATACGCTTTCCCTGGGCGTCGGGCGTGCCGACAAAGATGGCAACCGCGAGGAACTCCTGAATCCGGCGATCAACCTGCTGATCTCCGAGCAGAGCGTGATCCCGAAGGCGAAACCAGGTGACTTCCTGTACGGCGTTGATCCGGGCGTTGACTTTCGCGACGACCGCTGGATGCAGTGGCTCGATTTCATGGGGTGCGACATCACGCGCGGCAACGGGGCGAACGAGAACCCGGACGAGTGGACGGCGGCGTTCGCGGCGTGGGACCGGCACGGCATACAAAACTCCGTGTTCTGGAACGTCCCTTATGACCGTGACCCGGCGGTGCTGGAGACCAAAACGCTGGCGGCCGTCGCGAACGCCGAAGCCGTGGCGCGTAAGTTCGGCACCCGCGCCCGCTACTGGGAACTCGGAAACGAGCCGGATCTTTTCTTCTTCTACCCCGACATCGAGCTGTATGAGAAGGGGATGACCCGGATCGCGAAAGCCGTTAAGCACGGCAATCCCGACGCCGTGGTGATGAACGGCGGGCTGGCGAACGGCGGCGGCCCCGAGGCGCACCCGAACTCCGCGAAGTTCCTCCACCTCGTGCCCGCCGACGCGCTCGACGCGATCGCCTACCATGGCCACGGCCCGCTCGTCAGCGCGGAGCGGTCGGCATACAACAATATACGGGCGATGCTGGTGGAGAACGGCAAGGGGAAATTGCCGCAGATGGACACCGAATCCGGGGTGTCCGCGCGCACGCCGGGGCAGATGCGGATCCAGGCGCGCACCGCCGTGGAAAAGACCGTGTTCGCGCAGTCGGTCGGCTCGCCGACGTTCATGTGGTTCCGCCTGCACATCGAGGGCGGCGACGGCGACTATACCAGCACGAAGAACGTCCACGAGCCGCGCTCCGTCGTGCTTTCCTACCGGACGATGGCCAGAGTGCTCAAAGGGCTACGCTTCGTCCGCGCGCTGGATTTGGGGATTCCGGGCGCGGAAGGCTATCTGTTCGCCGAACGCGGGGGGGGGCGGCGCGCGCTCGTCACGTGGGCGAACGATCAGGGCGGCGGAACGGCCACGCTCAGGCTGGGCGGCGCGGGTGGCCCTGGCGTCGCGAATGTCCGGCAGGTGGACCTTTTCGGGAACGTGACCGCCCGGCGTGACGCATCCTCCGGCGTGACGACGGTGCCGGTTGATCTGGACCCGGTCTACCTGGCCTGGAGCGACCCCGGCGCGACTGGCGGCGTGACGGTGCTACCGAACCCGT
The DNA here is from genome assembly GCA_043754515.1 of Armatimonadota bacterium. GTDB lineage: Bacteria > Armatimonadota > Armatimonadia > Armatimonadales > Armatimonadaceae > JACMIU01. The sequence goes on from JAYUUO010000186.1 coordinate 9,716, forward strand.
TATCGGTGTCCCCGACGGTATACGTGTCGCCGGGCGGCTCCGACGCGGTCACGGTGCGCGTCCGAAATACGGAGCGGACGCCGCTCGTGGCGACGCTTACGGCGAGGGCGGGCGCGGCGTCGGGCGTTTCACCCGTCTCCGCTGCGACTCCTATACGGGTCGGCGCGGGTGCGACGCAAACCGTCTCGATCCCGGTGCGGGTCGCCGCAAAGCAGGGCGGCCTCCTCTGGCCCCGCCGCTGGACGGTGTTCGCCCCGGTCCCTACGGGTTCCGTCCCCGTCGCGGACTTTCCCGCCGACATCCCGGCGCGGCTACTCGTCAACGGAGTGCCCTTGCTCCCCCGCGCGGTGACGCTGGTGAACGACCGCGTTGACCTCGCGCCGATTGGTGGCGGGGTCGCGGAAAAGCGGGAGGCGATTTTATTTGCCACGATAGACAGCCCGTCCGCGCAAACCGTACGGATTGGCTCCTCCGCCGACTGGTGGGAGCAGTGGTTCGTGAACGGCGTGCCAGTTTTCGACACGCTCGAAACCGGGAACGGGGGGCCGCAGTCTATCCTGGAGCATACGTTCACCGCGACATTGAGGGCGGGTCGTAACCTGCTAGCGGTCCGGGTACTCAGCGGTTCGGGCGGCTGGAAACTGTACTGCGGCGGCCCCGAGCAGATCGCCGAGGCGCGAGGTGCCAGCGACGGCGGCGGTAGCATGACGATAGAACTGCGCCGGGATGGGGCGGTACTTGCCCGAGCGAAAGCGCGGGTCGCGCGTCGGGTTCGACTCCTGGCGCCGCTCCCGCTCGCCGCCGGCGATTCGACTGCGCTGTACGAGCGGGCTGACCCCGCCGGCGCGCTCCGCGAGGAGGGTGTGGTCAACGAGTGGGCAAAGCAACCCGATTCGGCGCGCTGGTGGCACGGGCCGGACGATCTATCCGGCGACCTCTGGTGCCGCGCGGACGCGGCAGCTATTTATGTCGTCGCCGCGGTCCACGACGACGCGTTCCGACCCGGAGAAGGGGCGGCGGGCATTGATTCCGGCGACTCCCTGCGCATCGCGCTCGCGGACCCGGCGGGGAAAGTGATCCAACTAGGCGTTCCCGGAGCGGGCGGTGCCGTATATTCCCGCGCAGGCGCATCCGGCGCGGGAACCGCCGCGACGGCATGGGCCGCGCTCCCCGCCGGGCGCGCGTCAGCGGTCGTCGAGCGCGTCGGCTCCGTTACCTATTACCGGGTGCGAGTGGCGCGCGAACTATGCCCCGCCGAACGGTTCGCGGTGAACATCCTGGCGAACGACGACGACGGCTTCGGGCACAAGCAGTCGGTGACCTGGTTTCCCGGAATAGATGACCCCTTTCCGCCCACGGATCGCTGGTGGCAGTGCGAGGTAGGTAAGGCAGTGGATGGAGTTAAGCGCGAGAAGTAGAGGCGGGACTCGCGCGGGAACGCGCGGCGCGGGGGGGTGCGGACAATGGGTCCGGGGAGCGGGCGATGAGTTGTTCACGGCCCGCCGCCCGCGAACGGCTCGCCGCGTGTCCCGCGCGACCAGCCCCACTCCCCAAACCAGCCCGACGCGAAGCGTCCACCCGGTCTTTTTCGCCGCGAAAAAACCTATGCACGCAGTGCTTCCTGTTCGCGAGCCGCGAACGGGAACAATTCATTGTCCGCTCGGGACGGCCACCGGAACAATTCATCGCCCGCTCCCCGGACCCATTGTCCGCACCCCCCCGCGCCCTCTCTCTGCCGCAAGCGCATCATCCCTCACCGACGGCTCACCGACCCCGCGCCTCGCGCCCCTGGCCCGAACGAGTATGTAGTATCATAGCCTCATGTGGCTTATCTGCGCGGCGACGGCGGGGGAACTGGCGACCTGGGATGACGGCATATTCCCGGGGGACGAGCGGTTCGTCTCCGGCGTCGGCATCCCCGAAACGCTCGCGCGGCTACTCCCGAAGGTGCTCGCGGGCGGCTACGAGCGGATCGTGAACATCGGGATCGCCGGGGCGTACCCGTCGAGCGGCCTGGTTGTCGGCGACATCGTGATCGCGCGGCGGGAGGTGTACGGCGATGTGGGAATGGAACTGCCCGATGCGCCCGGCTTCTGGGCTATCTCGGCGACCCCGTTCGGTGCCGCCTACGCCGACCCGTTCGTTCTCGATTGCCCGAGCGAACTGCGCGGCGGGTCCGCGATCCCGGCGACCGGCGCGACGGTGAACGTCTGCGCGGGCACGGACGCGACCGGGCGGCTCCGGGAGGCGCTGTTCGATGCCGGGTTCGAGACGATGGAGGGTGCCGCCGTCGCGCACGTCGGGCGCGTCGCCTTTGTGCCGGTCACCGAGATACGCGCGATCAGCAACATTGCCGCCCACCGCGACATGCGCCCCGAGAACATCCGCCTCGCGCTTTCAAACTTGCGGGAATACTTCGCCGCCCGTGCGCGTACCTGAAGGGTGACAACGCTTAGCCTGGGCATTTCGCCGTGCCCGAACGACGTTTATATCTTCGCCGGTCTCCTGTTCGGCGCGTCCAACCCGCATGGGCTACGCTTCGACCCGGCGCGGTTCGAGGACATCGAGACGCTAAACGCCGCCGCCGCCGTCGGCGACATCGCCGTCTGCAAGATCTCCTACGCGAACTACCCGCGCATCGCGGGCCGGTACGAACTGCTCCCGTGCGGCGGCGCGCTCGGTCGCGGCGTCGGGCCGCTACTGCTGACGCACGGCGCGTCCGGCGACTTCGACCCGAAGGCGGAGATTCTGGTGCCGGGCGAGTTTACCACCGCGAACTTCCTGCTCGATTTTTACCTGCGACAGGGCGGCACGCGCAAGCGGTACGCGCCGTTCGACGCGCTCTACGCCGAATTATGCGAGCGGCCGGGCGCGCAGGGGGTCGTCATCCATGAGAAGCGGTTCACGTATCAGAACGACGGATTAACGCTGGTTCGGGACCTGGGCGACTTCTGGGAAGCGGAGACCGGCCACCCGATCCCGCTCGGTGCCATCGCGGCGCGGCGCGACCTGGGCGCGGACACGATCGGCGCGGTCACTCAGGCCGTGCGCGACTCGCTGGCGTGGGCGGACGCGCACCGCGCCGAGGCGTTCGACCTGTGCCGACGCCACGCGCAAGACCTTTCGGACGGCGTGATCGAGGCACACATCGGGCTATATGTGAACGAATATTCCCGCGATTTGGGCGCGGACGGGGCGGAGGCCGTGCGCTATTTTCTGGGCGCGGCGGGGGATAGAACATGAACTTCTGGCGAAAACTCTGGGGCGGGACGGCGGGTGCGGGGCAACCGGTCGAGGACGACTTCGACCCGGCACTGCTACTGGAGCGGGCGCAACGCGAAATGCAGGAGATGCACGCGCGGAATCGCGAACGCGCGGTGCAAGCGATCACTCAGAAAAACGGGTTGGCGCAGATGGTCAGCGATTTAGAGAGTAAGCTAGCTACAATTCGGGAAAGGGCTGAGACCGCCGCGTCCCGTGGCAACCCCGCGCTAGCCGAGCGGCTCCGCGAAGAAGCCGACAGTTGCGAGACCACGCTCGAATCCACCCGCCGATCACTTGACCAGGCCGTTCAGGCGACCGAACACATTAAGGTGGCGATCCGGCGGGAGGAAGAGCGAATCCGCAAAAAGGCGGCGGAAGCAATGCTCCTCAAAGCGCAGTGGAACACGATGCAGGTACAACGCTCGCTGTTCGCGTCACTGGTCGAGATCAATACCGGCAGCGTGCGCGACATCCCCATCGCCGACCGCGCGGTGCGTCACGTGATGAATCGCCGCTTCGTCGAGAAGGCGATGGCGCAACGCGACAACCTGCGCCAGATGGAGGCCGACGCGAAGCAACGGGTCGAGACGCTACGCGGCAACGCCCGCGAGGCGCGGAGCCGCGAGAACGACGACTTGGAGAACGCGCTGCTCCGGGAGATGGAGCAGTACGAAGCGATTCTCGCGCAAGCCCGCGCCGCCGCCCATCAGGCGGATGATATATCCGGGCGCGCCATGTCGTTACTAAGGAGCGAGGAAGAGTCGCTCCGCGCGGGCGGATTCGACCCCCGAACCGTCTCCGACGAGCAGATCGAGTTGTACGAGGCACGCGCCGCGCTCGCCGAAGCGGAAGGAAGCCGCGACGCACGCCGCGCGGAACGGCGCGGTAACTTAGCAGTGATCGCGCTCGTCGTCTTCGCGCTGGCAATCGCGCTCGCCGCGCTGTTCCTGTAGAGAAGTTCTTCAATATTCGCCCGGATTGTGGCATGATGAACGCGGGGTAGAAAAAGGAGAAAGTACCTCCACTCCCGCCCCGTTTACACTCATGTGGATTTACCTCGAACACGAAGCCAACTGCCTGAACTGCGACCACATCACGCGTTTATACGTCGAAGTGACCGGGAGCGGGGCGGCACTCAAAGCTGACCTCGCCGGCAAGACGATGATGCTGGGCTACTACGACAGCAAGGACGCCGCGCGGAACGCGCTGGCGGAACTGATCGCGTCGCGCGAGGCCGGAGCCGCCGTCGTGCGGCTTGGCAGGGCGTGACGCTGGCGTGTGACGTTGCGCCCGCGGTAGAGCGGACGAATCGCCCGCGGTCGAAAAGCAGACGACGGACCGCGAGGAGCGGACAATGAATTGTTCCCGTTTGCGGCTCGCGAACAGGAACAATTCATTGCCCGCTCCCCACCGCAAGTGCATTGCCCGCTCCCTCAGAGCCCGCTACCGACGCGGCTCGCTTCCCGTGCCCGCCGTGGTCGCGCCGCCGTTCTTGCCGCGTATCCACGTGCGGCTCGTATCTTTGGCGCGAGCGAGTATTTCGTAGCCGCCGCTCGGGAGCGTGCGGTACGACACCAGTTTCCCGCCCTCGAAGTTATCCAGCATCCGTTTCCTGTCCGCCTCGGGTAGCGTCAGCGGCGCGAGCGTGCGCGTGTCCAGCGACTCGGGCGCGCCGCTGTCCGTGGTCGCCATCAGGGAGCAGAGGGCCTGCATGGACGCCGTGGCGACCGCGATATTCTTGCCGTTGCTTATGCTCCAGGGGATCGCGAGAACGCCCTTCGCCCCTTCCACGATCGGTAGCACCGTGTTCTCCTCCACGGCGGACAGGAGGCGCGCGATACCCGACGGGCTTGGTACGGCAGCGAGTGCTTTAGTCTCCTCGGCGAGGGTCGGGTCCCCCGGTGTCTGCGCTTGGGTGACACCTTGACCGCCCGGCAGACGGATAAGAACCCGCTCGCCCGTTTTGACGTCCGCCATCCCCCCCGAATATTCCACGTGCGTGGTGCCCGTAGGTGCCGCGACCAGAACGACGCGCACGCCCTGCCCTAGGCTACCGTTCGCCAGTTGCAAGCGCGTGTCGCCGGTCACGTCGCACTTCACGCCCTCGCCTGTTTCCGCCGAGAACTGCTCCTTGCCACGCGGCGCGGGTTGCGCCCGTATCGCGACGCGCCCGTTCCAGAGTATGACGCGGCGGAGCGGCCCGTTGTCATACCCGAGTTCCCGCACCTCCACCGCACTGCGCCCGGCGATATAGATCGCCTCGCCGTTCGCAAGAGCGAGTGTCGCGGAACCGCCGTTCGGCGTGGCGATATACAAAGGTAGGTCGCTCGCGCTCAGTCTCTGCCCGAGTACGAGCGGCTTCGGCTTCGGCGCGTCTTCCGGCTTCGCGTCGGGCGCGGGCACCGGCTGTCGCGTTACCTTGCCGGACATTTGCACCACCGTCGCCCCCTGATACGACGGCACCACCGTCGCCCCGTGCCCGAAAACGAACGCGGCGGTGGCGGCGAGGATGCCCCACTTGACTGTCGGTTGCCAACGTTCGCGGGAGATCTCCCGCGCGGCGTCGGCGCGTTTCTTCGCCTGTTCCGCCTTCCACTTGATCTCCAGAAGGTCCATCTCCGAAAGGCGGTACTCCTGCAAGGCGGCGCGCCCGCCGCCCGCCATGCCGCCGCCCAGCGCGAACGCGGCCATGTTCCGGCCCGCCGCTGGTCGCGCTGCTGCTCCCGCCTGACTCGCGGCCCCTTCCTGCCGCGCACGTTCCTGATCCTCCGCGTCGCGCCACCCGACACGGAGCGCGTCTTCGGCGGTGCCCGTCTGTTTTCGCCCCAACTTCTGCTCACCCAGTAACGCGGCGGTGTTCATCTCCACCCCGTCGAAGCGGTCCGCGCCGTCGGGGCTGCGTTTGTTATCCAGGTCCTCTATCGCCCGCCCGACGCCGGAGTAGCGGAAGCGCGGCTCTTTCGCCAGCATCGCGCCCAGCACATTGCGGGCGTACGAAGGGAGGCTGACCGCCGTCTTCAGCGGATCGTCCGCGCGCGCTTTTTGCGCGATCTCCTCGGGCGTGGTGCCGGTGAATATGGGCTTGCCGGTTACCAGTTCCAGCAGAAGCGCGCCGACGGCGTAAACGTCCGAGCGGTGGTCGCCCTCGAACCCGTCTTGCTGTTCGGGGGCGGCATAGCGCGAGCCGTATTTTGGGCGGGCGTGCGCGAGGCCGAAGTTGATCACCCGCACCTCTATGAGATCGGGTGCCTCCGGATGGTTGACTAGGAGAACATTGTAGGGTGTCAGGTCGGTGTGGGCCAGGCCCTGTTCGGCGGCGAAGTCAACCGCGTCCGCCACCTGCTTCATCACCGCGACGCACCACGCGATCGGTTGCGCGCCGCCCGACGCCATGATCTGTTGCAGGGTACGCGCCTCGAAGTACTCGGTGGCGATCCAGAACAGCCCGTTCTCCTCGCCGAACCCGATGATGTCCTGAATCACCGGGTGGCGGTCGCGTTTTTGTTGCTGTTCGAGGAGGCCGCGGAACTGCTCCTTCGCCGCGTCCCACTTCTCCGAGTCCGCCCCGTCGGGGCGCGTGAAGCCGCGGAAGACGACTTTCTCCCCGGTCTCCACGTTTTCGGCGCGGTATATTTTGCCGAGGGGCCCCTGTCCCATCTCGGCACCGACCCGGTAGCCGGCCACGACCGGGTTGGGGTCGGGCGCGTTTGGTAGGGGCGTCGCGTCGCTCGGCGCGGTTCGCGCGTCGCTGGGCGTGGTATTCTCGGTGGTATCGGGTACGGACATAGGTTACCTCGCTGAATAAATATTTTATGAAGCAGGTTTCAACGCAATGGTCGCGGAAACCTTCCTGACGCCTGGACCGGAGAGGTTTTTCACACCGCGCGCCGAAATAGTTCTCGCGGGTGTCTAATATCTACGGGCGATGACTCACGTCTCGACACGAACCCGCGCCCGACGAAAACAAATGCCGCGCGACACTCCCATATTCCTACCGCTCCCGCCGGATCTATCCGTGCCGGACGGCACTGGCCTGCTTTTCGACGGTGCCATGTCCGTCACTCCGACAGGACCACCGCTTGTGGTCAGCAACTCGCCGGAGCAGATGGCCGGATCGGAGCCGGTTTTGGTGTTGTGCCGGGTTCGGCTCCCCGAATGGCGGGCGCGTCTCTTTTTCCACCACCAGAACATCGGTGGTCCGCTACGTATCGCGCCGTTTTTCCTGAACCACGGCACCGCGCCGCTTGAACTGTATGTCGCCCGCGCGAGCGGCGATTCGGCGGAACGGCCTGGCGGGGCGGTTGACGGCGACCCCGCCGTCGCCGGTCTGAACACGCTCCGATCCTACTTCGAGTCGCGCTCCGATGGCGGCGAGGTTGACCACTATCTGGCCACGGTCGCCCCCGGTAGCCGCGTGTTGATCGCGGCGCGGGATGTTCCGCGCGGGCATACGGCCTCCGGCATGTTCGACTTCGCGCTCCGCCCAGTATCCGGGCGCGGCGGCGTGGGCGCGTTGGCGGTGGAGATGGGTGTCGTAGCGTGGCGCGGCACGACATTGCCGACCCGCGAGCAACTCCTGGGGGCACCCGCGAAAGCCGACGATCCGCGACAAGCGCGGACGCGCGGCGTGTACCGCTATGGCGGGCGGCGCGGGAAGATCGGCTTTGTGGTACCCGAGGATGGGTTGCCGCGCTGGCTCGACCTCGCGGGACCGGAGAGCGGGGTTTATTCGCGCCCACTACCGGGCGAGTTCCCCCGCGACATTGTCCGGGGGAACGGGCGGCTCGACACCAACCCCGGTAACTACGGCGTGGTCTACGATCTATCGGTCACGCTCGGCAACCCGCGGGCGTGGGGGACGCGGGTGGTATGTCTGCTAAATCTGGCGGGCGGCGCGGGCGGCTCCGTGGTCGCGGTTGACGGAGCATGTCTGCCGCCGCGTGGCGTGCTCCGAAAGGCGTTCGGCTCCTATGTCTGGCACGAGGCGCGGCTCGCGCCGGGCGGGTCGGGGGCGGTGCGGCTACGGTTCAGTCTGCCGGGCGGGGCATCGGGGGCACACCGGCTCTACTTCTGGTGTCGGCCTTTGTAGGCGTGCGCGGGAGGAGCGGCGACGGCGGCACGAAATTAAAAAGACGCCCCGCGCGCTACGGTACGGGCGGGGCGTCATCGGGGCTACTTCTTGCCCTTCTTCTTATCCTTCTTGTCTTTCTTATCTTTCTTCTTAGCCATGATGATTACCCTCCTTTCTGACATGCGGTGCAACGTTGTCATGATGTCAACTGTGGTTCATGTACCCTTAGGCGCGGATAATAAACCGTTAATTTTAATTAACACCTCCGTAGCCATCCACAACACCGTGAATTACCTGGCATAAAAGGTGCTAACCCGCCTTATCACCTATTGTATCGCCGAAAAAACGGCTGTCAAGGACGAGACGGGACAATAATGTCCCGCCGGATGCGCGGGGGCACGCATAGCTCATTCCTACCCTTCCGCCGACACCGCCGCCAACCCGCAGTCCGAGATGCCGAACCCGCATAGACGGTGCCGTCGGGGCCGAGGGTGGGCGCGCAAATCCTTGACCCGGACGAGCGAGCGGCGAACTGCCACCGGCAGTGCCCGTTAGTCGCTCCGAGGGCGGGGAGCTTGCCGTTCCCGGAGCCGATGTACACCGTGTCGTCGTGTCCTACCGCGCAATCGGCGGTCGCCCCGTCGCTGCGGCCGATGGGCACCTCCCACACCGGCTTCCCGGTGCGCTCGGAGAAGGCATACAGGCTCCGGCGGACGGACAACACGAACGCCAGCCGCGCGTCGCGGTGCCACGAGCCGACGACGGGCGAGGAGTAGATGGGGCCGTCCGTGGGCGCGTGCCATCGCAGACGGAGCCGGTGATGACCGGCGGCGCGGCGTCCTTTGGCGTCCCCCGCCCACAGATTCGAGTTCGCGAGGTCGCCGTGACTTTCGCGCCACAGGGGTACGTTTTCGGTGTCGGTTGGCGTACTTTATCCTTGGATCAACCTGAGTTCATGGGGCCGTCTGTGCCAGGACCGGAGCCGGAGTGAACCCCATTCACCGGATGCAGCTTCATAATACGCTCTCGCAGTCTTGTATCTGAAGTAGGGCACCATACCATGCCAGGACGAATCTATATGACTTGCTGTCTGGTGAAAAAGGTTCACTCCACGCCTCCCGAGTCGGCACTTTAGCCCGCGCTCAACCCGAACTCGCGTTATTTCAGGGCGCGTCGAAAATAGTTTCCAAAAATGGCCTGATTCCGCCGCGCCGCCTGTCACATAATATGTCAGAGGTACGTTTATAAGGGAAAGCCTCGCTCCGAGGCAGGAGACATGACAGCCAATGTGGGAATGGTACAGCAAAGCAAACGCGCCCGTGCCGGTCCAGGAAAAGAAGTCCTGCGCCGCGCTCTCGTTCCGCGTCACCCGCGAAGGGAAACTGATGCCGATACCGCCCGAACAGATCGTCCCGTCCGACCTACCCGCCGGCGCCTACCCGCGTCACATAGTCACCGACGACCTCCCGACCGGCGAGCAGACGCTTTCCGCCCGGTTCTTCGAGCGCAACCCGGCCCACCTGATCGGGCGGCGCACCGGGAGCGGGGTCTGGCCCGACGATTCGCCGGACGCCCAGGCCGTGCGCTCCTTCGAGGCGGGCCAGACCGCGCTGTACCAGGATAAGGACCCCGTGGCCGCGATCACGGCGTACGAAGCCGCCGTGGAGCGGGACGCCGGGTATATCAAGGCGTGGGTCGCGCTGGCGATCTCGTACATCACTGACAACACGCCGGGGTCGCTCGACCGCGCGACCGAAGTCCTTTCGTTCCTCGCCGAACTCGCGCCGAGCGATTGGCTGACCGAGGAGGCGAGCGGCATCGTCCACCAGAACCGGGCGTACCTGTCCGTCCACCGGTTCCGGCAGGGCGGCGAAACCGACGCGACGCTTCTGGCCGACGCCGACGCCGACTACCGCGTCTGCGACGCGCGCACCGCGCCGGAGCGGGAGCGTCTAGAATACCTATGCCCGTGGGCGTACGTGAAACTGTGTCTGCGCGAAACGGAGTCCGCCCGCGCCTTGTGGGAGCGCGCTGCCGCCCGCGCGGACGTCCTGAACGCTTCCGGCATTCTCGCCGAGTACGCCGCGAAATACGCGCCTTTACGAACTCTAATGAACTAAATCGATCCCGCCCACGTCTGATAAAGAAGAAAACCATGAAAAATAACACCGTTCTTAAAACAGCGTTTATCGCCGCCGTTGTCGCCGTCGCCGCTCTCTGCGGCACCGTCCGCCCTGTATTAGCCGACCTGACCGGACCCAAGCCACCGAAGGTGATCGCGGACAGCCCGGTGTTCGTCTCCCAGGCACAGGCGGAAACCCGCTAGCACCCACCGGACATTTAGAACGCGTCGCCCGCGCGACCACAACGAGGAGGCGAAATAAAAAGCGATGAGTGCCAACAATAATAACCCGATCACGAACGACACAAACCGACGCCCCGGCGGCGCGGTATTAGTCGGCCTCGCCGCCCTGCGTAGCCGCGTCATTGACGGCGCGGGCGCGGCGGTTTCCGCGCCCGAGACCGCGACGCCGCGCCGCGCCACGAACGCCGAACTGCTCGCCCGCACCCGGAACGGCAAGACGGAAGGGGAGAAGAACCGCGCCGCCGAGGAGTTGCGACGGCGTGTCAAGACCCTGTGCGCCGCCGCGCTGGACCGCTACACCGGCCACCTGACCGCCCAGGAAGCCGACGACCTTACGCAGGACGTGATGGTGCGATTGCTGTGTGCGGGCGACGAAAATGCGCCGGGGGAGATCACGCCCGCTTATGTCCAGCGGGTAGCTGTGAACCTGCTGATTGACAAGCGCCGCCATCTGGACCGGCGCGGCTTGAACAAGCCGGGGATCTCCGTGGACGATTCCGAGGCCGCCATCGCCGTCCCCGACCCGCGACCCACTCCCGCCGAGACGGCCGCGTCGAAGTTCCAGGAATACCAGTTGCACGCCGCTATCGCGAAAACGCTCTCGCCGACCGAGGCAAAGGTGGTCTGGCTACGCGTCGCTGGTGACCTGAGCCATGCCGAAATCGCCGAGGAACTAGGCATCAAAGAGGCGAACGCCCGCAAGCATTACGAGCGCGGCTTGAAGCGGTTGCGCGGGCAGGTCGAGGCGGGGGCGTTCGCGACGGTCATCTAGCCGCCGCGACATCCCGCTCGGTCGCGCTCCATATCCAGAGCGAGAGGGCGACGAAGAAGGTAAGCCCGGCGGCGACGCGGATCGTTGGGAGCACGCCGTAATAGTGGGCGAGGAAGCCCAGTATCAGACCGCCGAGCGGCATCAGGGCGTTGGCGACCAGCGAGTACATCGCCATCACGCGCCCACGCAATTCGTTCGGCACCTCCGTTTGTACCTTCGTATTGGCCGTGGTCGTAAAGATGACCATACCGATACCGGCGGCGAAAAGGCAGACGAGCGCGGACAAAAACGCGGTCTGGAACGAGAGCAGAAGCAGGGCGGCGCAGAACGCGCTCGCCCCGCCGTAGACCAGGTACCGCCCCCGCACGAGGCTCCCGAGCGTGACCACGGTGACGCCGCCTATCGTCGCGCCGATGCCGTTCACCGTGACCAGCGTACTGAATCCGCTCGCGCCGCCGCGATACGCCGCCGCCAGCACCGGGTACAACGTGGACACCGAGAGCACCAGCAGACTCGCGACCCCAGTCAGGAGTGTCACCCGAAGCAGGCTCCCCATCCCGATCAGAAACCGCGCGCCTTCCCACGGTGATACCGCCCCGCCCACACGCTGGTTCTCCTTCGCCCGCGCCTCGCGCATCAGGGACAGCGAGACGATCACGGCGATGAACGAGATGCCGTTAAGCAGGAAGCACCAGGGCGCGCCGAGTTTGACCAGCGTGACGCCCGCGAACATCGGGCCTAGAAAACGCGCCAGATTGAAGCGGAGCGAGTTAAGCGCGATGGCGTTCGGCACTGCTTTCGGGTCATCCACCATCTCGGTCACAAACGCTTGTTGCGCGGGCATATTAAACGCGTTGACGATCGCGCCCAGTCCGGCGAACACGGCGACATGCCACGCGGCTATCGGCACGAGCCGGTTGGTCGCCAGCAACGCCAGCACGAACGCGAGTAGCATCGCCACGGTCTGTGTCCAGAGTAGGATGGCGCGGCGTGGGTGCCGATCCGCGACGGAGCCGCCCCAGAAGGCGAAGATCACATAGGGTAGCGCGGTCGCCCCGGACACGACGCCCAGCCAGACCGCCGAGTGGGTCAGTTCGTACACGAGCCACTGTTGCGCTACCATCTGCATCCACGTGCCCGCGACGGAGATGAGTTGCCCGAAAAAAAACAGCCTGAAGTTCGGGAAGGAGAAGGCGTACAAAGACCCGCCCGGCGCGAGGATGTCGGGCGGGTGGCGCGCTTCGGGGAGGTCTGTCGCGGGGTGGGGGTGGGGGTGGTCTGCCATAATACCGCCGTTTTACCCGATTTACGCCCCCCCATCGTGCGCAGGACGAAACGGATCCGCGCGGACGGCGAGCCGCGTCCGTCGCGACCGAGTGGGGACCGTTCCGCCACCCGTCCCTAACCGCCCGCCGCGAACGACGACAGCGCGAGTACGACGCGATCCCATTCCATGCGTACTGCGTCTAGTTCCCCGCGTCCGGGAAGGACGCCTGTAAATGCCGCCCGTTCAACACTCTCGCACAGGATCGCCAGCATTTCCGCCCCGATGGTCTCGCTACTGCCCCGCAGTGTATGAGCGGCGGCCCGCGCTGCGGTCGCGTCGCCCGCCGCGCCCATGGCGATGAGGAGCGTCGGGACGCTGTCCCGGTAGTCGGCGATCACTTCGGCGATCACTTCGGCGTCGTCCCCGCACGACTCCCGTAGGCGCGCCGCGTTGAATGAGGGCCGGGCCGGGCGAACTACTTCACCGTCCTTGCCCGCCCCGACTGGCGGGGCGGGGCGGGGAACCAGCCACTTTTGTAGCACCGTTTTGAACGCGTCCGGGCGGACTGGTTTCGCCAGGTAGTCGCTCATGCCGGAGGCGAGGCAACGCTCGCGGTCACCCGTCATCGCATGCGCGGTCAGAGCGATGATGGGGACCGGTTTCGCGCCGCGCGCCTCTTCGTCATCCCGTATCCGCGCGGTCGCGGTCAGTCCGTCCATCTCCGGCATCTGCACATCCATCAGCACGATATCGAACTCGTCTGGTGTCCCCGCCACCTCGCCGAGTTTTTCCACCGCCAGCCGCCCGTTCTCCACCGCCATCGTGTCGGCGCATCCCCATTTGGCGAGGAGCGCGAGCGCCACCTTCTGGTTCACCGGGTTGTCCTCCGCGATCAGGACGCGCACGCCCGCGAGAAACATGCCGCCGCTCACACCGATGCCACCCGCCGTTTTCGCCGCCACGAGTTCGGTCGCCGCGGGGGTGCCCACCGGGGTAAACGTCTCGTCGCGTGCGAGGGCGGCCAGTACCCCCGTAAGCAGATCCGCCTGCCGTAGCGGTTTTGACAGCACCGTCGCGAACAGCCCGCTGTCGCCCGCCGCGCCGCGCCCGTACTCGCGCGCGGCGAAGCCCGAAGATAGGAGCACGATGGGCAGTTCGCCGAACCGAGGGTCTCCCTTGATTAGTTGCGCGGTGGTCTTCCCGTCCATGCCCGGCATGTGCATATCCATGATCGTGAGCGCGAACCCATCCGGGTCGCTCCCGCTCCCGCCCGTGCTTTGCAACAGCCGGATACCGTCCATGCCATTTTCCGCCTCGTCCACGCGCGCCCCCCACGCCGTGAACTGCTCGCGCAGGAGGCGGCGGTTCGCGGGGATGTCGTCTATCACCAACACCCGCCGCTGCTTCAGCAGGTTCTCCACCCGGCGCACCCGGTCCTTGTCCAAGAGCGAGGCTATCGCCTGGGCGGATATGGCGACCGCCGCCAGATTGAGATCGGTCTCGACCCGAAGGGGAACCTCCAGCGTGAACGTGCTGCCGATCCCGACCGCGCTCGTCACGGAAACGTCGCCGCCCATTAGTTGCGCGAGTTGCCGGGAGATCGTCAGCCCCAGCCCGGTGCCCCCGAACTTACGGGTCGTGGTCGCGTCCGCCTGGGTGAAACTCTGAAATATAGCCTCCTGTCGCTCCAGCGTAATCCCGATGCCTGTGTCCGCGACCACGAAGCGCGGGTGGAGGATGTTCCCATCGTCGTCCTCATCGAGCGGCGGGGCGGAGACGGTGACCTCGATGTGACCGGACTCGGTGAACTTAACGGCGTTCCCGCCCAGGTTCAACAGTATCTGCCGCAACCGGCCCGGGTCGCCCCGCAGGATGGGCGGCAGAAAGGGAGACACGGAGCAGGTGATCTCGATCCCTTTCTCCATGGCGCGCGGCGCGAGCAGTTCGGCGGTCTCCTCCACCAGGGTGCGCAACACGAACGGCACGTCGTCCATCTCCAGGTTGCCCGATTCGATCTTAGACAGGTCTAAAACGTCGTTGATGATCCCCAAGAGTGCCTCCGACGAAGTGCGGATCGTGCGCGTATACTCCTGTTGCTCCGGCGTCAGAGTGGTTTCCTCGAGAAGCCCGGTCATCCCGATCACGCCGTTCATCGGGGTGCGTATCTCGTGACTCATGTTGGCCAGGAACTGGGATTTGGCGCGGGCCGACGAGACAGCGATGTCGCGCGCCTTTTCCACCTCGGCGGTTTGCCGCTTTAGTGCTTCCGCCTGCGCCTTCAGCACCCGCGCCTGCGCCTTCGACTCGGCCTCGGCCCGCTTCTGCTCGGTGACGTCGGTGTGCGATCCGGAGAGCCGGACGACCGCGTTCGCCCCGTCACAGAACGCGATCGCGTTGACCCAGACCCAGCGGAACGTCCCGCTCCTGGACCGGAGCCGGTACTCGTCGGCGTACTCGTTGTCGCACATCGAATCGCCCGTCACCCCCGCCGCCTCCGGCAGGGCGCGCACGGCGGGGAACGGGTTCGGGGTGCCGCCGCACAAGAGGAGAAAGGCGGCAAGTTTCTCCGCCACCCGGTCGTAGTCTTCGGGGTGGATCAGCTGTTGCCAGGTCTGCACCGTGTCGCCGAACTCCTCCTCGGCGTACCCGAGCATCGCCTTCGACTGCGGCGAGATATACGCCCTGCCCGTGCGCATATCCCACTCCCACAAGCCGTCGCGCGAGCCGCGCACCGTCCGCCGCAGACGCGCCTCGGCTTCACGCAGAGCGCGGATCGTGTCGCGCATCTCGATCTCGACCATCACGGACTGCGCTAGTTCCGTCAGGACGGCGATGTCATCGTCCGTCCACTGGCGCGGCACGTTATCTATGACGCAGAGTGACCCGAGCGTCTGCGAGCCGTCCCTAGATGTAATGGGGGCACCGAGATAGGCGACTGCGTCCAGATCGCGTATCGCCTCGTTGCCGCTGAAACGGGCGTCCGTCGGCACGTTGCCGATGGCGAGGGGACCACGCTGGGCGACGACATGCTGGCAGAACGAATGTGAAAGCGGCGTTTCCCGCGCGGTCGCCCACGGCTCCTGCAAACCGAGCGAGGACTTGAAGAACTGCCGATCCGAATCCACCAGAGTGATAAGTGAAATCGGGGCGTTGAAGATACGGGCGGCGAGCCGCGTCATGCGGTCGAAGCCTCCCTCCGGCGGCGTATCGAGGAGTCCGGACTCCCGGAGCGCATCAAGCCGGGCGGGGTCGGAAATGGCATCTACAACGGCCTGGTCGGCTCCGAACGGGGGGGATACTAATTCTTGCGACATAACTTGTTCAGGTCCCCCGGCGGGCGAGCGCGATCTGATCAAGCAGTGGCGGCATGGGGAACAATTCCGGGGATATTCTATCGCGAATTGGGCGGTAGATGTTCAAATCATCCCCCGATAACAGGGCGATTGCGCCCTTTCACATAGGCAGAGCCTCGGTCGTGCCGACTCCGTATTTTCCGATCCGCTAACCGTGGAAGTACGTCGCGCGGGCAGAGTCACCGGGGCACCTGCCGTCATGCGCCACCGGGGTACAGCGGTAAGTCGAGCGCATCTAAATAGTCGGCCACCCGCGTTCGGTTGATCACCCCGACCGCCCGACGAACCGAACGCGGGTGGCCGACAATTTAGATGCGCTTGCCCGGAGTATAGCAACTCCGTGCTTGTCCGCGCCCCAACAGGGATATGGGATAACACCGCGAAAGGACAACTCCTATGACCAACGCTTTATGTTGCTCGTGCAGCGAAATCAAGCACGGCGCGCTCAACCCGTGCCCGCGTTGCGGCGCGGAGGCGACCGGCAACACGACCCTGAACATCAACTTCAGCGATCACTTCCTGGTACTCACCACGCTGGAGCAGTTCGGCGCGATCATCAAAACTATCAACCGGGCCACGGACGATCCCCAATTGCGGTTCTATACCTTTATCGAGTACGTGTTCGAGCATCACCCGACGATCCTCACCTACGCCCCGTCCGCGCCCGTCGCCGAACGCATATGGGCGTTGCTTTCCGGGATGTCGCTACCCTCCGTGGAGATCGTGCCGGGGTACCGCGTGCGCAACGAAGGCGAGAAGCGCGATAAAGCCGCCGAGCGTGACGACGGGAAGCCGCCCTGGTGGCAGTTCTGGGGACGCGGCTCGTGAACGCCGGGGGCAGGGTCGCGTCGTAAACGATTCACCGCCCTCCGTGACGGCCGCCCCATCCGCCCCTGCCCCCCTCGGAGGAGCCACTCCGGGGGGCACGCCCCTCGCTCCGTCCGCCGCCCACCGGAACGGCTCACCGTCCGCACCCGCCGGAACGCCGCCCCGCGGGTGGGAACGATTCACCGACCGCCGGAGGGACGGAGGAGGCCCGGCGCCGAAATCGTCCAGCCGCGTGACGGCTACGCGATGACACGGGGTGGCCATGGAAGGGCGCGAAAGGTAACTAATTTGGCGTGTCGCTTCGCGGACCCCGCCTGTGTCGGCAGGCGGTTTCGTGTTACCATAGCCCCGTGATTGATACACACGTTCACTTCAACGGCAAAGACCTCGGCGATCCCGCGATCCTGCCCAGCGTGCTCGAACGCGCTAAGTTCGCCGGGGTCCACGGCTTCGTCGTCGTCGGCTACGATCTAGCGTCCTCGGAGCGGGCGGTGACGCTCGCCGCAAGCGATCCCCGGATGTGGGCCACGGTGGGGGTGCATCCGCACGACGCCGCGCATTATTTGCCGGGAACGGAGAGCCGCCTGCGTGAGCTCGCCGCCCACGAGCGGACCGTGGCTGTCGGCGAGATCGGGCTGGACTTCTACCGCGACCTGTCGCCGCGCGACGATCAGGAGCGTGTATTCCGGGCGCAGATCGCGGTGGCGCGGGCGGCAAATCTGCCCATCGTGATCCACTGCCGGGACGCGTACCCGGAGACGCTGGCGGTTCTCGAAGCGGAGGCGGGCGGGATCGGGGTCATCCTGCACTGCTTCGCCGGGGACATGGGCGACGCCGAACGCGCACTGTCGCGCGGCTGGTTTTTGGGCGTCGGCGGCACGGTCACGTACAAGAAGAATGACGCGCTCCGCGATATTGTTCGCGCCGCCCCGCGTGCGTCGCTCCTGCTGGAGACGGACGCGCCGTATCTGTCTCCCGAGCCCCTACGCGGGAAGTTCCCCAACGAACCGGCGCGGGTCGCGCTCGTCGCGCAACGAATCGCGGCGGTTCGCGGCGAATCGGGCGAGACGGTCGTCTCGTATACCACCGACAACGCGGCTCGGGCGTTCCCGCGCATGATATTATAGGCGCGTCGCTATGTAAGGACGCTTTTCTACTATGTCCGAAGACTCGCCTGTTGATGCCCCAGACCGCTCTCTGGAGCCGTCCGTCTTCCCGCCTGCCGAGCCGATCGCTCCCGAATCGGGCAAAGAAATCTTTCCCTTGTCACTGCTCGCCGCCTGTATCGTCGTGCCTCTATCCGCATTGGTGGCCGGGTTCGCCTGGCATGCCGTCAGTTTCCGCACCTCCGACCTGCTCCTCATCTCCGCCCTGATAGTTGGGGTTGTGGCGGGCATCGTTGTGGGCATTCTGCTATCACAGACTCGACCTCCTCATCTGTCACCGACCCAACCACCTCATGTCGCCGTGCTGATGATAAGCGGTTGCATCGCCGCGCTTTTCGCCATGCCGGTTCGTTTCGCGTTCGATGCGAACTCCCACCGGCTGAGCATGATCGTGGAGCTGAGGCAGTCGATCGCGGATAGCCATCCGTCACGCTCTAAGAAAAGGGTTTACGCACAGGCCGAGGTGGCACTAACGCCGTGGAGGACGTTCACTGTCTACATGGAACACCTTTCCGAGAACGGCGTCAGCATCGGTTCAAGTCGCGGGCGAGGGGGCGTCGGGTATCGGTCCGAACGGCTTCGACTGCGCGGCGGATGGCTTGGGGGGATGTACGTTGTGGAGGCGGCCGCGATGGCCTGCGCCGGAGGGTTCGGCGCACTCATCGGCACCCAAGTGAGTCCGAAGAAGTGCGCCGTCTGCGGTCGGTCGCTCACGGAGTATCTGCTCTTCCGGCGACACAGCAGTCAATCTGGGACGGTTCATGCCCTCGCGGAAGGACAACACTGGGTGGAGTTGTCGCTTACAAAGCGGGAGGCGGGCATCGGCGATAAGAACGCCACCGAGGTGACGATCCTGCGTTGCGCGAACGCGACCTGTCCCGCGACGGTGTTCGTTGACACGCAAGTGGACACCGCGATTAAAACGCGCCTGTTCCAGGCGCGAATCTCGCCTGAGTCGGGGGACGCGGCGCGTGTGGCCTCGCTCGCGGAACTTTAGTTGTCGCGTAGGCTCCGTGGTGCTATCCCACTCTCAAAGCGACTCGTCCATGATGCAATCGCCTTACCCCACCCCGGCGAGTTCGTTCATCATATCGAGCGTGATTTTCGCGCTTTTGGCCCAGGAATAGTTGTCGAGGCGTCGCGTGCTCCGCGCCACCAGCGAGAGTTTAGTAGGGAATCAGGTTCCCTGGAGAGAGGGAGACCGACAACAAACCAGCCCCATCCCCAACCACGAGCGCACCGGAAATATTCGCTCACCAAAAACATTCGTTCACTGCATCGCTAACCGCCCCGCCCGGCGCGATATAATGAACCCGTTATGCCCTCCCCCGTGGTTCCCATCGAAAAGCTGACGCCGATGCTCCGGCAGTACGTCGAACTCAAAGCCGAGCGACCGGATGTCCTCCTGCTCATGCGCGTCGGCGACTTCTACGAGGCGTACGGCGAGGACGCCGAACTGATCGCGGGCGTGCTTAATATCACGCTCACTGGGCGCGAGGTGGCGGGACTCGCCGAGCGGTACCCGATGGCGGGCGTTCCGTACCACGCGCTCGACCGCTACCTGGCGCGGCTAGTGAAGCGGGGCCACAAGGTCGCGGTCTGCGATCAGGTCGAGGACGCCAAGTTCGCCAAGGGTCTGGTCAAGCGGCGCGTGACCCGCGTCGTCACGCCGGGGACACTGGTGGAGGACTCGCTTCTGGATGCCAAGTCGAACAACTACTGCGTCGCGGCGGTGTGGGGCGAGACCGTTTCCGGCGTGTCGGTCGCCGACGTTTCCACGGGCGAGTTTCTGGTCACCGAAATCGCGGTCGGCGCGGGAATGGACAAACTCGTCGAGGAGGTGGCGCGGCTCTGCCCCTCCGAGTGCCTCGTGCCGGAGGGGATGGATGAACTGGCACTGGCGATCGGCGGGGCGTGCCCCGCGACGATCACGCGAATGGCGAAGCGCGAACTGCCACGCGACTCGCGGCTCGCCCTGCTGGAGCATTTCGGCACCACGACCCTGCGCGGATTCGGGTGCGACGACTATTCGGCGGGCTTAGAGGCGGCGTCCGCGCTGCTCGTTTACCTGAAGCAGACGCACCTCGGCGCGGTCGGGCACATCCGGACGATGGCGACGTACTCGACCGGCGATGCTATGGTGCTGGACGCGGCGGCGCGGCGCAACCTGGAACTGACGGCGGGCCTCGCGGATGGCGCGAAGAATAAGTCGCTCCTCACTGTGCTGGACGCGACGCAGACCTCGATGGGCGGCCGGCTCCTGAAGAAGTGGCTGGACGCGCCGCTGCTGTCCGTGGAGCGGATTTCGCACCGGCTTGACATGGTAGAAGCGTTCGCGACCGACCCGCTCGTGAGCGGCGATGTCCGGGACGCCTTGCGCGGGATCGCCGACCTGGAACGGCTTATCGCCCGCCTTTGCACCGGCACCGCGAACGCCCGCGATTTAGACGCGCTCCGTTGCTCGCTGGAAAAGGTGCCGCAAATCGCCGCGTACGCGTCCGTGATCGAAACGCCCGCGATCCGCGCCCTGTGCGCCGAACTGGACGGTCTGCCGGAACTATCCGAACTGCTCGCTAGTGCCGTGATCACCGACCCGCCGGTTTCACTCCGCGAGGGCGGTATTATCCGCGACGGCTACGACGCCGAACTGGACGAGCTGCAAGCCATCAAGCGCGGCGGCAAGGGATGGATCGCGGAGCTAGAGGCGGCGGAGCGGGAGGCGACCGGCATCAAGTCGCTGAAGATCGGGTTTACGTCGGTTTTCGGCTACTTCATTGAGGTCACGAAGTCGAATCTGTCGCACGTCCCGGCGTCCTACATCCGCAAGCAGACGACGTCGCTGGGCGAACGCTACATCACGCCCGACCTGAAGGAGATGGAGGCGAAGGTGCTCGGCGCGGAGGAGAAGATCGTCGGGCGCGAGTACGACCTGTTCTGCGCGCTCCGGGACACGATTGCGGAGCAGTACGCACCGTCGGTTCTGAAGGTGGCGGGCGCGGTCGCGCGGCTCGACGTGGTCGCCGCGCTCGGCGAGGTCGCGCGTTCCAACCGTTATGTACGCCCGCTGATTGACGACGGCAACGTGATCGAGATTCGGGGCGGGCGGCACCCAGTGGTGGAAAAACTGACCGGTGGGAGCGCGGTGTTCATCCCGAACGATACCCTGCTTGACGACGGCGCGCATCAGGTGCATATCATCACGGGGCCGAACTCGGCGGGCAAGTCCACTGTGTTAAGGCAGGTCGCGCTGATCACGCTCCTCGCACAGGTCGGCGCGTTCGTGCCCGCCGACTACGCGCGCATCGGGATTACGGACCGCATTTTCACCCGCATCGGGGCGCACGACGATCTGGCGGCGGGCCAGTCTACGTTCATGGTCGAGATGACGGAAACGGCGGAGATTCTGAACAACGCGACCGAGCGGAGCCTGGTGATTCTGGACGAGATCGGGCGCGGGACGTCCACGTACGACGGCGTTTCTATCGCGTGGGCGGTGGCGGAGTATCTGTCGAAACTCGGCGCGAAAACACTGTTCGCGACGCACTACCACCTTCTGAACGATCTGGAGAAGCAGCATGCGAACGTCCAGAACTTCCGCGTCGCGGTGAAAGAGACGAACGACCGGATCGTATTCCTGCGCAAGATAGTCGCGGGCGGGACAGACCGCTCGTACGGCGTGCAGGTGGCGCGGATGGCGGGCCTGCCGCCGGAGGTGGTCGCCCGCGCGACGGAGATTTTGCTGGGTCTTGAGAAGGACGGCAAGCAGAAGCGCGACATGACGCCGGGGAACGGCGAGAACAGGGTTCCGGTCAAGGCGTCGAAGATGCAGATGACACTGTTCGAGGCCGAGCCGCACCCGGTGCTGGAGGCGATCAAGAGGGTTGATCTGTCGGTGCTGTCGCCGATAGAGGCACTGAACCTGCTGTATCAGTTGCAAAGGGACGCGGGCGCGAAGTAGGAACCTGTTGTGAAAACAAACACGGGTAGCCTGTGGCTTTGGCTGTGGACGATTACGCCGATGTTGCTGGTTGTGTACGCGGTATATGATGCGGATTCCTGGTCGCGGCAACCGGGTACGGCGGCGTATTCGCCGAACATGACGACGTGCGTCCTTGCCGCGTTAACTCTCGTTAGTCCCTTCGTGCGAAACTCAAGTGGTGAAAAGCGAGCGCAACGTCATGGACGCCGCCGCATTGAAGCGGAATCAGTACGACTTTCATGTCGGGTGGGTGGTTCTGGTTCTGTTGGTGGGCACAACCGCCTGGGTATCACTCGCTTGTTGGATGGTGGCGGGTTTTCGCGGCGTCAATTAGACAACGGGCGATGTCGGCAACGAATTGAGGATCATATATAGCAAATCCAACTAAAGTTGTTCCTCGCGTGAGCATCCACAATGTTCGTAAAACGCTCGCATTTGCTCGGCTGTCACTCCCGTCAAGGCTTGCTCAATTCCCGGACGCAACGTCGCGTAGTACCGATACTCTTC
>JAYUUO010000187.1:0-10566 GCA_043754515.1 Armatimonadota bacterium
CCTGTACCAGGGCTTCTCGCTCCGCGACCCGGCAAATAAAGGGCGGTTGGTCGAGACGGCCCGCGAACAGTTCGATCTACTTCTGCTCGGCGCGGGGACAGATTCCATCCGCACACGCCCCAGTCTCTCGGTCACGAATGCCGACATCGGCCGGTTCTTGGAACTCCTGGGCGGCGCAGTCGCGGCAACGGAAAAGGAAGGCGGATGATTATACGGCCGACGCATCCGACCGGGAGCCGGGACGCGGACGTGGCCGAACCAGATACCTACTAGTACTACGGCTTCTTCTCGTGCGCCGCCGTGTTCGCCCTATGCGCGGCGGTTTTCTACTGGCGTATGAGAACGGACCCCGCCAATTTTGGCAGTTTCCAATTCGCAAGCGACTCGCCGAATCACCAACGTGTCGCGGCCATTTACAACCATGGAGGCGGCGCGTTATGCTCAGACGTTATATCACTGCACCTTAAAGACACGGACGGGGGCTACGGATTGGGGAACGAGATATTTACCGTCTCCAACCATTGCGTAATCGCCAGCGCGGTCTGGCACGGGGAGACCACGCTGGACGTCAGGTGCGTCTCGAATGGGTATTCGGCGTGCGTGTCGCGACCGACCTTTCGCTGGCGCAACGTGACCGTCCGCGTGCAATATAAGTAGACAGATCGCACACAACCCGCGCGTTTAAACTCGGGGCGTGACGTGCGGTATACTTTTGGGCATGGACGATCCTTCCCCCGCGCCGACCCGACGCATTGCTAGCGTGCGCCGTGCCACTTCGGAGACTGCGATCACGCTTTCCCTCGACCTCGACGGCGACGGCGCGAGCGAGATTCATACCGGCATCGGCTTTTTTGACCATATGTTGACCCATATCGCCCGCCATGGGTTGCTGTCGCTGAACGTCGCCGCGACCGGGGACACACATATTGACGATCATCATACGGTCGAGGACGTCGGGATCGCGCTCGGTCAGGCGTTGCGTCAGGCGGTCGGCGACAAGCGCGGTATCGCGCGGTATGGTGATGCGACGGTGCCGATGGACGAGACGCTGGTACTGTGCGCCCTGGATTTCTCCGGACGCGGCGCGTTTTACACCGACTTACGGTTCCCGGACACGCGCATCGGGCCGACGTTCGCGTCGGAACTGGTCGAGGAGTTTTTCCACGCGGTCGCGCGGAACGCGGGCTTGACCTTACACCTGCGCCTGCTCACGGGCACCAACGCCCACCACATCGCGGAGGGCGCGTTCAAGGCGTTCGGTCGCGCGCTGTCCGCCGCAGTCGCGTTCGACTCGCGTGTGACCGGGATACCGTCTACGAAAGGGGTGCTGTAGATGAGTTTCGTGCCTGACATCGCCCCCCCCGCACCGAGTGATGGGCGGATTGATGTCGCGATCATTGACTACGGCGTCGGCAATCTGCGCTCGGTGCAAAAGGCGTTCGAGACGCAGGGGCATGTTGCCGTCATCACGCGTGACGTCGGCATGATCCGCGCCGCGCCACGTGTGCTACTGCCCGGCGTCGGCGCGTTCGGCGCGGCGGCGAACATTCTGCGTGAAGTGGGGCTGGAATCCGTGACGCTGGAGGCGGCGCATTCCGGCAAGCCGTTTTTAGGCATCTGCGTCGGGATGCAACTTCTGTTCACCGAATCCGAGGAGATGGGGACGCACCGGGGGCTGAACCTGATCCCCGGTCGCGTCTTGCGCTTCGACGAGCGGAATCTGGGCACGGCGGCGCGGGGTGTGAAAGTCCCGCAAATCGGCTGGAACGCGCTCGACTTTCCCGACACGGATTCGGCACACGGACGCGCCAACGATGGTCGTACGCGCTCGCTGCTGTTCGCCGGGCTAGAGGGCGGCGCGGAGGTCTACTTCGTCCACTCCTACTTCTGCCGGCCGGACGACGCGGCCGCATGCACGGCCGCGACCACGGATTTCATCGCGCCCTACACGTCGGCGGTATGGGACGGCGGAAGTATATATGGCACACAGTTCCACCCGGAAAAGAGCGGCGACGTCGGCTTGCGGATTCTGGACAACTTTGCCCGCCTATAAGGAAGGACATCAAGCAATGGCTACTAAGACTTTAGACCGCCCGGTACCCGCGACGCCTGGCACCCGGCCCGCATCGCGCACAAGCCCGAAACGTGAGCGCATTTCTTTCGCGGAATATATGGAGCGCGAACGTTCCTCCGACGTCAAGCACGACCTGGTAGACGGAATCATGGTTCCGGTCTGGCCGACCGTGGACGAGGAAGGCAACGAATTGGCTGGAGCAAGCACGGAACACAACACGATCTGCGGAAACTTGATCATCGCCCTCGGGAACGCACTTGATGACACCGGTTGCCGGGTTCTCACGAGCGACCAGAAGGTATACATTCGGGAACGGCTGAGCTACTATCCGGACGTGACAGTAGCCTGTGGCGATCTGATGGTCACGATCGGGGAGGCATTGCAAAACCCGGTGCTGATTGTTGAAGTGCTGTCCCCTCCCATGGCGTTGAAGGATAGGGACACCAAGTTTCGTGACTACCGCGCGATCGGGTCGCTACGCCACTACGTTCTGATTGACCAGTACGAGCCGCGCCTGGAGCACTACGAGCGTTCGCCCGGCGAGCATTGGGTTCTCGCGCGGGAACTGAACGCCCTCGCGGACGAATGGCGGTTTGATCTAAATGGAACGCAAGTCGCCATCTCGCTCGCGAAGGTGTACCGACTCGTGTCATTCCCGCCAGCTGACCCCGACGAAGAAATCGAGACCGAATAAACCAGCATGCTTGAAATTATACCAGCCATTGACCTCCTGCGCGGCAAAGCCGTCCGGCTCCAGCGCGGAGACTTCGACTCCGAAATGCGCGTCGCCGACGATCCCATAGAGGTGGCACGGGGCTTCGCCACGAGCGGCGCGACGTTCCTGCACATAGTTGACCTGGACGGGGCACGGACCGGTGACCCACAGAACCTGGTAGTCATCCGCGCGATCATCCGCGCGGTGCCCGACATGCGCGTCCAGGTCGGCGGTGGTATCCGCACCATGGAGCGTATCGCGCAGGTGCTGAATATCGGCGCGTCCCGCGTGATTGTCGGCACCACGGCGGCGAGCGACGCGGCGGTGATCGGCGCGATGCTCACCAAGTACGCGGAGCAGATCATCGTCGGCGCGGACACGAAAGACGGCTTCGTCGCGGTACAGGGTTGGCTCGCCGCGTCCACCGAGCGTTCCGAGGACTTCGGGATACGTCTTGCCGGAATGGGCGCGAAGCGTTTCCTATACACCGACGTGTCCCGCGATGGGATGCTCGGCGGAGTGAACGCGAGCGCGACGGCGGCGTTCGCCCGAACGACTGGCAGGCCCGTGCTGGCGTCGGGGGGCGTGTCCGGCCCCGCCGACATCAAAATCTGCGCCGACCTGCAACCTCACGGCGTCGAGGGAGTCATAATCGGCAAAGCACTATACGGCGGACAACTGACGGTCGCGGACGCGCTACGGATCGCCCGCATGACGGCGGAGCAGATCCAGGCGCGTAAGCCCCCGCCGCCCGGCTCGACCGGGCCACTCCCCGACTGGCTTAGGGAGTAAATCATGTTCGTCACTTTCACGTTAGGAGGAACGATTTGGACGCTGGCATAATGGCATTGATGATCCCGTTCGCAGGCATGGGGATGGTTGCATACATGGTATATTTGGCACACGTGCGCAAACTTGCTGAAATAAAGGCACATAGCGGCAACGTAGTCGTTGAGGGTGGCACCGTGTCCGCCGACGTCCGCACCGAACTGCAAGCACTGCGTGGGGAAGTTGAGAAACTGCGCGATACATCCACGAAGTTTGATATGTCGTTCGACGCCGGACTGACGCGCCTCGAAGAGCGCGTCTCCCGTGTCGAGGAGACGCGGGCGGTGGCACCGTCGCAATACCGGGTTAGCACGAGCACGCGCGACGAGGAGTTACAAACCGTCTCAGCGGGGAGCGGGACGGGACGGTAGAGGTGCCCCTTCCCGCTTCGGCACAGCGGAGCGCGGTCTGGGCGCGTCGGGATCGGAGAAGGTGATATGGCAAGCGGTTTACAGTTTCGGAAAACCGGCACAAGCTATGGCCTGCCTTCGCGGCGCGTGCCGGAAGCAACCGCGACACAAACGCTACTCCCACGCCTGACCGCCCACACGATTCCGCACGAACTCCTCGGCTGTCATCCCCGGTGGGTGCGGCTCCGGCAAGCACACTCTGCTCGCGTGGCACTAGGAGCTGTCGCCACTTTTGCTTGCCTGGTTTACCTCTACGTAGCCTACCGTGGTCCGCAAGGGGGGATAGGTAGGATAGATATGCCTCTGATGCAGGGGGTACTGATCGGATCGTTGCTTGCATGGCATGACCACACAGAAAACCGCCGCAATTATGGGCTATTAAGGACCGGCGACGCCGTTCCGGCAATTGTAACCTCTCTCGAAAAAGAGTCGCGTGTGACCACAGTGCGGGTATGGTACCTGACGAAATCGGGCGAGATCGTGTCGGGTTCGGTCGTGATCCCAACGCAACAGGTCGCGGAACATCAACTCGCGCCGGACAGCATTCTGACGTTGCTCCTTTCCAATGGCGACAAGCCGGAAATTATGCCATATTGCATCGCGTCGCGACGGTATGAGGTCTTGCCGGTTGAGGCGACGCAGGTCTCCCGCAACGTTTCGGCGCGGCTCCTCGCGCGAGCCGCCGCCGTGCCTGCGTCTCCCGCAACCCGGTACGGCGTCATCGAACCAGAACTGCTCGGCGCGACGCCGCGCCCGGTCCGTACGACCCGCTCCCACCAGAAGACCGTCGTGTGGCTGATTGCCTTCGTGTCACTCGCGATGACGCTCAACGCGATCGCTCCGACCCCAGCAGGATTGAAAGCATTCTTCTACATCATATGCGGCTTCGCGGCACTGCTGTTTGCTCTGCCTTTCGGTAGCAAGGCACTTCGGGATGGGGTTCCCGCCCGCGCGGTAGTCATTGGCGAGGCGGAGGGATTGTGCGCCCCGCGTGACGGAAGGGTCACGCTCCGATACGAGTACAGGGCCAAAGGCAGGTTGCGAGCCGGGACTTTGACGGAGACGCAGAGCCGCGTCCGGCAGCTCGGTTTGTGCGCGGGCGCGGCGTTCACGGTACTTTATCTCCCGGAAAGCCCGGAAGCGTCAGCACCCTATTTCGGATTCAAAGCTAGCGAGATAATTGGCGCGGGGGCCCCCACTATCACGCCGCCGACAAGCCCCCCTGTCGGTTCCACGCCGCCCTGACCCGCTGTATCGGAGGGTGACCTTTCACCGTCCCCTACTCACTGTTCCCTACAGTGCGAGGCGACTGCCGAGGGCGAGCGTAAAGTCGGGCGACATGCCGACCTTCTCGCCCCCGGCGAGGTAAACATTCTCGCGCTTGTTGACCTGACGCCAGAACCCGAAGTAGATGCCCTGTCGGCGGCGGTCAACGAACGAGGACCCGGTCTGATTCGGCGCGGGCGAGTCGTCGACCTCGAACACGAACGACGTCCGCCCGTCCATCAGCCACTCCAGCCCGAGCACGGAATGAAGCGAGGTCGAGCGGTTCATCAGGCCGTCAATGCGCGCCTTGCCGTTCAGCACATACGTCAGGTTGCCGTTGAAAGCAACACGTCCGAACGGGCGGGCTGTCGCCGACAGGCCCAGGCCGCCGTCCGTCGCGCCGGAGCCGAGGAGATTGGGTGCGCTCCCGGTCGGCAGTTTCAAAAGGGCGCGGGCGGAGAGCGTGATCGCCCGCGCGTCCCGCTTGCCGTTACGGTAGCCAGGTTCGCCCCCGATGATCGCCCGCCGATACTCGAGAACGGTATCGCCGAGGCCCGAGACCGTGTTCGCAGTGTCAACGAACACCTTCCCGCTCTTCGCGTCGCGCACCCGGAACAGCACCTGGTACTCCGGCACGTTCCCGCGACCGCGCCCGTAGAAATGGAAGGCATGGTGCCAGGCGTCAATCACCGCGTCCATAAACCCACCGTCGCGCTGGATATACGGAACGCTCAGGGACAGTTCCTGACCGCCTCCGATACCACGCGAGTAGCCGAGCGTGTAACGTTGCTCCTCGAAATCCACATAGTAGTTGGCCTCGTTCACAATCGTGAAGTTGTTCGGCACGGCCACGTCGAAGTCGAAGCGGGCGCGGTTCCTCGCCAGAATAGCCGCCGATGTCGGGATAGGCAGGAGGAACAGGTTGTTAATCGGCTCGTTGTTACGCATTGGGAGCGGCCCGCGCAACACTAAAGAGGACGGGGCGGGCGCGATGGATCTCGTTTCAGTGCTCTGAGCACGTACGAAACCCGGCGCGAGTAGCGGGAGGAGCGTGGCACCCAGAGCGAGAGCGACGAGGCGGAAGCGGTTGAAATGGTTTACGTACATAGATGGCGGTCAAGGGGAGCAACGGATTGGCGGCATACGCAGGTCCCGGAGGTCAAAGGTTCAGGCGTAGCGACTGGACGAATTATAGCGCATGTTTCGGCGGGTGTCATTGCCGGGCGTCCCGAGTGCTAGTCGCCGCGATACAGATCGGTGCGGATGCGTGCCAACGCGCGGTGCCTTTAAGCAGACCGGCTCCCGGCGCGATATGGTAAAACATCAGTGTGTTGCGCGGAGGATCCACCCGCGTAGTCCGCGCCCCCGGTCGCGGAAAAGGAGCCCATATTGTCCTTTGCCGCCCGCGCCGAAGAGAAGCCTGATCTTGCCCCGAAGGGGTCGCCGCGCGGCATAGCCGATCTGTTCCGCGATCCCACCTTCCTCGGGTTCCTCGCCATCGTCCGCCAGTACAAAGGGCTGTACGCGATCAGCCTCGCCGCGCAGTTCGTCGAGATCGGATTGAGCCTCTGGTTTGCGGATACGACCCGCCGGCTGTTCGACGCCGCGCCGCGCGTGCCACCCGTGCTCCTCTCCCAAATCCTGATAACCCTTTCTGTGATCGCGCTGTCCCGGCTCGCCGCGACGTTCGTCACGAACTGGGTGCAGTCGCTCCTGAACGAGTCCGTCGTGTACCAGATGCGGCGTAGCGTATTGGCGCACCTGCAAAGTCTGCCGCTCTCGTTCCACGAGAAGAACCACTCATCGGGTGCCTTCAACGTTATCTACAACGAACTGGAAGTATCCAAAGAGTTCGTCGTCTTCCACATCCAGTCGCTGATCGCCCTGCCCATCTCGTTCATATCGGCGGGCCTGTACCTGCTTACGGTGCATCCGCTCCTCGGCGTCATCGCGCTCGTGATCGGGCCGCTCCAACTCTTGAGTAATCTGGTTCGGAAGAAGCGGTTCGCGGAGGCGGTCACCCTACAACGCAAGGTCAGCCGCGAAGTGTTCCGCCAGATCAGCGAAACCCTGAACGGCGTCCGCGAGATCAAGTCGAACCAACTGGAGTCGCTGGTGGACGAGCGGATGAGCGACATTCAGAAGCGGGGCGTCGCCTACAACGTCCTGCTCACGCAAATTTCCACGCTACGATCCATCGCGAAGAATCTGCCTAGTGAACTCGGGTATGTTGTCGGTGTCGCGGCGGGCGCGGTGCTGATGACGCGCGGGCAGATCGGGCCGGGCGGACTCGTCGCGTTCATCTCACTCCTGGACAAGGTCTCGGTACCGTTTACATCGCTCGTCGAGATCGTGAACAACCTCCAGAAGATGCTGAGCGGTTCGCGGCACCTTTTCGAGATCATGGGGACACCGGGCGAGGAGTTGAAGCGGGGCGAAACGCTCGCGCTCGCGCCGGATCGGGGGCCGGACGTCGTTTTCGAGGACGTGTCGTTCGGCTACGGTCCGGACAAGCGGACGCTGGACGGGATTTCGTTTACGCTTCCCGCCGGTGCCTCGCTCGCGCTGGTCGGCCCGAGCGGGTCGGGGAAGTCCACGCTGATCAAGCTCCTGTACCGATTCTACGAGCCGGACGCAGGCGCGATCCATCTAGCGGGCCGCCCGATCACCGACTACAGCGTTGACTCCGTGCGCCGCGCGATGGCACTTGTCTCGCAGGACATATTTCTCTTCGACGGCACGGTTCGGGAGAACATCGTCCTCGGACGGCCTGACGCCTCGGGCGAGGAGATCGAACGCGCGGCGCGGCTGGCGCAAGCCGACGTTTTCATCCGCGAACTCGCGGACGGCTACGACTCCGAGATCGGTGAGCGGGGAATCAGACTATCCCACGGTCAGAAGCAACGGCTTTCCATCGCCCGCGCGATCCTGCGCGACGCGTCGCTACTGGTGCTGGACGAGCCGACGTCCGCGCTCGACGTCGAGACGGAGGCCTCATTCCAGCGCGATCTGGGCGAGTGGGCGACCCATTGCACGAAGATCATTATCGCGCACCGGCTGTCCACGATCCGGGACGCCGACTACGTGCTGTTCCTTGAGGCGGGGCGCGTGGTGGAGTTCGGCACACCCGGCGAGTTGCTCAAACGCCCCGAAAGCCGGTTCGCCGATTACTGGGCGCGGCAGGGGATGTTGGCGTTCAAGTGAGTTTGCGAAGCTACCAGCGCGAGTACGAGCGGTGAACCGCCCGACCCGCGAAGGACTTCTCGTGTGGGCAGTCCAGCCGCGATGCGACCGCTCCACACGAGGGCTTGAAATGGCGGGCGTTGACAACCCGTTTACCGGTTGGCCCATGTAGCGCGATATAGTCCTCCAGTGCGACCGGAGGATGATATGACGCAAGAAGCGATTGACGGCGGGCGGGTGTTCGTGATCCGCGATTTCCTGACGCCCGACGAGTGCGACGAATTTATAGCAGACACGGAAAAGGCCGGGTACGCGGACGCCCCGATCACGACGCCGGGCGGGTTCGTGATGCGCAAGGACATACGCGACAACACCCGCGTCATGCGGGACGACCCGGACCTTGCCGCTATCCTTTTAGCCAGAGCTAGTGCCTTTTTGCCTGAGCAAATAGGCATATGGGGTCTGTCCGGGCTAAATGAGCGGTTCCGCTTCTACCGCTACGAGAACGGGCAGACGTTCCGCCGACATTTCGACGGCAGTTTCGACCGTAACCGAAGCGAGGCAAGTTTTTTGACGTTCATGGTGTATCTGAACGACGGCTTCGAGGGCGGCGACACCGTGTTCTACTATAACGATGGGCGGGAAAGAGCGCGTGTCGTTCCCACGCGGGGGATGGCACTGGTTTTCGAGCACCAGCAGTTGCACGAGGGAGCACCGGTCGAAAGCGGGCGCAAGTACGTGTTGCGCTCCGACGTCATGTACGCGCTGAACCCGCGAGGAGAAGATTACGATGTCGCTACTCAATAAACGCACGCACGCCAGCCTTGTGCAGTCCCTGTCCGCGAAGGGCCTCGCGCAACCGCCGAAATGGCTCCCGAACGCCGTTGCGTACGAGACGCTGATGGGTAGCGTCGCCTACGGCGTTTCCAGCGACACGTCCGACTGCGACGTATACGGCTTCTGTCTGCCGCCGAAAGAGCTGGTCTTCCCGCACCTCGCGGGCGAGATCGCCGGGTTCGGTCGGCAGCTGCCGCGCTTCGACGTGTACCAGGAGCACCACATCAGCGACCCATCCGCGCTCGGCGGGCAGGGGCGCGAGTTCGACCTGACCGTGTTCTCCATCGTCCGCTTCTTCCATCTCGCGATGGAGAACAACCCGAACATCCTCGACTCGCTGTTCACCCCGGTGAGTTGCGTGATCCACTCAACCCGGGTCGGCGAGCATGTGCGCGAGAACCGGCGGATTTTCCTGCACAAGGGTGCGTGGCACAAGTTCAAAGGCTACGCGTACTCGCAACTACACAAGATGGAAATCAAGACGCCCCAGGAAGGTAGCCGGCGCGCGGAACTGGTCGAGCAACACGGCTTCGATTCGAAGTTCGCGTACCACACGGTACGGTTGCTCGACGAGGTGGAGCAGATCCTGACCGGCGGCGACATTGACCTGCAACGCGACAAGGAGCGTTTGAAGGCGATCCGGCGCGGCGATTGGACGGCGGAGCAGGTGAAGGAGTTCTTTACGCAAAAGGAGCGCGACCTGGAGGCAGTGTACGAGGCCAGCACGCTACCGCACGAGCCGGACGAGACGAAGATCAAGTCGCTCCTACTCGAATGTCTGGAGATGCACTTCGGCTCGCTGGAAAAGGCGGTCGTCGTGCCGGGGCGGGAGCGAGAACTGCTCGCTCAAATCAAAGAGTTGTGCGACAAGGCAGGCGTATAAAACGGGAGGAATGGAAAACCAATGGGGATGTATAACGACAATCAGCATACGAACCGAACGGCGTGGGAGTTCACGTATACGGGGGCGGAACTGCTCGCCGCCGCGCGGGTCAAGCATCGGGAGTTCTTCGACAAGGAGAAGGCAGCCCGCGCACAGATGTCGACGTTTATGGTGGACATGAATGTTGCGCAGTCAGACGGGCGTATCCTGCAATGCAAGAAGGACATCGAGAGCGCGGGTTCGGAGCGCGAGCGATGCACGGTGTGGATCCACGAGTTCAGTCGAAGGCCGGAACAGGAGTACGTCTCGGAGTTAGGCGACGTGACCTATTTCGATCTTGCCCCCGATCCGGCGGGATAACGGCGGGCGC
>JAYUUO010000188.1:0-32227 GCA_043754515.1 Armatimonadota bacterium
GTCCCACGAGTCATCGAAGCGCGTGCCGTTGATGAAAAACGTCGGGGTCCCATTCACGCCGGAACGCACGCCGGACAGGAACTCCATCTCGATCCGCTCGGTGTAAGTGCCCGATTTCAGGGCGTCGGCCACTTTCGCGCCGTCCGCGCCGACGCCTGACGCAAGCGCGACGAGTTTCTCGTCCTCTAACCCATTCCGCTGATGCGCGAACAGGGCATCGTGCATCTCCCAGAACTTGCCCTGCGCGCCCGCCGCCTCGGCGGCCTCCGCTGCGTGCTTGGCGTGGGGGTGTATCTCCGAGAGCGGGAACGCGCGGAAGACGATACGCAACCGGCCCCCCATCGCGTCGCGGACGGCGCGAACCACCGGTCGTGCCTTCGCGCAGTGCGGGCACTCATAGTCGCCGTACTCAACCAGCGTGACGGGGGCGTCTAACTTCCCCAGCACATGATCGAGCGCGGGGTCAACATCCATTCGCAATGTCGCCATATCGGGTCTCCTCACACGGACGGGTTCTATGAATTCAGTTTCTCCAGCGCGTCCAGGATGCCGTCCGCACCAGGGTTGGATCCCATCGGGGACTGGTAGCTCCAGGCGATCACGCCGTTTTTATCAATCACGAACAGGGCGCGTTCGGACACGCCGAACGTTGTCTGATATACCCCGTACCGCCGCGATACCGCGCCCTTCGGCTCGAAGTCGGCAAGTAGCGGGAAATGCAGGTTGTTCTCACGCGTATACGCCTGGTGGCACCAGATCCCGTCCACGCTAACGCCGAGCAGGGCGGCGTCATACTTCTGAAACTCGGGCAATATCTGGTTATAGAGTGCCATCTGGTCGCCGCAAACGGGTGACCAATCGGCGGGGTAAAACGCCAGAATGACAGGCTTGCCCCGGAACTGGGACAATGTCACGGTCTGGTCGAAGGCGGTCGGCAGGGTGAAATCCGGCGCGGTCGTGCCGGAAGCGAGAAGTTCGGTAGGTTCGGTGCTCATGGTGTCGGTTGAGGTTGTTTCTAATGGAATGATTGTTACTGCTAATGAGGTAGCCTTTACCTATCAGCCAGGCGGGGCGACGAGCGGCGAGGGTTCGCCGAAAGCGTCCGCGCCGCTGAACACGAATGCTTCCAGTGGTTTACGGGTCCGCTCCGGGTTTGCGTTGCGACCCTGTAGTTTCGGGTCGGCGAGCGACTCGCTGGGCGCGTCGTAGCCGAGCGCGATCACGGCGACGGGCGCGTGCGTGTCGGGAATCGCGAATCGCGAGCGGCCGGCTTCTCGGTCATAGCCGCCCATCTGGTGCGTGTGTAGGCCGAGCGCGGTTGCTTGCAGGACGAGGTTCTGGACAGCGAGGCCGACGCAGTGGAGCGCGGTCGGGTTGACCTGCCCTGTCTTGTCGAAGTGAAGCCGGACCACGGATAGGATCAGCACCGGGGCGTTGACCGCCCATGCCTTGTTGCCGTCGGCGAGTAGCTCGAAAAGTCGGTGCCATGTTTCCGGCGCGTTGTCGCGATCCCCGGCGATAAATGCCCAGGGTTGCTCGTTTTGCGAGGACGCCGCCCAGCGCGCCGCCTCGAAGCAGGACAGGAGTTTCGCGGGTTCTACGGCTTTGTCACGGTCGAATGCGGACGGACTCCATCGTTCGCGGATCACTTCTAACACATCATGTTGGACGGGGGCTGGTTTTCGCATGTCGGGTACTGAGTTCTAGCATACCCCGAAGCGCGTGAAAACGACATGTCGTACAAACGCGTAGGGATCAGAAAGCAGGAACGGCGGGTTCGTCGGCTCTACGCCGCGACCCGCCGTTCCTGCTTTATTACTTCGTCGCAATTAATAAGTGCATCCCGCGGCACCATCGGGCTACCCCATCGCAAGACCCATCTCGATTCTCTTTCGCTACCGCCGAGCAAGTTCACGTTCCTGGTCGCCGATCCTGGCACGCTCATCCCCTGCCGCAATCACGAAGTGGGCACTGAAACCGGGGAGAACCCCA
Source organism: Armatimonadota bacterium (assembly GCA_043754515.1). Classification (GTDB taxonomy): domain Bacteria; phylum Armatimonadota; class Armatimonadia; order Armatimonadales; family Armatimonadaceae; genus JACMIU01. The sequence continues at coordinate 1,993 of JAYUUO010000188.1, forward strand.
TACCGCCCGCCGCTGTCGTCGGTGTCATAGACTTCCTGATCGTATTCCTTGCCGTGCCGCGCCGCATTCAGAACGCGTTCGCCCTGTCGCAGAGCCGCTACCGCCTCGCGCTCGATCAGCGCGTCGAGCTCGCCGGCATCGAGCCAGAGACCGCCGCAGGATCGGCAGTGTTCTATCTCCACCCCTTGTCGCTCCACCGCTTCAAGCGGCATCGCGCATAATGGACAATTCATCATTTCTTTCCTCCCTCTTTAACGCACGCCGGGTAGCCACGATTGGCTCCCCGAATCATCCGACAAACGGGGCCACGTTCCGGTTGCACTTGTCGCCTCGCGCCTTCCGTATCGCCCCACGCTGTCACGTTATTAAACACTCGAATGGACGGCAGTGTTGCCCTGTATTGCTGCTTTAGGTCATCGGCGGGGGCGTTGCGCGACTCTATGGCACGACTCTCTTTGTCAACTGGCGCGACGGGATTAGGGACGCGATGGCCCGGACGAAAATCACTGTTCGGATCGTCCGCATTCTTCGGGGCGGTAACTTCGGTGACCACGGAGAGCACATCAGCGGGCCTTTAAGCGAGCTACGTATCAATTATGGGCTGGGGGTATCGGGTCTATTACGTGCTGCAAGGCGGGATACTGGTAGTATTAGTGGGCGGCGGTACGAAGGAAATCCAGCAAGACGATATAGTAAAAGCAGTGGCACTGTGGGAGGAAAACCGGAATGATCCTGAGAGATTTTAGTGGATGACCTGCGCGACCCGGAGTTTCGACGAAACTTCGTTGTCGCATATTACGAGGAGGATGGCATCGCGGGGTTGAAGGCGACTCGGGATGAGATCGCCTGTGCCGACGGAGCCGTTGTCGCATCGGAGCTACCACTCCCCCCGGACGATTTCACAGCCCTTCGCGGAACAGTCAACGCGCTCGGGTTGGACTTTCGGCTTGTTCCTGTAGGCACATAACGCCAACTACGGAGCAAGTACCGCCGCGCCGCACGACGCCCGGATCGTGAGTTCCGTGGGCAGAAGCACGTGCCGGGGCGGGCCGTCCGCGCCCTCGATCCGGTCGAGCAAGATCCGCGCCGCGTGCTCCCCGAGTGCGCGCATCGGGAGCGTCACCGTGGTGAGGGGCGGGTGCATGTACTCCGCCGTGGACGCGCCGCCGAACCCCACTAACGCCATCTCCCCCGGTACGGCGCGCCCGGCGTCGTGCAGGGCGCGGAGCACGCCCATCGCGGTGCTGTCCGTCGCCGCGAGTATGGCGGTCACGCCCTTACCCGCCTTATCCGCGAGCAGTTCGCGGGCGGCTTCCAGCCCTTCGAGCGACCGCTCGTTGCGCGGGCGCAGTGCCTCCCACGGGATCGTCTCCAGCCGCGCCTCCTTGATGACAGACTGGTAGCCCTGCAACCGCTCGCGTTGGGCGGTGTTCATGCGGTGTGGCGCGTAGATATAGGCGACGCGCTTGTGACCCAACCGGAGCAGGTGGCGGGTAGCGGTGCGGGCGGCGGAGAAGTTGTCGGCGGCGACGTAGTCGGCGTCCAGGCCCGGCACGAAGCGATCCACGAACACGAACGGAATTTTCTCCGCTTCTAGGGCGCGGTAATGCTCGACCGCGGGCTTGGCGTCGGAGGATTCCGGGTCGTCGTCCGACGGCGCGATCAGAAAGCCGTCTACGCGCTTTTGTTTGAGTGCCTCGATTTGCATCTCTTCCAGCCGTAGTTCGGAGGGGGCGTAGTCGAGGAGCAGATGGTAATCGCGCTCGGCGAGCACAGACTGCGCCCCAGCGAGCACTTCGCTCCAGAAGGCGGATGACGTGTATCCGACTACCGCGCCGATGGTGAACGATTTTCCCGAGCGAAGCCCCCGCGCGAGATGATTCTTGCGGTAGCCCAAGTCGGACGCGATGGAAAGGATCCGCTCGCGGGTCTCGCGCCGTATTCGCGGGTCGTTGTTGATGGCGAGGCTGACCGTGGACACATCCACCCCGGCCTGCCGCGCCACGTCTTTCATCGTCGTTGCCATCGGTACTATTGTCCGTTATTCTAATTCAAAGGTTTGGATTCGCCGTCACGGCGCGGTGTTCCTCCCTGTCAAGTAGTTCGCGGACGTTTTTTTTCGCGCCCCTCCGTTTCGGTGCTTCCATAGCCGAACCCGAACGCGTACCGCTTGCTACTTCGCCCGCGCCCCGAGCGCGCGGTCCACGGCGCGGAGGAAGCGGCTTCGCTCGATCAGCACGTTCAACGAAATGCGTTCGGCGAGTACGTTCAGTCCGAGGAGTACCGCGAAAAGCACCAGCCGCCCGGAGAGCGGCAGCGTCACGGCGGCGGCGAGCGCGCCGGTCGCGCCGAGCAGATTACTGCCCGTATCCCCCATCATGCCCCTGCCCCGCGCGTCGTTCCACCACTCGACGGCGGCGGCGATCACCAGCGGTCCGAGGAGCACGCCAGCTGGAGTGTAGTAGCGCACGTCATCGGGGAGCAGTCCAGGCACCAGGTAGCGCAGTTTGTACAACCCGAACGCAGCACCTATAGTCACTGGCAAGGCGAACAGCGCGAAGAAGCCAAACTGGGCGCGACCGGGACGCGTGTCGAGCAGGTTGAGCGCGTTCGCGCCGAGTGCGATCATCGCCGCCGTCAGGAGCAGGTTGCCCCAGTCCGAACGGTAGATCAGGAATGACGCGAGCAGGGCGAGTATCCCGCCGCCGATCAGTTTCATCCCGCCCGTCGTGAGTCGCCCATGCAGGAGTGCCCCGATATGCCCGCGAAACCCGCCGACGGCGCGGGAGCCGTACAGATCGTCTAGCAAGCCTAAGACGCCGAACCCGACGCACACCATCAGGAAGGACGGGGCGAACGCCCACCCGAGCGTGGAACCCGTGGTCGGCAGGAAGCCGTAGGTCGCGCCGCCGACAAGCAGGAACGTGATCCCGGTCGCGGCGGGGATCACGACGTTCGCATAGTTTGGCTTTTCGAGACGCCACGCGCGGCACAATGCCCGCGCGATAAACGGCGCGGCGGCGCATAGCAGGGCGAAACAGAGCAGGGAGAGGATCAGGTATGTCACGGGCGGTTGCCGCCTCTCATCAGGCGCGGCAGGAGTGCCCGCGCCACGTCGCGCCACTGCCGCGCCCGGTGCCACCGCGCCCGCCAGTCCGTGCCAGTCACTCGGTGCGTCATCGCGAGCGGGATTTCGCACACCGAATATCCCGCCCGCAAGACGTCAATTGTTAGCGCGGTCTCGACCCCGAACCCCGCAGCGAGCGGCAACGCGGCGTCGAAAACGCCGCGCCGCACGCACCGCTGGCCCGAGAGCGGCTCGTTCATCGCGCGCCCCGCGCAGGTTCGGATTCCCCAGCGGGCGAGTCGTACCACGAACCCGCCGCCACCGCCGCGCACACCAGCCCTGGGAATGAAATTCGCTATTGCCATGTCCGCGTCGCCTGAGCGCACCGGTTCGATCAATTTCCGCGCCTCGCTCGCCGTTTCGCGCAGGTCGGCGTCAAGAAATAGGAGCAACGCCGTGGGGTCGGGGACGTGCGCCGCGCCGGTCGTCATCGCCGCCGCCTTGCCCCGATTTCGTTCATGCCGCAGTACCAGCGCGCCCGCGCCCGCCGCCGCGATTGCCGTGCCGTCCGTGGAGCCGTCGTCCACGACGATCACGGAGCCGACGCCGGGGATCGCCCGCGCCGCGTCTACGGTTTCGGCGATGTGGTCGCCTTCGTTGAAGGCGGGCAGGATCACGGCGACAGTCAAGGGATCGTCACCGGGGGGGCGAGGGTTGGGCGAGGGTCGGCGGGGATCGGCGAACGAATGGGGCTGGGGGACGGCTCCGGCTCCGCGCCCGCGCCGGTCGGCAGAGCACGCTCCGCGTCGGCCCGGTAGCCGAATGCACCGCTCTCGCCCCGGATCGCGAACGGCAGCGCGATTTTCCCCGCCGCCCGGTCAATCGCGTCAATGGTGGCGATGCCTTTGCCCCGGTACGTCGGTAGGTACGACAGGTCCGTCTTGCGCGGTTCCACGGCGACCACGCGCAGACCCGCCTCCTGCCACGCCTCGATCAGGGGGAGATCACGGGCGGCGAGGAGCACGGCGTCGCCCCCGCCCGTCTCGCCGCCGACCAGCACCACGAGACCCACGGCACCGGAGGGCGTGCTACCGCCGTCGCCGACGGCGAGTAGCCCGTCGTCGCGAAACTTCCGCCACGACTCCTTGTCGCCGCCCGCGAGACGCCGGGCAAGTTCACGCGCCTCGCCCGCGACGGCGTCCGCAGTCATCTCCGGTTTGCCGAGCCGCGCCCGCCACGCGTCCGGGGGGAGCGAGACGCGCACGGGAATCGCGCCGGCTAGTTCGAGTGCCTCAACGGTCGCCGCGCTCGCGGCGGCATAGTTACCGGTCTGCACCACCAGCACCCGCTTGCCGGTCAGTGTCCCGCGCACCGCCTGGGGCAACATCTGCCCGAGGGCCTGCTCCGTGCGCTCGCGCTCGCGGGTTTCCTCGCGCAGTTCGGAGACGTGGGTTTCGAGCCGGTGCAACATCCCGGTCTGCCGCGCGACGATGGGCGAGCCGACGAACGCGGTGCCGATCACGATCCCGATGCCCAGCGCGAGGAAGACGGACGAGAGCGAAGCGACATGGTAGCGCAGGTCGGGATTGTTCATACGGGGCTATTGTACCGCCCCGCGCGATCGTTTCTCTAATGAGCCAACTGTGTAGTGGGCATGACAAACCGACAATAGTAACAACAACTTTACAATGTTTGCGAAATATCTTGACAGCCATAAGAATCGTCTGTAAAATGATGGTGTACCGTTACTCACATATCAATAAAGACGGTACATAAAAACGGATGCGGATGCGTCTTTCGTTGAAGGAGTTTGCTACGAAACCGAAGTTGGAGACGGCGCGCGCGGAGTTGACCGAGCTAGCCAGAGAATTGGGGGCGGGGGCAAAACTCCCCCGTTTCGTCGAGCTGCGAAAGCAGATCGGGATTAGCGCGGAGACACTGGACGACGCGCTTACGGACTTAGAGGCGCGAAACATATTGTATCGTCGTCATGGGGTCGGTATTTTCGTGTCTACCGAGATAGGCCGAAAAACCATTGCTCTGATGTGCAGCCCGATGTTTTTTACCGCGGCCGAGGTGTCGCCGTTCTGGCACATCCTGGTCGAGCAGGTACGGGCGTCCGTTGCCAAGGAGGATCACAAGCTACTGTTTCAGTTCACGACGGGCACGTCGGAAGGCGGTGCCCGAAACGATGCCGGTTTGCAGACAGAGGTGATGGAAGCGGTGAGTGGCGGCCGTATCCATGGGGTGCTTGGTATCGGCCTGTTGGAGGTAACGCAACAGTGGCTGGAGTCGCATGGCGTGCCAGTTATCGGGTTCGCCGGCTCTGGTGCCTACCAGGTGAACTTCGACGCCCTGACACTCATTGACGCGGGGGTTGAACAGGTCGCCCAGCAAGACATGAGTCGAATCGGATTGTGGTTGAGTTTCGGTTTCCAGTTTGGTATGCGGGATACGGGCGCGGCGGAAGACAATTTTGTGCCTTGCTTCCGCAAGGTTTTAGGAGAACATGGGTTGCATTTCTACCCGGAACTGGTGCGCGAGGCGCGTCATCTTCCGCCGATGGCAGATGGGCAACGCGCCGAGACGTATTGGGAGCAGGGTTACCAGATGGCGAATATAGTTTTCTCCGGCCCCGCCGAGGGGCGACCCGACGCCATCCTTTGTAACAGCGAACTGATGGTACAGGGGGCGTTAATCGGGATGGAACGGCGTGGGATTCGCGTCGGGGAAGATGTAAAGATGGTTGGGCACGCGAACATCGGCTCACGGGTTCTGTCGCCGTGGGCGGACGACATCATTCGCGTCGCGAGCGACCCGGCAGAGTTAGCGAGGGCTATGCTCCTTCGTTTGGAGATGCGGATGCGCGGGGAGTCCCCCGAGCCAAAGCACCTCAAACTAACACCGAGGGTGATCATGTAGGATTGGTTGAAAGACACACCAGGGATAATGATGGTGCGCGGTTCGTGTTCGTGAGCCGCGCGGTGAAACAGGAGATCGACTCGATTGATTCAAACGGGGCGCGAACCGCTCCCTTTCGTTCTCGACGGTCTGGCGACAGACCTTTAACACTAGTTCTGACCGGGAAGCGTTGCTCAGCGCGACACTCCCAATGAAGGGATCTCATATCCATGAAACGGTACGCATCTACCCATCGCTCCGGCTTTACGCTGATCGAGCTACTCGTTGTAATTGCTATAATCGCTATTCTTGCCGCGATATTATTTCCTGTGTTCGCGCAGGCTCGCGAAAAAGCGCGTCAAACATCGTGCCTGTCCAATATAAAACAGATCACGCTGGGGCTGGTCCAGTACCAGCAAGACTTCGAGGAAACCCTCCCATTCAACCGCGAGTGTAACAACCCGAATGGGAACTACCCCTGTATCGCCGGTCGCGCCATCCTCGGCTGGGTAGACCTGATGGAGCCATATGTCAAAAGTCGCGGCGTGTTCAAGTGCCCCAGCGACACAGTCTCCCCCGAACCGATGCAGGGCGAACTCGATATGCAGGGCAACGCGGCGTCACGCGGTCACGTCTGGGTCGGCACCCCACACGCGAGCGGTTATTACGGCGGCATGTTTCAGACCTCGTATGCCCGTAACAACAACCTGGCGAACAATGGCACCGGCACGGCGGCACTCGCCGACATCCAGTACCCGACCACAACTATATTGATCCTGGAATTCGCGGCGAACAGCGGCGGCGGCGATAACGGCAAAGAACACGGGCACGGGTCGCCCTACACCATCGTCCGCGACCCGACGATCTCAGCGTCGCCCTGCAACGCGAACGACCCGACTAATTCGACCAATAACCAGGCTAACTTCTATGGCTCGCTGATCCCGGAGCAACAGGCGAACGAAAAGGCGATCCAGAGTTCCGCCCGTCATAGCGGCGGCGCGAACTACGGCTTCATAGATGGGCACGCGAAGTGGTACAAGCCGAACAACGTCAACGGGCAGTGCGGCTTCGGTTTCGTCAGCCCCGCGTCTCCGAACGGACTGGAAAAGGGCAACAACGGAAGCGTGCCCGACTTCCGACTGTAGAACGCCAGGCACTGCCACCTCAACCTCTTTTGAAGAGGTTGAGGTGGCAGTGCCCGGCAAGAATCGAGAGTAGCAACACGATGACACGACGACAGATACTAGCAGCGGGCGGCGGCTTGGTACTAGCCGGGATAGGATCGCCCGCCCGTGCCGCCCAACCGGGCTTCACTTTCGCGCACTTAACAGACACACACATCCAGCCCGAACTCGGGGCTACAGAGGGCGTCGCGAAAGCATTCCGGGCGATACGCGCAGCGAAACCCGCGTTCGCGCTAATCGGGGGGGATCTTGTCATGGACGCCGCCGGGGTGCCCCGCGAGCGCGCGGATCAGGTTTACGGACTATGGAAAGACGCGGCGGACGCGCTACCGATGCCGCTCTACTACTGCGTCGGCAACCACGATGTGTATCTGACCAGCGGTTCCGAGAAACTCCCGCCGTCCGATCCGCATTTTGGGAAGAGCGAGTGGATGCGCCGCGTCGGCATCGGGCGGTCATATAACACATTCGACCACGCGGGGTGGCGATTCGTGACGCTCGACTCGCTCGTGGTGCTACCCGGAGGCGGCTGGGAAGGGTTGATCGCGCCCGAGCAGATGCGCTGGCTCGACGATCTGCTACGTAGCACCGGGCATGAGATGCCGCTCGTTTTCCTGACACACATTCCGCTGATGACGCTATACGGAATGTACACCGGCGGAACGACCGTGCCGCTCGGCGCGGCGATGGTGGTCAAGAACGGCAGGGAGTTTCATGAACTGATCCAACCCTACAATGTTCAGGCGGTGCTTCAGGGGCACACACATGTCGTCGAGGAATGCCGCTATGCGGGAGTACGCTACATAACGGGCGGAGCAGTCTGCGGCGACTGGTGGAAGGGAAAGCGACTCGGCATTGACCCCGAAGGCTTCACTATCGTGCGCGCCTCCGGCTCGGGACGTGCCGCGCGGCTGTCTTACGAGTATGTGCCGTATGGCTGGGACGCGGCGGCGCACCAGAAGGAAAATGGCGGGGCGTGACCAGCACGGCGATCCGTTCTGGTGGCAAGAACGGTTCGGGAAAGACCAGGGGTGCTCGGATGGGTGAGTCTTCCGCGGCGCGGCGTGTGGGGTGTGATCCCCGACAAGGCCGCGCGGTGACAGCCGGATCGGATTCGCCCGGTGTCACGGGCGGGGCCGCGCCGACACCGACCGTGAAGTTCGTCCGCGCGCACGCGTCGCGGACGGAACCGGATAGGCTCTGTTACGTGGTTGTGAAGCAGTACGAGCCGTGGACGGGGCGTGCGCTCAAGCCGTCACCTCGGCCCCTTCGCCTGTCCGGCAGGACGTCGCGTGGCGGGCGAGCCGCCAAGCACTGGTCGCGCGGCGCGTCTTGCGACAGCTGTTCCCCAATCCAAAAGGAGAGGGTACGGCACCGCTGACCCTCCGAGACGTTAAACGGCTGAATGCCGCGATCTCTCGCGCTAGAGCAAGCCGGGATGAAGGCGGGGGAACGTTGATCGCCGCGCAAGGGTCCGAACGATTTAACGTTTTCTTAACGTTCTTTAGGAGTTACGCGGTTCGTCAAGGAACGCGGGCTGAAACCCACGTCATCGGCGAAACAAGTACAGTCAAAACTTGTTTTGACGATTGCCTATCTAGACGCGTTCCGCGCCGGACGTCGGGTACCCGCTTGCGGGTGGGACGGACCGATCCGGGCATCCGAAACCGCCAACCGCGTAACTCCTAGCATTGTCACGCGGGGCGGCTCTCGCCCCGCATGACGGTTCCGGGAGTGTTGGAGGGAGGGGTGGGAGACACCCCCGGCACCCGAGACGAGACGCCCCCCCTCGCGCTTGACACTCAGGATAGACATGAGTATGCGTGGCACGGGGTGGGACGCGCTTACAAAACTGTTCCTCCTGAATTTGGAGGCTCTACAATCACCATCATTATCGACAAGAACAACACCATCCAGTCTTATCTCATCGGGAAGTGCGACGGTGCCCGCCTTCGTCATGCCATCGGAAGGCTCCAGACCGACAACCCACGTTCCGCACCCGAAAGAAAGGGACTTTTGACTCAACGTTCCGCTAGAAAATGACGCCCAAACCATCCCTCATGCACGCCGAGATCGTAATCCTTGAAGCATGTCAGGCGGGGTCCTTGCAACCCGGTATCTTCGCGCGGGCTACTTGCCCGCGAGCATCTCCCGCGCGTGTGTGAGCACCGTGTCCGTCTCCTCGCCGCCGAGCATACGGGCTATCTCGCGCACCCGCGCCTCTCCGTCCAACTCGCGCACCGACACCACGGTCTTGCCCGCCTCGGCCCGCTTTTCGATCTGGAAGTGACGCGCGCCTCGGGCCGCAACCTGCGGCAGGTGCGTGATGCAGAGCACCTGCGCCGTGTGCGATAGGCTCGCCAGTTTCTCGCCCAGGATCGTGCCCGTGCGCCCGCCGATCCCGGCGTCTACCTCGTCGAAAACCAGCGTAGGCACCGACAGGATGCGCGACAGCACCGACTTCATCGCCAGCATCACGCGCGAGATTTCGCCCCCCGACGCTATTTTTGCGAGCGGCTTGAGCGGGACGCCGGGGTTAGGCGAGATAAGAAACTCCACCGCGTCCGCGCCATGGCGGGTCGGCGGTTTCGGCTCGATAGAAACGGAGAAGCGCGTCGCCGCCATCGCCAGATCCTTCAGTTCACGCAGGATCGCGTCCGCGAACGGCTCCGCGCCCTTACGCCGCACCTTCGTCAGTTTCGCGCAGACCTTCTCCAGATCGCCCCGCGCCTTCGCCTCCTGGGTCATCAGTTCGGCGATGCGCTCCTCGGCGTTGGTCAGCGTCTCCAGCCGCTCGCCGATCTCGGCGCGGTAGCGGAGCACCTCGTCAAGAGTCGCGCCGTATTTGCGCTTCAACGTTTTCAGAGTATCCAGGCGCGCCTCGATCTCCTCAATGCGTTGCGGGTTGAACTCGACCCCGTCGCGGTACGCGCGGGCGTCGCGCGCCGCGTCATCAGCGGCGTAGAGCGCGTTCTGTAATGCTTCGAGAAGCGGTTGCAATGTGTCGTCGAAAGCCGTCGCCGACTCGATCTCGCGCACGGCTTGACCAAGCAGGTCTACGGCACCGGTGCTCGCGCCGCGCCCCTCCGCGCCGCGCAGGGCGATCACCGCGCCGCCCGCCGACGCGAAAAGCCGCTCCGAAGCGGCGAGCCGTGTCCGCTCCGTAATCAGCTCGTCCTCCTCCTCGACACGGGGGGCGGCGTTGTCAATCTCTTCGCACTGATACGCTAGTAGGTCGAGATTGCGTACCCGTTCGCGGGCGTCGGCGCGGAGCGATTCCAGCTCCTTCGTCGTATCGGTCGCCTTCTGGTACAGCACGGCGACCTGTGCTTTCAGTGGCTCGACATCCGCGCCGCACCAGGCGTCCAGGATGTCGCCGTGCCGCTCGACCGCGAGCAGGGAATGATGCTCATACTGACCATGTATATCCACCAGCACTTCTCCGACGGCGCGGAGCGTGGACAGTGTGGCGGCACGTCCGTTGATGCGCACGGACGATTTGCCCGCCGTCGTCACCTCCCGCGCCAGAATGACCACGTCATCCTCGATCTCGATCCCGGTCGCTTCCAGCGCGTCCCGAAGGCGGGAATCTTCCGCGTCCACGGCGAAAACGGCTTCCACCCGCGCCCTATCCGCCCCATGCCGGATCGCCTCAGACCCGACCCGCCCGCCGAGTGCCATCCCGAGCGCGTCGAGCAGAATGGACTTGCCCGCGCCCGTCTCGCCCGTCAGGATGGCGAGGCCCGAGCCGAAATGCAGGCGCACGGATTCCACAAGGGCGAAGTTCTTGACGGCGAGTTCGGTTAGCATGGGTGTACGCGCTAGATTATACCCGTTCGGCGGAGCGGCACGCAAAACGGTTGTTTGCGGCTCGTGTCGGAGCAAAACTACTCACGGGTTCAACCAGCGAGCCGAGACCGAGCCGTCCTCCGCGAACTCGTGGCGGGCGCGGTCGTGCCCGCCCCGCGACAGGGACAGCCATTCCAGCGCGGACAGGCGCAGACGGCAGACTGCCAGATTTTCGTACGCGTCGGCGGGCGATAGCAACACAGACTCGGTGCCTTCGGCGGCTCTCCCGCTGCCAGGCGCGAACGGCGAGCGGTAGTTCTCGCGACTGATCGGTTGCATCGTCTGCCACACCGTCGCGCTCACCGGGTCATTGCAGTGGAGCGAGACGATGCCCCACGCGCGCACCTGTATCTTTTCAGCCTCGCCGTAGAACACGGCGCATGCCGCCGGCTTTTCACGCATTTCGGCGATCTTGGGCGAGCGGACATCGCTGTTGAATTGAAGAAAACGGGCATCACGGTCGGCCCCGCGAAGCACCATCGTCCGCGCCTGCGGGAGGCCGTGTATGTCCACGGTGGCGAGTGTACACACGTGGAACGGGTGGCGTCGGCTCGCGACGGCGGCAACGAGTTCGAGCCAGGTCCGGTCGTAACCGGCAATTAGAGCAGGGTCATTCATGTACACCGTCGGCACCGCGCCGCCCCCTCGGACGACACAGTCGGCTGAGGATTCGGCGCGGCATCATCTCGCTTCTAATGCTTCTTCGGAGCCGGTTTCGGTGCGGGGGACGAGGGAGACTTCGCCATATTGCCCGGAGCGGCCGGGAGCACGTCGTAGACGATTTTCGCCGACGCGAGGACGCCCTGACTCCACCTCCCGATGCCCTGCGGATCTTGCAACTGCCGATCCGTCCACTCCTTGACATAGGCGGTTTTTTCGGCAGCGGGCGCGTCAGACCCCTTCTGTATCAGCCGGATGATGTGATAGCCGAACTTCGATTTAACCGGAGTCGGGACCATATCGCCGGGGTTCTTCAATCCGAACACGATGATCTCGAACTCAGGCTCCCACTTTTGTTTGCCGGTATAGGGAAGCACCCCGCCGCCCGCCGCGCTCCCGGTGCCATTCGGACCCTTGTCGGCGGAATATTTTCGGGCGGCATCCTCGAACGTGATCTTCTTGGCGTTTATATCGGCGATGATTTGTATAGCCTGCGCCTTGGCTTCGGAGTCGCGTTTAGCCTGCACTTCGGGAGCGTCCGGTGCCGCGTCCGGCTTCACATCCAGGTTGACGGTCGGGATCAGAATATGCGCAATCTTTATCTGCCCTTCGAGGCTCGGGGTAGTCATCTCAATACGTTTCTGGAATGTTTTCCGGGCGAGGAGGCCGAGTCGCACGGTGTCCGAGACATAAGCGTCCGAGATCCCGTCGCGCCGCGCGATCACTGCCCAGGTCACCATCCCGTTTCCGCTTTCTGCTTGACGCTTAATGGCGTCTTCCTTTACTTTGATCACTTCGGCGGCGAGTTCGGCGGGAGGTATAGTAACATCATACTTCTTCGCCTCCTGCTCGATCACCTCCGTTTGAACGATCTGCTGGACCAGCGGTCGGCCCGCCCACGACTGGAGTTTTCGCGTCAAGTCGGCGTAGGTGATGTCTTTGCCGTTCACACGGGCGGCTACCCCGGCGGGCAGTTTTACCAGGGGCGGTGGCCCGGGCATTATTCGCGGCGCGGGTGCCGGGGGCATCGCCTTCGGCGCGGGCACGGTCGGCGGTGTTCCGGGCGCGGGCACGGTCGGCGGCGTGACTAGTTTTTGGGCGGGCGGCGCGGGAGCGGTTTCATCCCATGCGAGTGCGGGAATGGCTAAAGCGAGTAAGGAGACGGTCATCGCGATATAAACGGTACGGGAAAGGAACATATGCGGCGATACCCCGGACGGAACCTCGTTCCACCCGCGTCATTACGAGACGTTTCATAGTGAGATGCGGGGGACAGTTCCCCGGCTAAAGTTGCTGGGGAATGGTATCCGAAACCACGCCACCGGTCAAGTTATCGGGCGGCTCCCGTGCGACCACCGTGCGCGTGACCCGCCCCCATCTACCTATCGCACAGTAGTGCTAAGGCTCCGCGCTCCTTCGAGGTGCTTCTTATCCACCTCGGCGAACTGCTGGAGGAATTGTTTGATTCGCGGGTCTTTCGTCCGCGCCAGTTCCTTTTTCGAATCTTTTTCGTCCTGCTGGTTGATCCGTAGGGCCTCCCGGACGTACACCTTGTCGAACGTCACACCTTCCAAACGATCTAGTCTTGCGAGGCGCGCCTGATCCTTCGCGGTCATGTTCGTGGGAAGCGTGACGCCCTCGTCCTGGCCGAGTTTTATCAATGCCGTATCGAACTTCTCGTGGTCTTTCACCAACATTTGTGCGTACTGCCTGACGGCGGGGCTTGACGCTTTGCTAACCGCGAGTTTGGCGGTCGCGAGTTCGTATGCCGCGCCCTAGGCGTCGCTCGTCAGATACTTTTTATCCGGCTGAAGTGATCCCGCCCGCGGGGTTCGCCGTGGTGCCACCCTGCCCCAGTGCCGTGCCGCTACTCTTGGGCCATAGCCGTTAGCGGGAAGACATGCGCCGGCACTACGACGGCAAGAGGTGCGATGGTGCTGCTCCGTGTCATCTTTTTCGTTCCTTTTCGGGCCCGCGCTACGATGTCCAGGTCGCGCCGTTTGATGTCGCGTCTCTCTCGCCGCGCTTCATCATTCCCGCGCCACGTTCGATATAAACGGGAGGGGCTTGACCTGCCGCGCCGGGCGGGATTGCCGGTGTTTCACTCGCCGTCGCCCTTTCTCACCTTGACAGGCGGATTCCGCATCGCGTATAAAGCGGTGATCCACGCTCGAATCGCAGACCATGAAATGCCGCTCTCCGCTCCGCTACTTCCACGCCCTCGGAGTCTACGTGGCGTGCGCGTCACTTTTCGTGCCCCCGCCCCCCGCGTCCGCGAGACAGACGAGGCTAGTCACCTGCTCCGCCGTACTAACCGTCACGTTTACCGGACTCCGTAACGACAAGGGTGTACTGCGGGTGACGTTGTTCGACGACGCGAACGGTGGCAAGGGGTTTCCCGGCGACGCGAAATCCGCGAAGCAGTGCCGCGTTGTCGTTCTTGCCGGGACGGCGCGGGAGGCGACCGTCAGCTTCACCGATCTGCGCCCCGGCGCTTACGCCGTCGCCGCGTTCCACGACGAGAACGACAACGACAAGATGGACTTTTATTGGTACGGGAAACCAAAGGAAGGTTCGGCGACCAGCAATAACCCCCATCCTCGGATGCGTGCCCCGCGATGGGGCGAGGCTAGGTTCAATCTCCCACGCGGTAGCAAAGCGATCTATCTTAGTCTGTTCTACTAGCGGCGGGTGGTGAGGACATGGCGACGGCTTCGGGACCAGACGGAATCCGTGAGCGATGCCTTGCCAAATCGCGATATTGCCTGTCTAATGAAAGCGAGGCCTTTTTCATGTCACGTCTTTCTCCCCGCCGTTTCTCAGCACTACTCGCGGTAACCGTTCTCGGAGTCGCCGCCGTCACCTCCGCGAAAGGCGGATTTAATATGTCCGCCCCACAGCTGCCCGACGCGACTATCACGCCCGGCGACATGCTCCCCGTGACCGCGAAAGACATCTGCGTGCGGGGCTACGCCGGCAAGGTGCGTAACGTCCCGCAGGCGGTGAAGGAACAGGCGTACAAAAATTACGGCGTCACGCGCCGACAGAAGGGTGAGTACGAAGTGGATCACCTGATCTCGCTCGAGCTCGGCGGTTCCAACTCGATTCGCAATCTCTGGCCTCAGTCTTACAAAACGAAGCCGTGGAACGCACGCGTCAAAGACAAACTGGAGAATGCACTCCACGACGACATCTGCTCGAACAAGAGCGACATCAGAGTGGTGCAGAGTAAGATCGCGGGGAACTGGATCGCCGCTTACAAGGAGCGTTTTCCGGATGATCCGGTCTCCAGATCCCCCACGCCCCGGCCCGGCCCCGTGGCATCCATCAGCGTCACCGGTACGCCCGCGCCCGTCGTTTCAACGGCCACGGCGGCGGACGGTCAGGTTTGGGTGAACACCCGCTCCGGTGTCTATTGGAAGTCCGGCTCGAAATACTACGGGAAAACGAAAGTTGGCAAATATATGAGCGAGGCGGACGCGATTAAAGCCGGGTTTCACGCGGCGGGAGGACAGTAACCACTATGGCGGCATCAAATCACAAACTCACCGCGCTACTCAAGGGGCGCGTGATCAGCGGCACGAGCGACAAAGACGGTGTGAAAACCTTGTCGTTCGCCGACGGCTCGAAAATGACTGTGAAAACCGCGCCGTCGAACGCGAACAGCGCGTCCACCGGCGGTGCCGTCGCGAAGGTCCGGCAGTCGGTCGAGCCACCGGTGCTGTCCCTAGATATGGACGCGGGAACAACCACGGAGATCGCGCTCGCCGAGGCGACCTCCTCCGTGGTACTCCGCAGCAAGGACGACACGCTCGAATACGCGGATTAGTCGCGGTTCCGTCGGGTTTGGCATTCTTTTCGAGGGCCGCGCTCACTCCGACTATCGCCGGGTTCGCGCAGCCGGTTCCGTAAACTCCCACACCGGATTATTCGCGCGGAAATGGCAATCGATGAAAACAGTCTTCCGGATCCTGGGATGGCTATGCCCGATGGCATCCCTTACGATCACTAGTGGCTACAGATTCGGGTTCACATCCCCGGTCACAGTGCTTTCTTTTCTAGCCATTGTCGCGTTCGCAGTCTCCGAGGTGATTGAGCCGTTGCTACTGATGGCTTCGCGGAGGCGACGTTGAGCGGTGACCGGACGCGATCAGGGCATCCAGCCGCCGAGCGACTTCCGGCTGCCGCAACCGGCTTTCCGTGCTCCATCGGGATTGGGGCAAGAGCTGATAAGTACCCGAGTCCTCGCCGCGACCCATCCGACCCGCACTACTTCTTAAGAAGCCTTTTGAAACAGCAACGGCAGGTCCGACTCCAGGGTGTCGAACGAAAGATCCTCTAATACCTGGCCGTGCCCCAGAAGGCGCGCCATAAGTGGTCGCGTAGGAAAGGCAGACGCGGCGGAGTGGGATTTCGTAGCGACCAGATCTGGTGCCTTAATTGATCGCGCTCTTCAGCGGTCTCTCGGTTATCTCTACCATGGGTTCCCTGGCTTCGATACGGAGCGCGCGGGCGGAACGTTCTTAAGCGGGGGGCTGACGGCGGGCAGGCGAGCGAGTAGTGCCGCTCGCGGCTCGTGACGTGCGCCGGGAGCGGTTCGCGCTGTTGTGTACATAGGCTAAGCGGGCAAGCAACCGCTTGCCGAACTCCTCCGCGCGGCGTATCATAAAACCGCCCCATGTCTGTCCCCACCCCTAAAATCCCGACGCCGATGCCCGACGCAGAAATGCTGTCCGCCGGTCTTAACGCCGCCCAGCACGAGGCGTTCGCGCACACCAGCGGCGCGGCTCTCGTGCTCGCGGGCGCGGGATCGGGCAAGACCACCGTTCTCACACGCCGCGTCGCGCGGCTCCTGTCCGAGGGCGTTCCCTCCGCGCGGATTTTGGTCACGACGTTCACCAAACGAGCCGCGCAAGAAATGGGCGACCGGCTCGCCAAACTCGTCGGCGAGGAGAACTGCGCGGGCATCTGGATCGGCACTTTTCACGCCCACTGCCTGCGCATCCTGAAGCGCGAATGGGCGGAGCGGTTCGGCAAGGAGGGCAAGTTCGACCTCGCCGACGAGTACTGGCAGAAGCGCGTTCTGCGGGCGATTATGGGCAAGCCGGAGGACTATTCCCGGTTCCCCCAGCCGCCCTTCGGTCAGAACATCCGCTCCGACCCTAAGTCCGCGTTGCTCGCGATCTCGGCGGCCAAAAATAGCGGATACACGTGCGAAAATGGCGAGACGGCCATCGCGCGCCTGTACCCGGATTGGGAGCCGCCCGCCGTGCAGACGGTGGCGAAGATATGGCGGTGCTATGAGTCCGCCAAGTCCCTCGAAAACGATGTCACCTCCAAGATCCCGGCGCGGCGTCTCGACTTCGACGACCTGCTTGTGGAAGCCTTCGTGCTACTACGTGACGATAAGGCGGCGCGCGAGCGGTACCAGAGTCAATGGGATTATCTGCTGGTGGACGAAACCCAGGACACGTCGCAGATCCAGTGGGACTTCGCGGTGCTACTCGCCAAAGTCCACGGCAACCTGTTCCTGGTCGGCGATGTCGGGCAATCCGTGTACGGCTTTCGGGGTTGCGACCCGCGCCTGACCGTGATGGGGTTCCAGAAGGCGTTCCCTCAGGGCGATATCATCCGGCTCGCGCTGAACTACCGCTCGCAGGGCACCGTGGTCACGGTCGCGAACGAACTGATCGCGCACGCCGACCTCGACGAGCGGTACCGGCTGGCGATGGAACCGACCCGCGCCGACAGCGACTTGCCGCCTCTGCTAACCCAGCACGTGGATGGCGAGGCGGAGGCGGCGTGGGTGGTGGAGCGGCTACGCGAGCGGCTGAACGGGGAGTCGCTCCAATTCAAAGATTTCGCGGTGCTGTACCGCACGAACGCCTATTCGCGCGCCATCGAAGATGCCCTTATCGCGGAAGGGGTGCCCTACCAGATTACGGGGGGCACCGGCTTCTACAACCGCAAGGAGGTCAAGGACCTACTCGCATATCTGCAACTATCGGTAGACCCGCTTTCGGCGGCGGGCGACGCGGCGGCGAAGCGGGTGCTCAACATCGCGTCTAAAAAGTTCGGCACCCCGACGCGGTTCCTGGGCGCGGGCTTCGTGCGCGCGGTCGAGGAATCGGCGGAAAAACTCGGCTGTTCGTTTTACGAGGCGTTGCGGCGCGGCTCGTACAAGACGGCGCAGGATGTCGCGGTGAAAGACTTCCGCGACCAGATCAAGGAGATTCACGCGGCGGGCGATACGGCGGCGGCGCGGTTGACAGCGGCACGCATGTCGGGCTACGACGATTACGTGGTCGCGGAGGATGGCGAAAAGGAAGACGACGGCGAGGGGTCGTCGCGCCTCGAGAACCTGGATGAACTGGTCGCATCGTCGGCGCGGTTCCACTCGCCCGACGCCATGCTGACGTTCGTCGCTGGCCAGATCCGCAAGGCGAACGAGTCGTCGCGCTCGCTGGACGCGGTGAACATCATGACGATCCACCGCTCGAAGGGACTGGAATGGAACGGCGTTTTCGTGATCGGCTTCGCGATGAATCTGTTGCCGCACCACCGCTGTCTGCGCTACGTGGATGGCGAACTGCTCGCGGAGTCGCTGGAGGAGGAACGCCGTCTGGCGTACGTGGCGATCACGCGGGCGAAGGAGCGGTTCGCGCTGTCCTGGCCCCAATACCACAACGGCAAGGCACTCGGCCCGTCCCCGTTCCTGAACGAGATGCCGACGCTGTCGCCGCAGGTGATGGCTGCGATCACCACGCCGCCGCCCGAGGACGCGCTCTCCGACGAGGAGTTGTACGGCGACCCGGACGAGTTACCCGACGGGTAATAGCGACGGGTACTGACTCTTCTATACTCGTCGCTAACATTCTGATCGAGTGCCGCCCGCGCCCCCACAAGCCGCGCGATCTAGAGCATAGTACACCGTTTCGCGGCGGGGCATGATTATGCACTGCCGACAGGATTGATATTGAGACGCCGCCTTCGCCTCCATCACCCCAATCCGTTGGTGGGCGCGGGCAACACACGCGACGGCGGATACCGATTCGTCACGCGAGTTCGGCGCGTCCATTGCGAGTACGATGCGCTCTTTTGGGACGCCCGCGTCGAGCAGTCGGTTGGCGATGCCTTCCTCGGTCCCGTCTTCGTGGACGTAAAACTTGCCGTCCGTGGTCGCGAGGTGCGCCCAGACATGGTGCAACCGCTTGTAGCCCCGCCACCCTTCGTCCATGAGCAGGTAGTTGCCCATGTCGTCATCGAACACGCTCAGGGTGCGCTATTTAGGAACGTGGTACCGCTCGGCGACTCCAGTCAGGACTTTGCCCGCCAACGCTTTATCGTCGTCTAGGGCAACCATTGCTGAATCGTCTCCTCGTCCGGGTCGTAGCCGATCAGTCTGCCGCCCTCGTCGGTTAGGAACGCTTTCCAGAGTTCGCGGGCTTCAAACCAGCTCGTCACCACGGCCTGCGGCGCGGCGATATACAGTTCACGTTCTGGTTCCAGGCGGCGTAGTGCCATACGGTAGAGCACGTACTGTCCGATGGCTTGCTCCAGCGCGGCGGTCTTGGACGCCCCCGCGAACGTTTTTATCTCCACGGCGATTTTGCGCGTCCCTTTCTCGGCGGCGAGAACGCGCCCAGGTCAATTAGCACGCGGTCTTCCGCGACCTGTAGAGTCAGCGGGTCGGCGGTGATCGTCCAGCCGTCCTTGGTAAGCGCGTTGCGTACGGCTTCGTGGTGGCGGTCTAAAGCGGGCATAGCGTATTATGCAACAATGCGCAGATCAATTGCTTCCTCCGCGTGCCAAGCATGCGTCACATCGCGTACGCGGAGCGCGGCGAGGAGGGTGCTGTTCTGACCGTGTCGCGGCGGGTCTCGACCGACATTACGGGCGCGGGCAGTACCACGCCCCGGCACTCCAGCGCGGCATTGGCGACCGTCTCGACGGCTATTTCCATCGCCCAGATCGCCGTCCGCGCCATCCGCTCGGCGGCGGGCGACAGCAGGGCGGGGCGGTTGGACAGCATGGTGAGCGCCTTATACACCACCGTCTGTACCTCGTTTCGCCCCGTGACCACCGAGTTACTCCAGGTGAAGACGTCGGGGGACGGTGCTTCTAGCACCTTCGCGCTGTGGCGGATCACGCGCTCGCAGGCGTCGGCGACGCGGCGCAGGAGCGGCGACGCGGCGGAGTTCGCGCTGTCCGCGCAGAGTAGTCGAATTAGACATGCGGACCGTTCGGCGGTACGCAGACCGGCGACCATACCGGCGGCATGCGCGACATAACGTTCGCCGTGCTTGATGTCCGCGCGGGAGAGCATCGCATGTGCTTTGCCTTCCACTGCCGCGCAAAGGATGAGGCTGCCGTCTGGTACACCCAGCACCCGGAGGTCGGACGCGGGGAAGTACAATTCGGTTTTCGCTAGCGTTTCGATGACGCGATAGACGAGCGCGGCGAGCGTGATTTCCATGTCACGCGCCAGAGGATTGACAGGTATCGGCACGGGCGGCGGCACCGGGCGGCGGGCGGGCGGCGGCGGTAGGGGCGGCACGGCGGTGGCACGGTGCTCCCTTTGTTTAAGTTTCTGACCCCACGTAGCGAGCGAAAAATTCATGCGTTACTATCCTTGACCTTCCAATGTAAGGTCGGAAAGCAATTAGCGTGCCGGAGCGGTGATAGGGCACCCCGCAATTACACTGGTTTTTTACAACGACAGGGATAGATAAGACGGCTTTCGACGTGTCACTCGTTTTTCGGGGGGGTACCGGGGGCGGGGTTCGTCTCGAACCTTCCTAATACATGGTCCGCGATGTCGAAGAGCGGACCGGCGACGACGCCATATCGCAGACGGGCGAGGCGCAAACCGTCTTTCGTAAGCCGCGCCAGAGTCTCCGCCCAGCGGTCGCGAGGCGTGCGTTTGGCGAGTACCAGCAGACCGACGGTGACCGCGCCGATGATTACGCCGGTCGTGAACTGGCGTTTACGTCTCTCGTGGACAGAATGAGGCATGGCGGATTATAACGCACGCCGAAGAAAAACGGTCGGGGAGTTTTCTCCCCGACCGTTTTTTCTTTACCGCCGACCTTTACGCGCCGACTTGTAACGCGAATCACTGCGGTCACGCTGTGGAGCAGGGCCGCCCTCGCCGTTCGACAGCTGGCGGAACACCTGCGACAAGTCGAGACTTTTCCCGCAACCGGCGCAGAAGAAGTTGTTCCGGGCAATGGCCGAGGGCGGCACCTGCGAGTTGTGACCGCACCCCGGACAAACAAGGTTGATTTCGCGGCGTCCGCCGCCGCCAATGATTGTGGCTTGCATAATAGTTAAACTCCCTCCGAAAAAATAGCAAATAAGAAGCGACCACGGTTCTTGCGTCCCCGTCGTCGCCCGAATAACGCGCTTCACGTGATGTACGGGAGCAGATCCGTTTTTGTAGCCGGCCTTAACGCGCGAAAAGATCAAGGAACGTTACGCGTTCCCTAAATATGACAACCCGAACGCGACAAAGATTCCATTTATCGCTCGGGATGCGGCCCATTATATCGCGTACGCGTTCCCGATGCTAACCGTCGCATTGGTCAGGAGTGGCAATACTTCTACGAAACGGCTCGCGCGAAAGGCAAAAAGATTTCTTGCTATTTTCGGGAAAGATTAACGGCGGTCCTAAAATACACGCCCCAGGGTGAAGTAGGGAAGAATCCGGACGCCCCCCCTGCCGTTGTCCCCCACCCCCACGCCGAGCAACACCGGCCCGAGGAAGGTTTCCGTGATCACGCCCCCAGACAGGGAGAGCCTACTCCCTTTATCCCCCGTCGCGGCCGCCCCGCCCGACACGCCACCGTATTCGAGCCATGTCCCTACCACGGTGCGCCCGCCGAAAGGGGGCGGCGCGGGGAATCGGCGCAGTATACCCGCCGTAAGCAGGTAGTACTGGTCGCCGCGCAATGCCTCCACCGCGACGCTACCGAGCCGGAGCGGGCCACCGAGCGTGAACTGCAACTGCGGCGGGGCGTCCCTGCCGAACGACGTCCCGCCCGACGCCCGGGTGAACAGGGTCAGGTTCGCGCCGCTGGGGAAGAAGCGGGAAACGCTCAGTTCGCCCGTGGTCAGCGCGGTGCTCCCGGCGAGCGTCCGCAGATACCGCGTCACGGTCGCCGTCGAGCGCGAGCCGGAGGACGGAATGATGCCCTCGTCGAAGCGGTCCCATGTCCCCGTCAGGTGGAACGACCGGACCTCGCCCGCTATGGCGGGGAGGTCCGTCCCCGTCCGTAAGCCGCTCCCGAACCGACTTTCCCCGAAGCCGGCCCGCACCTGCGTGAAGCGATCCGGGATCCAGCCCGCGTCGAGCACCGCGCCGAACTCCTCGGTGCCGAACACGGCGACCCGGCTACCGTTCTGGGATACGTTGCGGTTGATCCGGTCGTAAAAGAGGCGCGACGCGACGAAGAACGGCGACGTGCCGCCTCCGACCGGCACGTAATACTCGCCGGACACCCCCACGTTCGAGCCGAGGCGCAGGTCTAGCCGCGTCTCCGCGCCGGGTAGTCCCGCGTCGAGCGAGATCAGGCGCGTCACCGCGTTGACCAGGACGCTACCGGTATCAGAGCCATCTATCTCCAGACCGGCTTTCAGAAAGGGCGGACCGTACGGCTTCTTCTGCGCCAGAATACGTACCCCGCTCCTCCCCCGCTCGTCTTTCACAGCCTCGTAGAGGACGGAGTCATACCGCCCGTCGCCGGTGAGCAGTGTCAGACGTTCGTCCGCCGCCGCGCTCGGGAAGGGGGCTGCGATCAGGGGTTGTAGCTCGCCCGCGATGCGCCGCGCTTCGCTCCCATTGGGTCCTGAGACGGTCAGAAAGGCGGGCCGGGCGGGCGGGGTGCCGCGCCGCGCCGCGCGGGCGGCGATATAAACGTTCCACGTTGCGTCGTCAACCGCGAGTGGCAAAAGGGCGGCTTTGCGCGCTTCCGCGGCAGCATACCCGCGCTTGAAATACTCGTCAATCAACGCGAAATCGTTCCCCGTGAAGCCCTGAAGGTCGGGCGCGAGGACAATGTCGGCTATCTTAATGCTTTGCCGTTCGTTGCCACGGATCGCGAGCGTCACCGACCGACCCGCCACATCGAGCAGAGACTGCAGGGTGGCATCCTTGGCCGCCAGCCCCGACGCGTTCAGGTCCACCGCGATGATCTTTTCGGCACCCATATCGCGAACCGCGCCCGTCGGCAGGTTGTCCACGATCCCGCCGTCGGCGAGGAGCCGCCCGCCGCGCATGACGGGGGTGAACAGGGCCGGGAGCGACATGGTGGCGCGCAAAGCGGTGGCGAGGGAGCCGTCCTTTAGTAGCACCGCCTCGCCGGAACGCAGGTCGGTCGCGACGCACCGGAACGGGATCGGCAGGTCATCGAACGATCCCGTGCTCGGGTTGGAGTAGGCGACCTCCGACAGCAACAGCCCGATCTTCTGCGCCGGGTTAAAACCGACGGGTAGCGTGATCCCGCGCCGGACGCCGAACTCGAACGCGTTCGGTACCGCGCGGAGGTCTTCCTTGCGCCGGAACGCCAGCGCGGCGTAGGGGACGTCGCCGCGCAACGCCGACTGCCAATCTACGGAGCGCAGGAGTGACTTGAGCGCGTCGGGCGAGTAGCCGCACGAGTAGGCACCCGCGACAAGCCCGCCCATGCTCGTGCCCGCGATGTAGTCTACCGGGACGTGGTGCTCTTCGAGCCACGCGAGGACCCCGATATGCGCCTCGCCGAGCGCGGAGCCGCCCGCGAGGGCGAGGCCGATCCTCGCCCGCCCGGCGACGGGTGCCGGGGGCGGAACCGGAGCAGTGTTCTGCTGGGCGAACACCGGACAATTGACGGCGACGAACGACAGAAGAAAAAGCAACAAAGGGGAAGGAGTACTACGATGGCGAGACAATATATTTTTCAGCAAGGGGTTTCCTGGAGTAGCGGGTGTGAGGTTGGCATAGTTCGCTATGGTACACTAATATATAGGCTGTGAAAATAACGTCCCCATAATAACCACTCGATCTTTTTGCGCGACGAAGAGGTGCCATAGTGGAGGTTTTCGGAATGGGTTATCTTGTGACATCGCTCTCCCGAGGAAGGGACGTATAGAATGCAGATCGGTAATAACAGGGTGGTCGTTCGACCGGCCATGTTTGTTCTAGTCGGGTCAATCATAGCCGGAATGGTAGGTGTGGTCGCCGCCAGACAATATGCGCGAGGCCCCCAACAGACACACGGCTTATTGAACCCGGCCCGCTGGCAGTTCGCCACGAAGGGAGTGGCGGAAGCGAGCTTGGAGATGGAGTCGCCGGTCGCCCGGAAGTCACTCATCACTCTGAAGCGTGGCTACTCGAACATGAACATGACCGACGGGTTTAAGCTTGTCATCTCCCACAAGAGTGGTACCGCCGACGGCGTGGCGATTCGTAACGTCCTCGACTTTGAGAAAGACAAAACCACGCGCGACCTCCAGTTCAGTTTCGCCGGGGCCGCGCCGCAACCGTTCCCGATCACGTTCGTGATCCGCGACAGCATGGTGAAAAAAGGCGGCGGCGTGATATGGAGCCAGGCGTTCACGGTGAGCGGCGACTGGAAGGAATACTCGGCGATTGTCCCCGCCAGCAAACTCGCGGGCGGACAGTTACAGTACCTGGTCGTCGCGGGACATTTAGGCGGACAGGAAGGCACGGTGTCGCTGAGGCAGATCTACCTGAAGTGATGTCACGCTCGGGATCCGCGCCATCCCCACCCAAAACGCGAATCAGTGTTCCCGCTCTGAAGATTCCCGCCGCTCCGTCCAATAAGTAACAGGTCTCCGGACGATATATTTCATGCGTGCCGCCTCCGTCGCGGCAAGAGGACGTTGCTTATGGGTGCTATCCCGACTATCCGTGTATCCCCCGTCGCGCTCGCGCTGGGGGTGTTCGTCGCCTTCCTGGCGGTCACGCCCGCGCGGGCGGTGCCGCTTCTCTCCACCAGCGGGGGTACGAGTCTGACCGCCTTTGCCGATCCGGACGACGGCTCTTTGAACCGCGCCGTGTCGGGCGGTGTCACCCTGTACGGGGTGGCCCGCGCCTCTCTGTTCGTCCAGGTGAACGGCTTCCTGTCCGTGACAGATGGTAGCACTTTCGCGAACGACCGGTCCGTCGCAAGTCTCGCGGCCGGGGTCAAATCCCCGGTGGTCGCCCCGCTTTACGACGACCTGATCTTGACCACGGGCGGCTCTGTTTTAGAGAACGACACCGCGAATTACTACGCCATTACGTACGACCTCAACGGCGTTGACAACACGAGCAACAGTGCCGGTAACCGCTCCGTGGCGCAGGTCGCCCTTTTCAAGAACGCGACCACGGTGAACGGCACGAACTTCAACGCGGGCGACATCGTGTTCTCCTACGGCGCGCTAAACCACACCATCAACGGGAGCGGCTTTTCCGTCGGCATCGCGCGGGACGGCGCGAACGCGACCGGCGCGTTCACGTCCTCCGGCCAGTTCACGTCAGCCGCCAGTTTCTTCGCCAACTTCGACCCGAACACCCAGGCGGTCCGGTTCCGCCCGGCCGGGGCGACCTACACGCAAAGCACTATCCCGCTCGCCGCGAGCGTAGTGCCGGAAGCACCGAGCGCATGGTGCTTCGTTCTAGGAGCACTCGCCGCCGTAGCCGCGTTCTTCCGCCCGCTCCGGGGCGGTCTAAACCGGCGACGGGTTGCGGTCGAAGCCGTCCTGGTGCCAGTACGGGTACGCCTTCGTGGTCGCGCTCGCCGCGTCTAGCCGCACTATTTGCTCGGGCGACAGATTCCAGCCGACCGCGCCCAGATTCTGCTTGAGTTGCGCCTCGTCCCGCGCCCCGATCACGAGTGTAGCCACTGTCGGGCGGGAAAGTAGCCAGTTCAGCGCGATCTGCGGAATCGTTTTGCCCGTCTCTTCCGCCACGGCGTCGAGCATGTCAACGACCCGGTAGAGGTACTCGTCATCTACCGGCGGCCCACTCTCGACCACCGTTCGTGATTGAAGGCGGCTCCCTTCGGGGATCGGCTGGCCGCGCCGGATCTTGCCCGTGAGCCGCCCCCAGCCGAGCGGACTCCAGACCACGGTGCCGACCTTCTGATCAATGGCGAGCGGCATCAACTCCCATTCGTAGTCGCGCCCGATCAGCGAGTAGTACGCCTGATGCGCTACGAAGCGCGGCAGTCCATACCGCTCCGACAAATCCAGTGCCTTCATCAGGTGCCACCCGGAGTAGTTAGAGCAGCCGATATAGCGGATTTTGCCCGCCCGCACCATCTCGCCCAGCGTTTGCAGGGTCTCCTCTAGCGGCGTCAGGGCGTCGAACGAATGCAGTTGGAACAAGTCAATGTAATCCGTCCCGAGGCGACGCAGACTCGCGTTGATCGTCTGCGTCAGGTGGATGCGCGAGGAGCCGGTTCCGTTCGGTCCCGGGTCCGTGCGAAAACCGGCTTTGGTAGAGATCAGCACGCTATCGCGCCGCCCCTTGATCGCCGCGCCCAGGATCGTCTCCGCGTCGCCGCTTGAGTAAACGTCGGCGGAATCGAACAGCGTCAGGCCCGCGTCGAGGCAGACGTCAACGAGCCGCGTCGCCCCCGCAATGTCCGTACTCCCCCACGCTTTGAAGAAGTCGTTCGTTCCGCCGAAGGTGCCCGTGCCGAGGGAAAGCACCGGTACTTTGAAGCCCGATGCGCCTAGTAGTCTGTGTTCCATGGGTCGAATATACCCGCCGCGTGCCTTTTCCAAGACGGGACAGGAAATCGCCCGCCGTTTCGCGAATAGGATCTCAACACTATGCCAAACTACTGGCTGATCAAAAGCGAACCCGGTGCTTACTCCATTGACGACCTGAGGAAAGACGGCACGACATGCTGGGACGGCGTACGTAACTTCCAGGCACGTAATACCATGCGCGACGGTATGCGGGTCGGCGACAGGTTACTCTTCTACCACTCGAACGCCGCGCCGTCCGCGGTGGTCGGTCTCGCCGAGGTTGCCCGCGACGCCTACCCCGATCACACCGCCTGGGAGCCGGGCGGCGCGCACCGCGACCCGAAATCGTCGCCCGATTCTCCGATCTGGCTGATGGTGGATGTCGGCTACGTCGCCACGTTCGACACCGCCGTGACACTCGCGGCCGTGAAGGAGGACGCGGAGCTTGTCGGCATGGAACTGGCGCGGAAAGGGAGCCGCCTATCGGTGCAGCCGGTTTCGGAGGCGCATTTCAAACGGATTTGTGTTCTGGCAGGGTATTGACGTGCGCGAGGAGAAACAACGGGCGGGTATAACATAGAAACGCAGTAAATACCCGCACTATTTTCGAGGAA
Source organism: Armatimonadota bacterium (assembly GCA_043754515.1). Taxonomy (GTDB): domain Bacteria; phylum Armatimonadota; class Armatimonadia; order Armatimonadales; family Armatimonadaceae; genus JACMIU01. The sequence goes on from JAYUUO010000188.1 coordinate 29,007, forward strand.
CCAACTATTATGCCTGACGCGCAAACGATCCAAGCGTACAAAGACTTAGCCGCGCAACTCCGCGCCGATTCGATCCGATGTACCACCGCCGCCGGTTCGGGACACCCGACCTCCGGCATGTCCGCCGCCGACCTGATGGCGGTGCTGGCAATCTCGTATCTGAAGTACGACTTCCAGAACCCGAAGCACCCGAACAACGACCACCTGATATTCAGCAAGGGACACGCCTGCCCCGTTCTCTACGCGCTCTACAAAGCGGTCGGCGCGATTTCCGACGCGGAACTGCTGACGCTCCGCCAGTTCTCATCCCGGCTCGAGGGCCACCCGACCCCCGAGATCCCGTACGTGGACGCCGCGACCGGCTCGCTCGGTCAGGGGCTACCGATCGGCGCGGGCATCGCCGTCGCCGGGAAGTACATTGACAAGCTGCCATATAAGGTTTGGGTGGTCTGCGGCGACTCTGAAATGGCGGAAGGCTCCATCTACGAGGCACTGGAAATCGCCAAACACTACGAGCTAAGAAACCTGGTCGCGATCATTGACGTGAACAAACTAGGCCAGCGCGGCGAGACCGCGCTCGGGCACGACATGGAGGCGTACAAAGCTCGCTTCGAGGCGTTCGGCTGGCACGGCATCATCGTGGACGGCCACGACGTCGCGGCGGTTGACGCCGCCTTCGCCGAGGCGATGACCGCGACCAAGCCCGTCGGCATCCTCGCGAAGACGGACAAGGGACACGGCGTGTCCTTCACGTCCGGCCAGCCTGGATGGCACGGCAAAGCGATGAACAAGGAGCAGGAGACGCAGGCACTCGCCGAACTCGGTAATCCGAAGGGCGATATCGTGATCACGACGCACAAACCCGAAGACCTGCACCCCGCCCCGCTCGCCGCGCCCGCCGACTTCGTCGCGCCGTCCTACAATATCGGCGATAAATACGCGGTCCGTCAGGCGTATGGCGACGCGCTCAAGGCACTCGGCGCGTCCCGCCCCGACGTGTTCGCGCTCGACGCCGAAGTATCCAACTCGACGTTCGCGGAAACGTTCAAGAAGCAATATCCGGATCGGTTCTTCGAGACCTATATTGCCGAACAGGTGCTGGTCTCGCTCGCCCAGGGCATCTCGGCGCGCGGCTACACCGCGTTCTGCTCGACATTCGCGGCCTTCTTCGCCCGCGCGTTTGATCAGGTGCGCATGGCGGCGGTGTCGCGGGCGAGTCTGCATCTCGTCGGCTCGCACGCGGGCGTGTCCATCGGCGAGGACGGGCCGTCGCAGATGGCACTGGAGGACCTGGCGATATTTCGGGCCGTTCACGGGTCGGCGGTGCTGTATCCCTCGGACGCGGTGTCCACGATCCACCTGGTGAAAGAGATGGCCGAGCGCAAAGGGATCTCCTACATGCGCACCACCCGCGAGAAGACTGCCGTGCTCTACGGGCCGGATGAGACCTTCCCCATCGGCGGCTCGAAGACGCTACGCACCTCGAACGCCGACAAGGCGACCCTGATCGGCGCGGGAATCACGCTCCAGGAATCGCTCAAAGCGGCGGATCTGCTCGCGGGCGAGGGGATCGCGGTTCGCGTGATTGACCTCTACTCGGTGAAGCCGATTGACTGGTCGGCCATCGTTTCGGCGGTACAGGATACGAACCACATCATCGTGACCGAGGATCACTGGGCGCAAGGCGGGATCGGCGACGCGGTGGCGAGCGTTCTAGCCGAAGCCAATGTCCCGCTAGCAAAGTTCACGCACCTGTGCATCAAGGAGATGCCTCGCTCCGGCAAGCCGGATGAGTTACTCGCGCACTATGGCATTGATGCGCACGCGATAGTTGCGGCGGTCAAGTCGGGCATGTAAAACCCGGAGTCGGCGCGGGGGCAATCCCGCGCCGACTCGTTATGATACTCAGGGAGAAGCAACCAATTTCCCCATAGAGGGTGCGCTTAACCTGCTCGGGGGATACAATGCCCGCATGAAACGCGCCCTTTTCCTGTTGCTCCCGTTGGTTTTCGTCGCCGGTTGCCGGATCACGCCGCGCGGCCCGCTGTCGGTAGCGCGAAAAGGGTTCGTGACGCGGGTCGCCGCGAAGCACGTGCCCGGCACGCCCCCGGTAGTCCCCCCGCCCGCTTCCGGACTCCAGCTCGTCTCGTACGCGGCGGATCCCGGCGACATGCCCGCGTACCTGAGCACCATCCCCGGCGACGGTGCCAAACACCCTGCTATCGTCTGGATCACTGGCGGCGACTGCAATAGCATTGACGACGGCGTCTGGGCGGACGCGCCGCCGACGAACGACCAGACCGCGCGCGCCTTTCGTGAGGCGGGCGTGGTCACCATGTACCCTTCGCTACGCGGAGGGAACAATAGCCCCGGTGCCAAAGAAGGGTTCTACGGCGAGACGGATGATGTAGCGGCGGCGGCGCGGTTCCTCGCGAAACAACCGGGGATTGACCCCAAGCGCATCTACCTCGGCGGACATAGCACGGGTGGAACGCTCGCTCTGCTCACGGCGGAGCGGTACCCCGGGCAGTTCCGCGCCGCGTTCTGCTTCGGGCCGGTGGATAAGGTCTCCCGGTATGGCGATGACTACTTCCCGGAGCTTGCCCACGCCAGCCTGAAGGAAACTCAACTCCGCTCGCCCCGCTACTGGCTCGCCTCACTTGCTAGCCCGACGTTCGTGATCGAGGGTTCCGAGTTGGGGAACGCGTCCAGTTTGAGGATCATGCGCCGACTGACCCGGAATAAGTTCGCGCACTTCTCTATTGTGCCGGGCGCGACGCATTTCAGCGTCCTCGCCCCCGCGACACGGCTGATCGCGCAAAAGATCGTGAGCGACGACGCAGCCACGGTGAACATATCGCTCTCCGACGCCGAACTCGCCGCGAGCCGGTAGCGGCGGCTTACCCTCGCGCCGTTGGTCTCGCGCCCCGCTTGCCATCCCCTTACCCGGCGTTGTAATGAAGTACGCCCTCCTCGCCCGCGTCGAGGTGCGCGGAGAGGGCCTCCCACCCTTCGTCGGTCATCGCGTACCCGGGTCGGCGAACGGCTTCCTGAACCCTCCCACGAGGCCCTCCTGCTGGCCGTAGCACCCGACGTTGATCGTGGAAAGGATCACCAAGCCACCCGGCTTCAGCCACTTGAGGTAGAGCGCGGCGAGTTCGCCCCGCCGCTTGGTGCCCTGCGTCTGCGCGAAGCGAACGTCAAAGATCACGTCGAACGGG
>JAYUUO010000189.1:0-32105 GCA_043754515.1 Armatimonadota bacterium
GGACAGTTCGCGTAGCACTCGCCTACCGTGAGCAGACCATTGTCTGCCACGCCATTGACGCGCATTCGCTAACACGTCGCAAAGTCCATGATGACCAAGCCGACCGCGCCCGACAGATTTATCGGGACGCGCACCGTCCGCGCATCATCTCCGACATCGAGCGGCCCGCGCACCGGCACCGCCCAGACGCGCCCGGCCGCATTCACGATACTTGCGGCCACGAACGGCTGATCCCGCAAGAAATCGGCGGCGGCGGGAACCGCGAAATCGCGGATGCCGTTCGCCACGCGCGCCGACATTTCGCGCACCCCGGCATGGGTTTGTACCGCGATTTCGCCCGCATGATACTTTGTCATTCGTTTGGACCTCACCCCCGGCCCCCTCTCCGGCACAGGGAGGGGCTGGGGGGCGAGGTTATCAAAGGAGCCGGTCGTTCTCGCCGATCGGCACGTCGTTGATACTCGCCTCGCGCCGCGCCATCAGGCCGTTCGGCGCGAACTCCCACTGCTCGTTGCCATAAGAGCGGAACCACTGCCCCGATTCGTCGTGCCACTCGTAAAAGAACGCGACCGAAATACGGTTGCCGGTAAAACTCCACAACTCCTTTTTCAGGCGGTAGCCGTTCTCCTTCACCCACTTGCGCGTGAGAAAGGCGCGGATCGCGTCGCGCCCCGTAAAGAACTCGTCACGGTTACGCCAGGCCGAATCCGGCGTATACGCCCGCGCGACGCGCTCCGGGTCGCAGCTGTTCCAGGCGTCCTCGGCGGCTTGCACTTTTGCGACCGCTGTCTCGCGGGTGAACGGCGGTAGGGGCGGTCTTGTTTCGTCGGTCATGAGTTTTTATATCCCCGAGGCGTCCCGCACCAGGCGGGACACCCCGCAAGTAGCTAAAAGAACCCGCATGTCGGCGCGGACTGCTGCGGCGCGTCGCCCGTTACGCCCGTCGGCGCGTAGATCTCGAGGCGGGTTCCGTCCGGGTCTTCAAAGAAGATACCGCCGGAAGTCGTGCCCTCGCTGTGCGGGACGATGCCATCGTGGTAGAGCGTCACGCCCTCCTGCCGGACGCGTCGCTCGGCCTCCCGCACTTGCGCTATATCCGAAACCTGAAACGATAGGTGGTGCAACCCCGGCAACCCTTTGTCGAAGCGACCCGTGCTCTGCTCCCAGAGCGTCAGCACCAGCTGCTTTCCATCGGTCAGGAACGTAAACTCGCGGTCGGTGTCGCGCCCTTCCGCGGACATGGTGAAGCCGAATACGTTCCAATAGAACGCTCCCACCCGCTCGATGTCGGTGACATTGATGCCGACGTGACCCGTTTGCAGTCCGGGGCTGATGGGGGATGTTGCTTTATTCTTCTCCATGATACACCTTTCCGCGCTACTACTAACCGTTTATTTTTGATTTGACGGTTATCCCACGCGGTTATTGTACCTCCCGGCACCTAACCTGTCAAGACGATTTTAGAAGTTAGCGATATACTATTTTGTGAGCGAACCATTTCTGCTTATCGCGGGTCATTCCGCCCTTGATTTCCTCAATACGGAGAAGGCCAACAGCGTGGGTGAGCGGGTTGAACTGCTGACCGGGCCTACGAGTGTCGCGGATTGGGGCACGGCGGCAGGGTTCAGGGACGTGGGTACTCGGTGCGATGAATCGCTCCTCAACGACGCCCGGCATTTACGCGGCACCATACGCGCGCTGGTCGTGGCGTGGACGGTAGAAGAAGACGCGCCCGCCGCGCCGCTCGCCGCGCTCAACGCTATTCTCGCGACCGGCGCGTCGCGTAACGTTTTGTACGCCGACTTCGCGGGCGGCGCGGAGCCGATCACCGCCGCTCCCCACCCGCTCCTGCCAATCGCCGTGGCCGCGTTCGATCTGCTCACCCGGCACGATAAAAGCCTGGTACGCCGGTGCGCGGGGACCGGTTGCGTGCTGTGGTTTTTAGACACGACGAAGAACAAGCGGCGTCGTTGGTGCCGCATGGAGGCGTGCGGCAACCGGGAAAAAGCGTCCGCGCACTACCACCGCCACCATTCCAACACTACCGCGTAGGGCGATTACGTCATTATTCAGCTGTTTCCAGGTCTCGCGCTCCGCTCGTTCGGACGTGGGTATTCCGGCGGGATGAACTAGTGGAGAATGCCTCCCGGTAGGCATTCCGGTGCGGGGGGGCGGGTCGTTCCCACCCGCGAGGGGGCACCCGGTCGCCCACCGGGAACGGCCCGCTGACCGCGCCAGGTGTCGCCCACCGGCAACGGCCCGCCGGCCCGCGCCCGCCCAATATTTTTGGAGCCGCCAACATGACTACGATGCGATCGCCCTGACCATTCCAGCACCACATCGTAACCAACGGATCATGTCTGGCGTCATAGGAGCGTGAAGAAATCAAGACTCATGAATCGCGCGTATCTCGCGCTAATCGCCTGCGTTGCGGTCGGCCTCGCGGCGTACGCAAACCGACACACGCTCTACCACGAGGTCGTGCTGGAAGAAGCCTTTCCCCCCGCCGGGGCGTCTCCCGAGGGCGGCGCGACACGGCTACCCGCCTCGCGCAACGTCGCAGACGTTCTCCGGCTATGCGAACCGAAGGCGAAAGCAAAATTCGCTCCCATCTGCAAGACAGCCGGAGTTGCCTACCCGCCCGCGCGGGTTCGTCTGCTGGCGTTCAAGGCGGAGAAAATGCTCGAGGTATGGGGCGCGAACCGAACCGGCGCGTACCACCGTCTCGCTACCTATCCCATCCGCGCCGCGTCGGGCGCAACGGGGCCGAAGCGGCGCGAGGGAGACGGACAGGTCCCAGAAGGCTTCTACAAAATCACCGACCTGAATCCGGTCAGCCATTTTCATCTGTCGCTCCGCGTGGGCTATCCGAACGCGGACGATGTGGCGGCGAACCCCGGCGTCCCGATCAGCGACCTCGGCGGCGACATTTATATCCACGGGAACGCGGTGTCTATCGGTTGTCTCGCCATGGGCGACGCGCCGATCGAGGAGATTTTCTGCCTCGTCGCACGGGCACGCCAGCGGGAAATATGGATCGCGCCGGTTGACCCGCGCCGCGCCGCGATGCCCGGAAGTAACGAGCCGATCACCGTAGCGCGTTATAAGCGTTTGCAAACCACGATTCGGGCGATGGACGCGGCGCGGTAACCAGATGTTGTAGAACGGTTAAAGGCCGTATGTATTGAGGGAGTGGCCTATACCCGAAAGAGGCGGAGGGGACAGGATTCGAACCCGCACACCAGTTCCCCGGTGAGACCGCTTTCAAGGCGGTGGCGATACCATTCCGCTCACCCCTCCGCGCCGGGCGAACGTGTCTATTTTACCGCCCTTCTTCCGGGCGTGTCAAACCCCGTTCGCCACCGTTACTTCTCGGTCGCCCGCTTTCGCCGCTACCCACGCTTCTGCCGGAGCCATACTAGCCCTGGAAGTATGCCACCCACGATCAGGAGGAGTGAACCCACCTCCGGGACAACAGTCTGCACACCGTTGCTCGTGTAGAGCGTGCCCGACCCGGACGCGATCGAGAAGTTCGGGATCAGTTTACCAGTGGCATCGAGAAGTTCGATCCCGCTGATCGTCGCCGTATGCGCGAAGCCCGTATCCATCGTGCCATTACCATTGCCGACGCCCGCCCACGTCAACATTCCCATCTGGAAGTCGGTGTCCGCCCCGAAGGTGACGGGCAACGTCGCATACACGGTGGTGGTGCCGCCGAACGCCAGAAACGTCGGTTGGCCGGTGGGCAAAATAGTGCCGGTAGTCAGAGTCATTCCGGGAGGTGTAACGAACGAACCGAAAGAACTGTGCGGACCATATATCTGGTACCCATTGCCGTAAATGTTCAGGAACGTTTCCAGCAATCTATCGCCTATAATGGGATAGCCGGGGCGCGGGGTTCCGTAACCATATCGCAACAGCATTCCGACGCCCCCCGTGCCGGACACTTGCATGGCACCGCTAACGGTAACCGCGAGTCGCATCGTGCCGCTGGCCCCAGCGGTCACGTCCGGACTGGACGGGTTTAGCGAGTCGCGGAAGATGGCGTACGAGTCGGCGTTGTTTACAGTCGCGTTATCACTGTTCCCGGTGTGCACGGCGTGCGACTCCGCGCCGAGGTGCCCGTAGGAAACGTTCGAGCGCGCCGAGCCGCTGTAGTTCCAATCTCCGAACCCGGATCTACCCGTGCCGGTTGCCGTGATCGCGTCGGTCAGTGAGGACGAGACAGTGGAGGTTTGTAACCGCGCTTCCCCGGCGATGCCGGACGCCGCGAGTCCCGCCGGATTCGACGGGACGGCGTTACCGAACCCACCGAAGTTGTAATACTCCGGGTCGGGCTGGCGATAGGTCGAGTAGTTGGACTGTCCCGTCGTTCCCACAACGAACGTTTCGAGGCTGGAAGCCGCGAGCGCGGCACGCTCCGAGTAAGCGGTCAGCAGACCAGCGACTGCGACAGTAATTAGCACACTTCGTGAACACTTCATGACGAATCTCGTCTCCGGGTTTCCCCTGCGATTGACCGAATCGCGCCGGGTTCCGATGCTTTATTTTTTCGGCACGTGACACCGCCCACTACGCTCGGAACCGCATAGCGGACGACCATTGTTGGAACTCTACCGGATTGCTCGCCCGCTGTCAATGTGAGAGTTGTCACAGAGTCGGATCTGGATGGCGGCGACCGACACAAAAAAAGCGGGCACGATTATCGCGCCCGCTTCGGAGAATACCCCACGTACTTTTAGCGACGGCTGAACTTGGAGAGTAAGCGAAGCAGTTCCAGATACAGCCAGACCAGCGTCACCATCAAGCCAAAACTTGCGTACCACTCCATAAACTTCGGGGCGCGCCGCGCGACTCCCTGCTCGACAACATCGAAGTCGAGCAACAGGTTGAACGCCGCGACGCCGACGATCACCAAACTCACCCCTATGCTGAGCGGCGAGCTACTCCACAGGAAGCCCGAAATAATGTGGTTCCCGAACAGAAGCAGTACGTTACTGACTGCATAGGTCAGCGCAATCGCGCTAGTCGCCGCGATGACGCCCATTTTCAGTTTCTCAGTGACCTTGACCAGTCCGCTCCGGTAAAGAAGGAGCATTATTCCGAAAACGCCCATTGTCAGCGCGACCGCTTGGATCACGATGCCGTTGTACATGGCCGAGAAAAGTGCCGACCAGGCTCCCAAAAACAGCCCTTCCAGCACCGCGTAGATAGGCGCGGTGATCGGCGCACTTTTAGGGCGGAAGCAGGTGACAAGTCCGACAATGAACGCGCCAATCAACCCACCTATTGCCAGGGGCCAGACGAACGCCTCCGCCCCGCTGAACAATGCGGTCCAGGTGAACGCCGCGGCGGCGAGCATCAGGGCGAACAATATCAGAGTCTTATTGATCGTGCCCGCGACCGTCATAACGTCGGCTTGCTGAACCAGCTGCGCCTGCGCCATGCCGCCGCCGTCCGGCGTCATGTAGCCGTCCTGCGCGAATTTATCGTAGGTGTTTTCGTTGAATGCGGGATTCGCCATACATATATCTCCTAGGAGTTCTGATATATTATATCAGCAAATGCCCAAATTCTGTCCCGGTAACGGTCGGTTCGAGGCGACTATTTGATGTCCCCCGCCGATACCGGCACTAAACCCTCGCTCTGTTCCGTCATGCCACGCGCCCGCATCCTCTTCCTAGCCCACCTCCTACCCTGGCCTCTGACGGACGGCGGCCGCATCAAGTCGTACCACACGATCCGCCACCTTTCCGAGCGTTACGACGTGACTCTGATGGCATTGGTTCGCCATGAGTGTACGCCAAGCGACATCGCCGGGTTGACCCCGCTGACGGAGTTGTGCGCGGGGGGCGTGTCACTCCATTATCTAAAGCGATCCCGCCACGCGGATCTGTTCGGCGCGGCGCGGGCACTCATAATGGGAGCCTCGTTCCTGATCGCCCGCGATTTCCTGCCTTCCCTGAATAATGCGGTCCGTGGCGCATTAAAGGGTGATGAGGGGGCGGCGGACGTTGCCCTGCGTTCCTCCGCGACGCCGACATGCGATCCCATGGCAGGAAAATACGACGCGGTTCACCTCGACCACCTCCAGATGGCGCAATATATCCCGTACGACTGCCCCCCGCTCGTCAAAGTCGTTCTGGATCAGCACAATGTTGAGCACGAACTCATCCGGCGTCTTTCTGATGTACCCGACGCCAACCCCGCGTTCCGCTGGTACGCACGGATGGAGTCCCGCAAACTACGCGCGATTGAACGCGATGCTATCCAGGACGCTGACGCCACCCTCGCCGTATCCGACACCGACCGGGACGCGTTCCGCGCGCTCGCCCCCGATGTCGCTGACCGGATAGAGACCGTGCCCATCGGCGTTGACACGGACTACTTCGCCGTCGCCGAGCGGCGACCGGGTGCCGACGCGATCCTGTCCATCGGCACCATGTCCTGGCTTCCGAACATTGACGCGATGCGCTGGTTCGCGTCGGAGATACTGCCGCTGATCCGGCGGGCATGGCCCGAGGCTCGGGTGCTTATCGTGGGTGCGAATCCCACCGCCGTCGTGCGCACCCTCGCGGAGCGTGACGCGCTGATCACGGTCACCGGAACCGTACCCGATGTGCGTCCGTATGCCAAGGAGTGCGGCGTGTTCGTCGTCCCGCTACGCGCCGGGTCCGGGGTGCGAGTCAAGATACTGAATGCGCTCGCGATGGGGCTTCCAGTGATATCCACCACGCTCGGCGCGGAAGGTATACCAGTCACAGACGGGGTAGATATACTGCTCGCCGACTCGCCCCACGCGTTCGCAGACGCGGTGCTACGCGTGCTGAACGATACCAGACTTGCGAGTCGCCTGGGCGCGAACGGCCGCGCTTTAGTGGAGCGACAAGCCCGTTCGGCGGCGGCGGGGCAGCGACTCCACGCCGTTTATGAGCGCGTACTCGGCGCAACGACAAAATCGGTATGAAAATCCTCTACGTCCTCCCTTACCTCCCTTCGCCGATCCGCGTACGCCCCTTCCAGATCATCCGCGCGCTGTCTGCTCTCGGGCACCGTGTAACCGTGGTCGCGCTTGAGGACGAGTTCGCTACCGCCGGGATGGTGGCGGATCTGCGGGCGATCTGCGACGCCGTACACCTCGTCCCGCACCCCCGGCTCCAGGGCGCAATCCAGGCCACGCTCGCCCTCGCCTCTCCCCTCCCGCTCTGGGCGGCGTACTGCTTCTCCGGCGTTATGGAGCGAAAACTCGTCGAAGTGGTCGCGGCGGACGGCTTTGACGTCGCGCACATCGAGCACCTACGCGCCGCGCACTTCGTGGACGCCATCGCGCCCCTGCCCGTCATCATAGACGCAGTAGACTGCCTGACCGCCTTGCGGGCGCAGATGCGCGACGTCGGCGACTCGTTTCTGTCGCGCCTTCTTTCGTGGGAGGAATGGTCTAAGCTACGTTCGTACGAGCCGCGCGTTTACGGCGTGTTCCCCCATATCACGGTCACCTCCGCGCATGATCGGGCGGCACTGATGCGACTCGCCAGCGGCCTCCCGCCAATCACGGTGATATCGAACGGCGTGGACTGCGACTACTTCCGCCCGGACGCAGCTATTCCGCCGCAGGCGGATACGCTCGTATTCTCCGGGAAGATGAGCTACGAAGCGAACGACGCCGCCGCGCGCTACCTGCTCACGCGGATCCTGCCGCGCCTGCGCGAGCTCCGCCCGGCGACGCGCGTTGTTGTCGCGGGGAGTCGCCCTTCGGAGTCGTTGCGCGCTCTGGCGGCGCGTGTCGGCGGCGTCACCGTCACCGGCTTCGTCGAGGATCTGCGCCCCTTCCTCTCACAGGCGAGTGTCGCCGTATGCCCGATGCAGATCGGGGCCGGGATACAGAACAAGGCGTTGGAGGCGATGGCGATGGGCCGCCCGGTGATCTGCTCGCCGGTCGCGGCGCGGGCACTCTCGGGCGCGGTTCGCGCGGGGGCAGGCGTCCGGGTCGCCGAGACCGCCGTGGATTTCGCCTGCGCCTGTGCCGAACAGCTCGCCGCGCCGACTGCGGAGACCTTGCGGGCGGGTGCCGCCGCCCGCGCTTACGTGGAGCGCGAACATCGGTGGCCAGACGCCGCCCGCGCCTTCGTAGCACTCTACGAAGCTGTGATCGCTACGCCGCCACGGGCGGCTTCCGCCTCGTCGCGAATTCCCACCGCCGGGCTGACGGGTTCATGAGTCGCGCTACCCCGCTATCAAGGATCATGGATCCGGCCATCCCGCCGTATCGCCCCGCCCCGTGGTTCGCGCCCGCCAAGCGTGCGACAGACATATTCGGCGCGGGGTGTGGGCTGGTGTTACTGCTGCCCGTCTACTGCGCGGTAGCGGTGCTGATCGCGGTTGACTCGCGGGGCCCCGTGATTCACCGACGCCGCGTCCTCGCGCGGCAGGAGTATTGCGTCGGCGATGCGTTAGTCACCTTCGACGCGTTCAAGTTCCGCACGATGATTCCCGGTGCCGACGAGTGGCTTCAGGATAACCCCGCCGTGGACGCGGAGTACCAGGAGCAATTCAAATTGCGGAACGACCCACGGGTGACGCGCATCGGTTCGTTCCTGCGCCGCTCCAGCCTGGATGAGTTGCCGCAACTGGTCAACATATTGCGGGGGCAGATGACTCTGGTCGGCCCGCGCATCATCACCCCCGCTGAGCTACGCCACTACGAGGATGACGCGGCGAAACTGCTCGCGGTAACGCCGGGGCTTACCGGGTACTGGCAGGTGTCGGGCCGTTCGGATACCTCGTACGCGGAGCGGGCACGCCTTGACATGTGGTACATTGACCACCGCTCACTCTGGCTGGACTTGATTATCCTCGTTCGTACCGTGGGCGTGGTTCTGAAGCGATACGGGGCACGCTGAAGCGACATGACGCACCCGGTGGGGACATCTGGACATCAATCGTCGGTGTCGTACTCGCCGCTCGGCTCGCTGTGCACCACCACGCGCACGACGCGCGGGTTCGCGGTTCGGATCGCATCTTGCACCCGGTGCGCGATTTCGTGCGCCCTCCAGACTGGCATCTCGCGATCTACGAGGACGTCGAGTTCGGTGTAGTAATCGAACCCCGATTTGCGGACGCGACAGGCGTGTAACCCTTCGACGCCAGGAATGCTCGCCGCGACTCGCCGCACTTCCCGCTCGATGCGGGCATCGGGGGCGGTGTCCATGAGTTCCTGCAACGCCCCTTTCCCTATGTGCCCGGCGTTATAGGCGATCACGCCCGCCGCGAGCAGTGCCGCCCAATTGTCCGCCGTCTCGTAGCCTTTACCACCGATCAGTGCGACGCTGATCCCGATGAATGCCGCCGCAGATGTTAGCGCGTCCGCCCGGTGATGGAAGGCGTCGTTCTTCACCGCGTCGCTCTGCGCCGCCTCGCCCGCCTTGAGCACGGAACGCGACAGCACTTCCTTCACGATCACGACCGAGACCAGCACCAGCAGGGTGAACGCGGCGGGGGTGCGGTGTGGCGTCAATATCTCGCGCACGCTCTCGACCGAGACGAACCCCGCCGCTAGCACCAGTGCCGCCGCGACCATGAGCGACGCGAGCGGTTCGGCTTTCCCATGCCCGTGGGGGTGGTCGGCGTCGGCAGGCTTTATCGCGACCTGCAAGCCCCATAAAACGATTACGGAAGTGAAAACATCCGCGCCGGATTCGATGGCGTCGGCGATCAGCGCGTAGGAGTTGCCGAGCAATCCCGCCGTGCCTTTAACGACGGCTAGCAAAGCATTCACATAGATACCCGTGCGCACCGCCCGCATGGCACGCTTCGCCGGGTGTTGCGCTTTAGCCACGGTGAGACTCATGTGAGGTGTATATTGTACCCTGCCGGAGAGATAAACGGGCAGACGCCGGTGGGTTCGGGGCCTTCGCTACATCGTGCCGCAACCGATTCCAAAACTCAATCTTCGGCACTCGCGACAGCCCCGAAAACTGCGCGTCGCCCGTCTCGATCACGCACCAGATGCCGTCCATCAACTGCCCAATGTCCACGGCGATGTAGGGAGATCCGACGTGGCGGGTGGCTTCGCGGGCGAGAGCGCGGATGGCGTTGTCGTCCCCGCACGACAACTTTTCCGCGCCGCCGTGGTCGCCCTCCCAGTAGTAACCGATCCCGACCACCGCGCCGTTGAAAACGAAAACGCGGAACTCGCGCCCCATCGGGAAACCGTTCGGCGCATGTCCGGCTATGCGTGGCGGGAGCAGTTCGCGCAGAACCACGCGCCCGCGCGACCGATCTGCGAGTCTCAAAAGCGCGGCGACGAGAGGTGCCAACTCCTCGCGCGTTTCGGCGACACACGCCTTCCACCCGGCGGCCTTTCGGGACTGCACCGCGCCCTTGACGAAAACGGGAGGCCCACCTAACGCATCCAGCGCATCCGAAAGTAGCGCGGAGTCGGCGGCGGTGACGAACACGCTCCGCGCCGTCAGATCGGCGATTTTTGGGTAGGCGCGGTCAAACTCCTGCGCATCGAGATGCTGATCGGGAGAGTTTAGTAGCAGGAGATTCTTCGCGCGGGCGACCCCGTATATCGCCGCGTACCGGGACGGCTCCGGAATGTAGCCTACCCAGAACGCGGCGGTCCGCACCGCCCGCGCGGGGATGTGAAGCAGCGCGTTCTCCGCCGTCTCGCAGGCGTCGAAACTGGCGGGGATCGTGTACACGGACGCGCCCGCGAGACGCGCCGCGCCCGCGCTCGCCGCTATATCCCGTGCGCTCGCGGACGGTTCGAGCTGCTCGGCGGCCTCCGCGAGGATGATCACGCGTCGGTCGCCGACCGGACCCGATCCGGTAGCGGTTGGAACGTCGGCGGCGTCTCGCTGTCCGCTCCATCCCCTTCGCTGAACCGCCCAAGGGCGCGGTATTTGGCGAAGCGCATCGCCAGCAGTTGATCCGTAGAACTCCCGCCGAGTTCCTTTAAGTGCCTGGCGACCGCCTCTTTAATGGCGGCCCCCGCGAGGTCCGGGGATCGGTGCGCCCCGCCGAGCGGCTCGGTGATCACCTCGTCCACTAGGCCAAAGGACAGCGCGTCTTTCGCCGTAACACGCATCGCCTTCGCCGCGTCCGCGCCGCGCGTCGGGTCGCGCCAGATGATCGAGGCACACCCCTCCGGCGCGATTACCGAATAGATAGAGTGCTCCAGCATCAGCACGCGGTCCGTGACCGCGATGCCGAGCGCGCCGCCCGACCCACCCTCGCCGATGATCACGGACACAGTGGGCGTAGGAAGCATGATCATCTCGCGCAGGTTGCGGGCTATCGCCTCTGAAATGCCGTTCTCCTCGGAGGGGACATTCGAGTCTGCGCCGGGCGTGTCCACCAGCGTCACGACCGGGCGATGAAATCGCGCCGCCATCTGCATCAGGCGCAGGGCTTTGCGGTAGCCTTCCGGGCGCGCGTAGCCGAAGTTTCGCTTCTGCCGCTCTTTGAGGTCGCGCCCCTTCTGTTGCCCGATCAGCACGATCGGCGAGCCGTTGAACCGCGCCATCCCGCCGACCATCGCGCCGTCGTCCCCGATCAGGCGATCCCCGGCGAGTTCCAGGAAGTCGTCGCACAGCATCGGCACGTAATCGAGCGTGTAGGGACGGTCTTTATGCCGCGCCAGTAGCACCTCATCCCAGGGTGTCAGGCCCAGCGTAAAGAACTCGCGCAGGAACACATCGCGCTCCTGCGCCATCTTGTCCGCTTCGAGCATCTTATCAGCCAGCCCCCCGCGCGTCGCGGCGGCACGAGCCTTTGCTATGTTGTCGTCGAACTCGTTGACCAGCTGTTCGAAATCGAGAACGCTCATTTTCTTCTCCGCCACTGGTCAGTGTCCCCCCACGCCGTTGCGGGAAACCGTCGTCATCGCCACGGAAGACGTAGCGTCCGTCAGCGCGCCCGTCGCCCCGAAGAACGCCAGCGCGCGTTGCAACGTGCTGACCATCTCCTTGCGCGGCACGACGCGATCCACCTTCCCCCAGTCGAGTTGGAACTCGGCGGTCTGGTAGTTGGGCGGCTCCTTAAACTGTTTGGCTTGCGAGGCGACCCGCGCCCCCGCGAACGCGACATAGGCTTGCGGCTCGGCGAAGATGACGTCGCCGAGTGCCGCGAACGACGCCCACGCCCCGCCGGTAGTCGGGTGCGTCAACACAACAATATAAGGGGTGCCGGTCTGCGCGAGTTGCGCCACGCTCGCCGACGTCTTCGCCATCTGCATCAGGCCGAACAAGCCCTCCTGCATCCGCGCCCCCCCCGACGCCACGAAAACGACGCAGGCGACCCGGTTCGCGATCGCATAATCGGCGGCACGCACAAATTTCTCGCCGAACACCGAACCCATCGAGCCGCCCATGAACCGGAAGTCGGCGACAAGCAACGAGACAGGGACACCGCTGATGGTCGCCGTCCCGCGAACCATGGTGTCACCCCGTCCCGTGGTCGTTTCGCCCTTTTCCGCCTTCGCTTTGTACTCGGGGAAATCAAGTGGGTCGGTGCCGCGGAGGGAAGCGTCGTACTCCACGAATGAGCCTTCGTCCACGGTGTAGGCGATCCGCTCGTCTGCGGTGAGCGGGTGGTGGTAGCCGCAGTTCGAGCAGACCTTCAGGTCGCGCTCGAAGTCCCGGGTGTAGAGGATCTTGTCACACTTCGCGCATTTGATGAACGCCCCCACGGGGATCACGGACTGCGAGTCGGCGACGCGCTGTTTCTCGTGATCGGGGACGGACGCGGGCGGGTCGGGATTGTTCGTTTTTTCGTTCGGCTTGCGACTGAACCACGGCGGCATAATATCGGTATATCCTCGAAGGAAGGGAGCCGCGCCGGATGGCGTGGCTCCCGAATCCCATGATTATACCGCGCCCGCGCGATATTTAGCGGGTCCGCTACCGGTCCAATGTCAGCGCGAGGATCTTCACCCGGAGGTTATCGGGTAGCGAAATGGACACCAGTTGCTTACCGACGTTGGTCGGCGCGATCACGTGCCGTAGGTAAGAGGCTTTCGCCTCATCCCCCTTCGGCGTCCGTTTCCGCCGGGTCATGGTCGCGATGGCGTCCCCGGTCGGGGACTGCGCCTCGTTCCAGTCGCGTACCGACACCGTCACCGTTTCCGTGGTTTTATCGGAGTAGGTGAACAGGAGCGGCACGGATTCGGTCTGCCCCCCGGTCGCGGCGGCGGCGAGGTGCAACCCGACGTAATTGCCTTTCGGCACGCTGATTATCTGCTTCGCGCAGGCGACCGCGTTCTTCGCGCCGTCCGCAGTGGAGCCGTAGCGGAACGAGATGCGGCGCGCCGAAGTCGAGACGTCGGCGTAGTAGCCGCTCGGGTACGCAGGAGGGGGCAACTTCCTCGGCTTCTTGCCCGTGCCCACGCCCACAGGCTCGGGGCTGGTCGGCTTCGGCGTCCGCAGTGCCCCCAGACCGAATCGGTCCGGGGGGAACGACTCCGCCGGGAAACTGCTACCCCGCTCGTCCATATCACCATCACCGGGCCTACTTTCGGAGGCGACGCCGTCCACATTGAACTCTTTCGACAGATCGAGGAATGTCAAACGCCCGCCGGTGACCCGGATGAAGACCGGCGCGATGTCCCCGACACGCGAAACGGGGCGTGTGGAGAAATAGTCGTCAGGAACCCGCGCCACGTCGGGGACCAGGATGTACGCCCCGTCGGTTTCCGGGGAACGGACCGGCAGTTTCACGGTGATCGCCTCGCCGGGCGCAACGTCGCGCGGGAGCGGAACGGTGAGGGCGGGTTTCCAGCGCGCCTCCATCCCGTCACCGAAGTACCAGTGCGCCCCGATGACATACTCGCTCTGCTTCCAGGACAGGGAGCCGCGATTCACGAGCGGCACGTTAATAGTGAACGAGGAGTTCGCCTCGACCGATTCCGGCACGTTCCCCGGAAGAAGGAACCGCGCCTCCTCGTCGCCGCCGTAGACCGCGACCCGCTCCGTTAGCTCGCCGGGAACCGCTTCCGTGGAATCGGTACGCGTGAGGAACCAGCGCAGGGTGTAGCCGCCCCCGGCCATACCGCGCCCGCTCGGCAGTTCGGGGTAGGAGGGCTGAACAGGTAGCCCCGCCGGGTCGTTCAGCGCGAGATTGACCAGCACCGGAACCAGGACGCCAGAAGGCAACACGTCGGGGACCGGGGCCGAGCCGGTCGCCGCCACTGTTTTGCCGTCGGTTGAGATTAGTTGCCACGTCAGCGCGGCGGCACCGACGGCCAGATCGTCGGCACCCATGTACCGCGTCTCGACCGTTACCGGGTACGACATACCGGCCTGGAGGAGTACCGGGGTCGTCGTGTCGCCGAACACCACGCTCTGCCGGTCGTCGGCGTAGAGCGACACGGGAACCACCAACGGCGCGACACCCGACTCGGCGAGATACTTCCCCGCCCCGAGCAGGTCGGAAGGGTCCTTGAGCTTCAGAAAGTCCACCTCCAGCGAGTACTCGCCGGGCGGAAGCGGTGCCAACTTGCCGGACGCGTCCTGCGACAGCGACGTCAACCCGACAAGAAACGAGCGCGTCTGTGTCGGCAGGAAGGCTTGCGTCAGGCGGGTGCGTAGCGGAGCCTCGGCGACCACGGTATCACCCTGCCTCCAGCGGTAGGAAAGCGCGTACCCGTCCTCGGAGCGGAGCGCGACCCCCCCGCCGTTCTGTACCGACACCCGCACCGGCGCGGTCTGTCCCACCCGAAGGCGGCGCGGTACATCGTTCGTCCGCCAGCGCAGGTCAATCCCTTCCAGGTTGCCGATCTGGACCGAGTTGATACGCGTCAGGTCCAGATAGCGCGTGCCGTACTGCCGAGACGCTACTACCTCGGTCCCACGCGCGAAATCGTTCCAGGAGTCAATCACATACCACTTCGGCTTCGCCGCGAGCGCGGTCTGCCAGGCGGCTTTGAACGTATCGCCGTCTTTGCGCCCGACGATCTTTTCCGGCGTTTCCAAGCCCGGCTGGATAACCTGGAGGGGCAACACACCGGACATGGCCGCGCCTCCGGTGAGTAGCGGTACCCCCCCGGCGGCAAGTCCCGGCGACTTCTTCGCGTCGAAGTCCACGCCGCCGACGAACAACAGGGTCGCCCCGCCCGACTCCGCCCCGAACTCCGAAGCGAACGATTCGCGAAGCGCATCCGTCCACCCCGCGCCGTCCGTCCCGGTTATTCCCGCCCCGGCGAAGAAAACCGGGTAGGCGGGCACGCCCCCCGCCGACACTGGTAGCGTCACGCGCGAGCGGAACATGGGGGGAACCACCGCGAAAAAGCGGCGAACGGCGGCGTAGAGCCGTGCGCGGCCCTCGGTGGTAGACACGTCAGTCGGCGCACCATCGGTCGAGAGCCGCGTCAGGTTCAATTCGAGGGCAACTTTCGGCGTCGGAAGGCCGTCCTCGGTCATCTCGCGCAGGGCCTCGGTCATCACAAGCAGTGCTTTGTCATCGGCGTTACCGGTCGGTGCTTCGGGGCCACCGACCGAGACAAGCGCGACATCCACCCCGGAGCGGCGCATTTCGTAAAGCAGGCCCCGGTGCCACGACGCGCGGTCCGACGAGAACCACGGACCCGCGCCGGTCGGCGGCTCATCCGCGAGAAGGAAACGCCCGTTTGTCGGGTCGAACGTGCCCTGGAACGGGGTGGGCTTGCGGATGTCGCCCTGGAAGTCAATGCGGTAGCGGGCGAAGACGAGGGGTTCGATGCCAGACAGACTGGCGGCGGTGAGCGTCAGGGGCGGCGGTGTGTTGTCGAGCGGCGCGACCACGGCGGGCTTCGGCGTCGGCTTCGGAGCGGCGGCCGCGTTCGGCACCGGTGCCGCGAAGGTGAACTTACCGGCGGCGGGCCACTCCCCAGCGGCTTTCATAACGCCGTCAATTAGAGGGGGCACGGACCGGTCTCCCCGCTTCACGACGGGTGGCGCAAAAAGCACGTTCGCGGGGATGTCGGACGATCCGGAGGTCGCGAGAACAAGCGGTAGCCACTTCGACGGGTTCGCGATGTCGGCTTCCGTCTTGACGTCGGGCGCGAACGACGAGAAGGATCTTCCGCTCCGGCTACGGATGACGACGTTGATCTTGAAGGGCATCCCCGCCCTAACGCTTCCTTCCGCGAGACCCAGTTCTTTCCACGGGATCGCGAGTTCCACGGTGTAGCCCCTGTCAATGTCGTCGGAGCGGTTCAGCGTCCCTCGCACCGTCACCCCGTACTTGATCGAGAAGACCGGCTTGGGCGCAAAGGCTTTGTCGGCGGTATCCCCCGCGAGGAAAGTGAAACCGCCCGCCGCCGATACCAGCATCGCGTGGGTGTTCGCGTCGGGCGTGTCTCCCGTCGCCTCGCCCGTCTGTATATACACCCCGACGCTGTCGTCTTTCGTCGGATCGGAGAGCGGAAGGGTGTTCGTGCCTAGCACATCCGCGTCATCCACCATCATCGCGACGTATATGTAGCGGTCATCCCAGGTCGCCTGTCCCTGTGCCAGCCCGGACGCGGATTTCGTCGCCGGGGTTGCGACTTGCGCGGAGGAAGGTCGGGCTAAGGTAAGGGCAACGGTGGCCAGGGAGAGGGTGAGCGAGCACAACAGCGGAGTCGCGGTTGCGGCGCGAAATGTTCGATTCATACGAGAGTTGCGACAACTCGGGTGGGGCGAAAGTTCCGCGCAATCCGCGTGCGCACATAGAGGAACGCCGTGGGGCTGGTATTGGTAACGGCCATCATCCCGTTAGAAGCGCGTGTTCCAGATAGGGCGATTGCTTTTTGGTCGTGTTGTTAGATTCAGATGGATTGGCGGATGCGCACCGCAACCTCGTATCTACCCCGTTCGTAGGTCGGGTCTCCAGACCCACAGCAGTCTCGGCACGAAGTACCACCCGCGCGGAGCGCGAGCGGGTGGGAACGGCCCGCCGTCCGCCGCGCCCCCGCGCGACCCAACGGAAACGGCTCGCCGACCACATATGCGACCGCCAGAGACATTCCCCGCCAGTTCAGCCCGCCAGAACGCCCGCACCCCGAACCTGCTCAGCGCGAGCCGTGGAAGTAGCCGGATCACGACGCAATCGCCCTGATGTTCCACAGGGTTGACGCCTTGCACGTGCCTTGTTATCATAAACCATGAACACATCTTCCTTCTTTATATCGGACCCGCGTTGCGACGCGCGGGTCAACCCGCTCGGCACCGGCAGCGACGCCCCCCGCTTCTCCTGGAAATTAAGCGCGACCGATCCCGACCGGCGCGGGCTTCGGCAGACCGCGTACCGCCTCCGGGCGGCGTTCGACCCGACCCTCCTCGCGGCGGGCGCGACAGCCGATCTTTTCGATTCCGGCATGGTGACGACCGGTGACTCGGTGAACATCCTGTACGCGGGTAGGCCGCTCGCGTCGCGGGAGCGGGCCTACTGGAACGTGTCCGTCACAAACGAGACGGGCGAGACGGCGACGTCAGAGACCGCGTTCTGGGAAGTGGGCCTACTCGCCGCAGACGACTGGCGGGGCGCGGCATGGGTCGGCGGCACACTCACGGGCGGGTCGCACACCCCCGCCCCTCCGCCATACCTGCGGAAGACCTTCACACTCAACTCTGTCCCGGAGGACGCGCGGCTCTACATCACCGCGCTGGGGGTTTACGAAGCCTATATTAACGGCACGCGCGTCGGGGACGATATATTCTCGCCGGGCTGGACGGATTATAACAAGCGCGTTCAGTACCAGACATACGACGTCACGGGTCTGCTACGGGCGGGCGAGAACGTGCTCGCGGCGGTGCTCGGCGACGGCTGGTACTGCGGCCACGTCGGCTGGAGGGCGCGGCAGGAATACGGGGATAGCCCGGCACTTCTGGCGACGCTGGTCGCGGGTGAAACCGTGATTTCTACGGACGAGACATGGCGCACGGCGACCGGTTCCATTCTCGAGTCCGACATGCTGATGGGCGAGTCGTGCGACGCGCGGCGCGAGCCGACCGGGTGGGTGGAATCGGGGTTCGCCCCCGGCGACGCATGGCAGGTGGTAGTACCACGCGCTGACCCCGGCATCGAGCGCAGCCCCATGCTCGCGCCCGCCGTTCGCGTTTCCGAGGAGATCGCGCCTATCGGCGATCCTCGGGAGATCCACGGCCTGCCCGCGCGGACATATATCTACGACTTCGGGCAAAATCTGGTCGGCAGAGCGCGTCTGACGATCAAAGGGAACGCGGGTACTACCGTGCGCCTCCGCTTCGCCGAGGTGCTAGAAGGCGGCCCCGCCATGACCACGAAAGGATCGCTGTACCTCGCGAATCTGCGCGGCGCGCGGGCGACCGACTACTACACGCTGAAGGGTGACCCCGATGGCGAAACCTGGGAGCCGCGCTTCACGTTCCACGGCTTCCGCTTCGCCGAGCTGAGCATCTCCGAGCCAACCCACCCGGCGGCGCGGACAGGAACCGCGCCGATGCCTCCGGACCGGGGCACGCTGACTGCCATCGTGCTTCATTCCGACATTGCGCGCACCGGCGACTTCGAGTGCTCCGACCCGTTGATCAATCAGTTGCAAAAAAACATTGATTGGGGACAGCGCGGTAACTTCCTGGAGGTGCCGACTGACTGCCCGCAACGCGACGAGCGGCTCGGATGGACGGGGGACGCACAGGTGTTTGTCCGCACCGCCGCGTGGAACCGCGACGTACAGGCGTTCTTCCACAAATGGCAACGCGACCTGTCCGACTCCCAGGATGCGAGCGGGAGTATCCCCTCGGTCGTACCGAACATCGCCCAGCTTGGTGGCGACGGCGGCCCCGCGTGGGCGGACGCGGTCGTCATCTGCCCCTGGACGCTGTACCAGTGCTACGGCGATGCCGCGATACTTGAGGAAAGCTACGACTCGCTGACGCGCTTCATGGAGTCGCTTTCGGTCGTGAACAGCCGGGATCACATCCGCTCGTACGAAGGCATGTCTGGCCACCGGGGGTACGGCGACTGGCTCGCGCAGGACGGCACGGGGAAGGTAGACGGCGGCACGCCCAAGGACTTGATCGGGACCGCTTTCGTGGCGTATGACGCGCATCTGATGGCGAAGATCGCCCGTGTTCTCGGCAAAACCGACGATGCCGCGAAGTACAAGACGCTGTTTGAAACCGTTCGCGTTGCGTTCCAGCGGCGGTACGTCACGCCTGACGGTCTGGTGTATCCCGGCACACAAACGGCATACGTGCTCGCGCTCCATTTCGGTTTGCTTCCAGAAAACGCACGCGGGGGGGCACTCGCGGCACTTATCGCGGACATCAAAGGTCGCGGGGATAAACTGACCACGGGGTTCGTCGGCTCGCCGTACCTGCCGCACGTCCTTTCCGACAACGGTCGCGCCGACATCGCGTTCAAACTACTGCACCAGAAAAACTGGCCCTCGTACCTGTACGCCGTCACGCAGGGCGCGACCACGATCTGGGAGCGGTGGGACGGCTGGACGCATGATAAAGGCTTCCAGGACGCCGGCATGAACTCGTTCAACCACTACGCGTACGGGGCGATCGGGGCGTGGCTGTACCAGCGCGTCGCCGGGATTGACCTGGACGAAGCCGCGCCCGGCTACAAGTACATCATACTCAAACCGATCCCGTTCGGGAGCGGCTTGACGTACGCCCGCGCCCATCTAGAAACCGTGTACGGGCGGGTCGAGAGCGTGTGGAAACTTGCGGAGGATGGCGCGTTCTCGTGGGACATCATCGTCCCCGCGAACACCAGCGCGGTAGCGACGCTCCCAGACGGCGTCGTCGTTGACGCGGCGACCGAAAGCGGTAAGCCGCTCTCCGAGGCGTCGGGGGTTAGCGTCGGGAAGGGCGGAGTGTTATCCCTGGTTCCCGGCAGTTACCACTTCGTCATGCCGGGGAGCGAAAAGAGCGAGAAGTAGGAGCCCCGCGCCTGTACGAAAGATTGCGGCACGACGTATTCTACGGCGCGATCGCCGAGAAATCACTACCGACTAAACTGGAAGGCTTCCGCCATTTCGCGGAGCCGTCATAGCGCAGTGTCACGAAGCCGTCGTTGTGACGGAGCGGGTAGTGCGTGTGCTTCGTGTCCGTGCTGACGGGGAACGCCTTCCAGGGGAGGTTCGGGTTGTGTGGCAGGACTTGCGTGTCGGCGCAACCAGGGGTACGGGCGTGCTCCCACACCTGCATCACCGACGAGTTCACTACGTCGGAATCCGGCCTGCACATTGGCCCGTCGGTGACGTAGCTCATCGCGTATCCGACCTGTCCGTCATAGCCGGGGCTGTGGAATATCTCGAACGATTTGAAATACGGAAGCAAAACGCCCGACTTCGGGCCGGGATAATAGGCGGAAGGCGGTAGCGCGGGTTCCACCGGCTTGCTAACGTCGAACGGTGCCCACCACGTCTCGTTCGCGCCGGTGGAGGTGGTCGGCGAGGATCCCGCGCAGAGCGAATCGGCGGGCGTGTCCGGGCAGGAGCGGTAGCGCGGGTTAGTGCTATCGTAGTCGCCCCGGTACATTGCGATGGCGAGGCCGATCTGTCGCAGGTTCGCGATAGAACTCGCCTTGCGGGCGTTCGCCCGCACCGCCGCGAACACGGGGAACAGGGTGGCTACGAGGAGCGAGATAATGACAACCACGACGAGCAACTCGATCAGCGTGAATGCCAAAGTTGTTGAGGGAGTACCGCGCCGGGCTTTCTGAGCATGCATGGCCGGCTAATCGCCCGCTTCCCGATGCGTGTCTAAACTGCTGAGAAGATCGTTCGCGCGACGCAGATTTGCTAGGATGTCGGCTATAATCGCCGCGCGGTGTTCCAGTTTCATCGAGATGCACTTCGCCGCCATGAGCGAGGACAGATTGATGTCGGTCGTCACGCGGCGCGACGCTGGATTCAGCCGGGCTTTTACCATACTGCCACGCTGAGTGCGCGACGCATGCCGACTACCCCGTGTGTTACTGACAGCGTACCTCCCTAGCTTAGTAGCAAGCAGATTGTTTTCAGTCATACGAACTGTTACCTTATCGGATTGAGTGAGCCATTATGTGCCAGCGGCGGCCACATCCCACCCTGCTATATCCGATGCGTATCGGACTGTGATTCAGCCGTGTCATTAGGGCGATTGCATCATTGTCCTCTTGCATTCCCCTTGAATTATCCGCGCGGGTCTCTCCCGCCCGCGTCGGGGCGCGGTCCGTGGTCACGCGGGTCTCGCCCCGCGCTGGCACGCGGGTATTCGCGCCACGTCTATAGGCTCCTCCGGAGCCGTCCATCCTTCGGACGTTAGAGGAACCTATTTAATCCCCGGCGCGAGCCAACATCCTTGACCTGAGGGGGTCGCGCAACCAACGAAACTATAATGCAATCGCCCTAGCCGTGTCGTCAACTCCGCGCGCAAAGAGGGATCCTAGTGCGTGCTGATACTCGACAGGGTGATCTCGATGTCCTCGCGGTTCTCGATCCGGTCAATCTGACCGTCATTAACCCATACCACGCGGTCTGAGACGTTCAGCATACGCGGATCGTGTGTCGCCGAGATGATCGTCACGCCCTCTTCTTTGTTTAGCTCGCGTAGCAGTCCGATGATCTCCAGTCCCGTTTTAGCGTCGAGGTTCGCGGTCGGTTCGTCGGCGAGGATTATGGACGGGCGGTTCGCCAGGCTCCGCGCGATCGCGACGCGCTGTTGCTGGCCACCAGAAAGTTGCGACGGCTTGTTGTGTAAGCGGTGCCCGAGTCCCACGCGCTCTAGAATCTCCATCGCGCGTGCGGTCCCCTCTTCGGCGGGCATCCCGGCGAAAATGGTAGGCAGTTGGACGTTTTCGAGAGCGGTCATCGTCGTCAGCAGGTTGTACGACTGGAAAATATAGCCGATGTTGTGGCAACGCAGGAACGCCATCTCGGACTCGCCTAGCTGCGCGATGTCGGAGTCGGCGATAAAGATAGAGCCGCTATTCGGGCGGTCAATCCCGCCGATCATGTTGAAGAACGTGGACTTGCCCGACCCGGACGGGCCCATGATCGAGATATACTCGCCGCGCCGAATATCGAGCGATATTCCCTTCAGGGCGCGCACGACCTCCGTGCCCATCTTGAACTCTTTGACCACGTCGCGGGCGCGAACCACATACTCAGTTCGCACATCGCCGCCCGCGCGGACTTTAGTCGTCGGTGCTTCCGTCATTGCCATAGTAGTAAACCTTTATGCGTCACACATCAATGCGGAGCGCGGCGGCGGGAGGGATGCTCGCCGCCTGCCGCGCCGGAATATAGGTCGCGATGGCGGACAGTACCGCGCCGACCGGGATACAGAAAAGGAACGAGTGCAAAAAATCAACGCCATGGAGCGAGCCGTACCAGACCGTTCCGGCAGGTGCTTCTTTAGGCACGCCCGCGATCATTTTCACCAGCACGATCGCGCCGGTACCCACGACCCAGCCGATCGCGGACGCGATCAGCCCCATCATGACAGACTCGATCATGAAGATGCGCACCACGAACGCGTCCAGCGCGCCGAGACATTTCATCGTGCCGATCTCCCGGAACCGCTCCGAAACACTCATCAGCATCGCGTTCGTGATCCCGACCGTGCAGACCAGGAGCGAGAGGCCGATCAGCCAGTTGGAGCGGGCCTCCTCGGACGCGTCCACTTTGCCCGCGATCGCTTTCGAGATCAGCACCGACGCTAAAAACGCGATGCCGAGCGCGACCCCGCCCGCCGTGATCAGCGAGCGGCCGAAACGGATGCGGATCGAACCCAGCGCGAACTGGAACGATTTACCCCACGGCAGTTGCGGTTGCGAGTAGACTTTCTCTTTCCGCTCCGGCCCCTTGGCCCCGTCTGTGATTGTTACACTCATAGTTAATTTTATACCGCCCGCTTGCGCGTCGCCTTCGCCCCCGCCGCGTTCGATTTCGTCGGCGACCGGGTCGCCACGAGTCGCCGCTCGGCGAGCATCCGCAGGTACGCCGTCACCGACACTTCCGCCTGCCGTTTATTGAGCCGGTACGACATCCCAATCGCCTTCGCTATCGTCTCCACGGTGTGCGACCCGTCGCACATCTCCCAAACGTCGGAGCCGATCTCATCCAGCTCCACCTTCTTGAAATCAGGGACGGTTAGCCACTTAGCCACCAGGTCTGCCCAGCGTCCGCGCAGGCGCGGGATGCGTAGCAGTGCCACGAGTGCCTCGTCCGAGCGGCGCGGCTCCCGCGCCCATTCCACCTTCGGGTTGCGCTGAGGCCGCACGCAGAGCATCTGCTCCCGCGTGATCTTTGGCTTCCCGGCAATTCTTTCCTTTAATGCTTCTAACATAGCACAATACCTATTTCAGTTCGACCAGAACGTTTTTAACCCTTACATCGCGGGAGGAGTCCGTCTCGCCCAGTGTCAGCATCCCCCACGGATACCTCAGAGACTCCATCTTCTTATTCCTATCCACTTCCTGGTGATATATATGTATCATTTCGTCATTAGGCGAGGCGCATTTGTCCCATACCCAGAGGCTTATCCATATCATTTTGTCGTTTTCAAAGTCCAGAGAACATTGCAACTTCAGATCATTTACCTTGATGCGCTTGAGTATAAATTTATGGTATCTTTTCAACTCGTAGACCGCTAGTTCCGATACGTACCTGTCCTCGTTTTCCGACAAGTAGATGGTGATAAAGTCGTTACGGTAGGCCTTCTTGTACCATGAACGCAACGCTAATACATCGCGCGTTGTCATGTCCGCCGAAACAGTAATCCCATCCCAGACGAGAACTGGCCTCGGCGTGAGCGTCAGCCGGAACTTCTCTGGTGCCAGATTTAGGTACTCCGCGAAGGGCATGTAGCGCGTCATCGTTTACTATCGCTGTTCCCCAGTCGCCGCCGCTATTCCCCCCACCAGGTCGGCCTCGCCGCGCGGACGCCGCGCCCCGACCAGGTAGATTTTGTTCGCCGGTTCGTCCTCCCACGCCACGCCCGAATAGCGCGTCGCGGGTCTCTGGAACCGCGTCGCTTCCCGGACCGCCTCGATCATCGGCTGACCGAACGCCGGCCCTCCCTGATAGGTCACCGCCGCGTTCCCCCGCACCTGCCCCTCCGATACGGTGTAGCGTGCCTCGGTTAGTTCCCCTTTGGCGTTCGCCGCGACCCAGTCATCGAGATACGCCTGTTTGCGTGCCACGTTGGCGACCGCCCATTGCTCGACCGAAAGCCGCGTCGTGCCACGCGCGAACGAGAGGCGCAGGTACACGTTCATCAGTTGCGCGGCTCGGAGCGCGAAATCCGACGGCACCACCGTATTCAGATCATAGATCGCCCAGACTCGCTTGCCGTCCTCCCGGTCGTGGCACTCGATGGACCCGAGGATCGCGTCCGCCAGCCCGACCACGCCCCCCTTGCCGGAGATCTCCCCGGTCACCTGCGCGATAGTGACGCGGTGGCACCGACCGCAGTACCAGATCGCGCCGACCCCGCGCTTGTCGCCCGTCCAGGTGAACCCGGTCGCGACACGCTCCGGATGATCGCGCAATACCCCGCGCGGCGCGTCCGCGTTCTTCGTGGTCACGGCGATCTTCTTTTTCTTCGCCGTTTCCCGGAGCAGACGGAAGTACGACTCGCGCCGCGCCTCGACATCGGGCGGCTTGATCGCGCCCGGCTTCGCCCAAGGGAGAAGACTCGTCGGCAACTTCTCCGTCGCCCACTTGAGTTCTAGGGCCAGGTTCTCGCCGTCGTCCGCCCGGAAATACCCCTCGCCCTCGCCGCCCGAGTAGCCCGTCAGGTCCCACTCGTCCGGCACGCGCACCGTGTAGCCCTGCCACCCGATCAGTTTCCGGTATTTGCCCTGCTCCCCCACAGGCGCGGGCGCGGCGGGCGCGGTTAGAACGGCAATGGCTGCACCGCCTTGGAGATCAGAGCGAGCGCGATGGCACCCATCGAGATAAGGCCCGTGCCGCACGCGAACCCGGCCAGAAGCACCGGCGCGTAGTCACGCCACTTCTGCTCGCCGATCTTTTTCGCGAAGTAGTACTTCGACAGGATGCCGCCGAACAGCATCGGGATCGTGTCGCCGGGGTACGCGTTCGCGCCGCCCGCCGCGCCGTAGAACGCCAGGATCGGGGCCTTCACCGCGATCATGATTGCGTACAGCATCATCGCAACCACGCCGCCGCCGACGATAATCAGCGGTTTAAACGCGCTGAGCACGAAGCTCGCGCCGTCCGGCTTGTTGATCTGGTTGAAAATCGCCTGGTTCGTCGCCGCGATCGGCCACAGTTTCTGCGCGAATGGATACTGCGCGGACGGGATCGGCGACGTGTGCCAGATGAACTGCCAGTAGAGGAAGCCGCCAATCAGGATCAGCGGGAACATCAGTAGTTCCGCCTTGATGATAGACGTGAACTTGGTCTTCGTCAGTTCGACTTCGCGGAAAGACTGCGCGAGATAACCGTAGTCATGGAGCGGGAGCGGCGCGAACCAGACGTCCACGCGCTGGTAGTTCGACTTCATCACGGTGAGTTCTTTAAGGAACGGGAAGTTGATCCCCTGCGACGTCAGGCCGTACATCCGCGCGGCGATGAACGAGTTGAGTGGCGTCCAGACCAATCCATACACCACGAGGAGCCAGAGCGGAAACATCGGGATCAAAAAATGCGTGGTCGCGATGTAGGCGATGGTCGCGCCGAACCAGACGCCGAAAGCCCATTTGATCGTGGCAGGGCTGTCACCACGGCCTTTGGGCACCACGTTCCACGCTCCGCGCCCGTCCTTACCCCCACCCCGCGCCGCGTCCACGGTTGCCTTAACGACCATGTACAAGCCGATGATCGCGATGGCGATCTGGATACCGATACCCGCCGACATCCAGAAATCGAAGTTGGTCGCGATGCGGGTGTTGATGCTCTCCATGCCGGGGTGCCACTTCGGGAGCATGCCCATGCGGTAGAGTATCGGGTTGCCGATCCACTGACAGAGGATGCTGGAGACGGTCGTACCGACCACCATGGAATAAGGTAGCACGAAGCCGATCAGCACCTTGCCCAGGTCACCCGACAGGTTGACCGGCGCGGCGGGCATGAACGTTTCCGTAGACTTCATGAAGTCGGCGAACGGGATCGGGATCAGCGTCACCGCCGTGCCAAACACGGTGGACGTGAACACCGGGATGGCGATATAGAACGCCCCGAAGATCAGCCCGATGATGGTGCCGGTGGAAAACACGCGCCAACGCCACGACTCTTCTTTGCTGGAGGCTTCGGCGAGCGCGGTCGCGCCCGACGCCGCCACGGACGCCAGCGGGAACGGCAGCCGCTCGATGTCGGACGTCGCCCGGAATAGGATATAGCCCGCCGGTATCCATGACACGCGTTCCAGAATCTGCGTCAGGATCAGCATGCCCATCGCGCCGCCGTGCGGCGTCCACCAGTCGCGGTGCAGGAACGAGCGTTGCACGATGCCCGCCGACTCCGGTTGGGGCGTCGCGAACCAGGGGATCTCGCGGGCGATGCTAGCGGCTTGCGGACTCTGGATGAAGTATTGGTTCCAGATCAGGTTGCCCATCGGGCCGCCCGAGATGCCCCGGTCGCCTAGCGCGACATAGGCGAGGCCGCCCGCGATGTAGTACAGCAGGTAAATCTCCTGGCGCGAGAGCGGCAGGAACGAGCGGCGGGCGACCTCGGCGAACAGCACGATGGTCACCCACTGTGCCGCCGAGCCGAGGCCCTGCCCCGCGACCAGGCCCAGGTAGATGGCACCCGGCATCATGATCAGGGCGACGAAGAGCGCGCCCAGGATGGACTTGATCGTGAAGCCTTCTTTGAACTCGGACTCCATATCCTCGCCCACGTCGGCGGTCTCGTCCACCCGTTCGCGGGCCGACTCGATGTCCTCCGACTCCTCGAACCGAGCCGAGCCGCCCGCGCTATCAGACCTGTTGTTTTGATTATCTGCCACTGACTGTGTCTACCGCTCCTTAGTTTAACGGTGCCGCCCATTTTCAATGCGCGCCACGCCCGCGCCTACCGCGTCGCGTCCGCCACGCTCGGGGACGCCTCACCCGCCGGCGACGTCGCTTCCGTCACCGTCTCGTTCAGGTACCGCTCGCGCTCGCCTTCCGACAGCGTGCGCCAGATCAGGAACTGCTTGCGGAGCGTGTTCAGGAAGCGGCGGTTCACCCGCTTCCAGTTGGAAATGTCGCCAGAGACGCGTGTCAGGGTGAGACGCAAGTCGTACACGTCCTCGAAATCGGTCGGCACCGTTTCCAGCCGGATGAACTGCGAAACGCCTAAGTCGAACGGTGCCAGCCACGCCTTACACGCGACCCGGTAGGCCGTGCCGTATTCCGAGTCGAACGTGTCCCTAGCAATGTTCTCCGTGATGAAGTCGCCGACCGAGTAGCCCTCGTACGAGCGGAACCACTCTGCGAGGAAGCCGTTGACCCCCCACGCCTGGTTCCCGGTCACCGCGAACGGCAACCGGATCCGCCAGTCGTCGCCCTCCGGCTCCGGTAGCACCCACGTCTTGCCAGACGCGGGCGTCGCCACTTCCGCCGCCTTGCGGGCGGGCCAGATCGTAGAAAGGAGCACCACGGCGACCACGATCAGCGTGGACAGCACGGCAGATACTGACGAGAAGTTGAGTTGCAAGCCGCTCATCAGGTGGAACGTGGACAGGATTTTCGACACTCCCTGCCCGAGCACGTAGCCCGACACCGCACCCAGAATCGCGTACACGAACGCCTCCGCCATAAACAGCGTGCCGATATTTGTCGCGTTCAAGCCGATGGACGAAAAGACGTGTATTTCCTTCACGCGCTCGAACACGGAACCCAGCATCGTGTTGAGCACGATAAGCGCGGCGATAGCGATCGGGATGATGATCGTCTCGAAGCCGGTAGAACTGTTCGCGCCGATGGACGAGAACCGGTTGATCTTGCCCGCCGACGCCGCGTACAGGTTCATGTCAAACCGCTTCATCAGGTTGTTACGCAGATCGGACAGCACCCCGGCGTCGTCATCCGCATACCCGATGCCGACCGAGCGCAGATCGCCGCCCAGGTTCACCAGCGTCGTGTACGGGATGAAGAACACGACATCCGGGTCCAGATGCAGGTACTGCTGGAAGCCTGTGCTGTTATTCGCCTTGCCCTGCTGTTGCAGTTGCGACATCTGCACGAAGTCAACCGGGGTTAGCGGTTCCTGATCCAGGTCCTGCACGGTCTTGAATTTGTCCGGGTCGAGAATCCCGATCACGGTGTAGTTCTGGCCGGAGAACTCGATCTGCGCCGAGCCGACGTCCTTGTCCGAAATGCGCAGGGCGTCGGCGATCTTGCGCGGAAGGATCATCACCTGGCGATCCCCCTTCGCGAACCAGCGCCCGCCCGGCACGAGTGCCTTGTCCGCGCCGGTGATCTTCGCCTCTTCGGGCGACAGGCCGACCGCGCCCTTCGCGCCGAACTCGCGGTCCGCGCGTTTCACGGTCAGGAACGTCTGCTCTCCCGGCTGTGTCCCGAGGAACCAGCCGCGCGGCGCGACGAGACGCGTCTTCCCGAACTCGTCGTCGAGGAGCCGGTACGCGACCTGTTGCAGGGAGTTCCAGTTCGGGTCGCGCATCAGAATGCCGTTGTAGGCGGGCACGCCCGGCGCAGGGACCTGGTTAAACCGCAGGTCGTCTACTATAGAGGTGAACGCGAGCACGGTGAACGTCAGTAAAACCAGAGTCGCACAGGTCAGCGCGGTGCGAGCCTTGCGCCGCCGCATGTTGCTGATGCCGAGCGAGAACGCCGCCGCCGCGATAGACCCGGAGCCCGCGTCCTTCTCATGCGTGCCCGTGGACTCCCGCGCGGAGTCTTTGAGCTGTTGCTCGAACTTGCCCCACACGAGCGATGTCACCAGTACCGAGAGCGCGAGCATGATGAACGACAGCAAGATGATCCCCGGATTGAGCGTGATGTTGAACGCCGGGTGGATCGCCGCGAATATCAGAAAGACGCCGAGGAAGATACCGAACACCCCGAGCAGTTGACGCTTCAAGTCCGCGAAGCCGAAGAACAGCCGCTCGCCGAAGTAGGCGAACGGGATCATCAGGGCGAGGTAGAAGATGACGCCGTTCACGACGTCCTGTTGCGTCTTCGAGACGTTGGGGTAGGCGCGCGACTCGTAGCCCCAGGCCGCGCGGGAGAAGGCGTCGAACGCCTCGTAGTTGCGCGCCTTGAGCGCGTCTTCCGCCTTCGCGATATAAGTCTTCGCATCCGCGTGCAGTTTCACGACGCCCTGGTTGATGATGTTGTTGCGGCGGAGGCGGTCTATGCGGAACTCGTCCAGGCTCCACATGTCTTTCGCGACCGCGAGCGACGTGTTGGTGATCGCCGAGGAGCGCGACGAGTTGATCGCGTCCGAGCCGGCTCCCGCCCCCATCACATACCCCTCGCCCTCCGGGTTCTTCGACGTAGAGTTGATCAGCAGGAACCGGGTAGCGGCCGGGCCGGACCCCATCATGATCTTGAACTTGCGCAGGGAGTCTCCTGCTTTGGGCGCGCCGACGGCAGATTGTGCCGCCGTGAGCGGCGTATCACCATATTCGTTCCCGCGCCGCGCGAAGATGAGCGCGACGTCTTCCACGTACGAAATCCCCGCCTCCGGTTTCGGCAGCGCGAACCCGAACTGGCGCGGCTCGCCGTTCGAGGCACCGTCGAATATCGTGATGTCGGAGAGCGTTTTGAGTGCCTGCTGATCCACCAGGTCGAATATCGTCGTCGAGACGCACGGGAAGATGACGATGGTCGTTTCCTTCAGGCCAGACGTGATCTCGAACTCCGTCGGGAAGTCCTTGCCGGAAACCCCCTTATCCGGCGCGTAGTCTATGTCGCCGGTCTGCGGATCGAGCCGGTACGCCGCCACGCTATGCGACGCGTTGTCGGCGGTCTTCGGCGGGACGCCCTTGAAGGCGAACAATGCCGCGCCATCCCGCGCTTTCTGCTCGGCGTCCTCGGCGACTTTGAACGCGGCGTTGACGGTCGCGATCCGCGCCGGGTCGCCGCTCGTCTTCGCGGCTTGTCTCTGAGTGTTCGCGGCGTCGAACGCGTCGCGCTTCATCTGCCAATCGTTCATCGAAACGCGCTGAATCCAGAATCCGCGCACGCCCATGAACGACTTCGTGCCGGGGATAGAGGGATACCCGCCCACCGTCTGCGACGGGTACACCGCGAGCGCGTCGCCGATAGGGTCGTCCGGCACGAGCGACTTGCGCGGGTTGTACTCCCGCACCCGGCCCTTGATCGTCGCGAATCCGGAGCGCAGACCCATCCGCGTCCACTGCGACGGCTTGAACAAGGGGATCTGCTTCGTCGGTTCCGGCGAGTTGGGGTCGTTCGGGTCGTTGACATAGTGCTGGAACAGACACAGAAAGGTGCGCGCCTGGAATGCGAGGTTGGCGACGTTTACACGGTCCGGCGTGTCAAAGGGAGTATCAACCAGGTTTCGCGAGTCGTCAATGGAGGCGAACGTAACGCCGCTACCGCCCGCCATCCCGACCGCCTCGGAGTCGAAAGCGGGCTTGCCCGGAATGTAGTTGCGCCACGACTTGCCGTCAACCGGGTTCACGCCGTCCGCGAACGCCTTCTTCGGGTCGTTGCCGAACACCTGCGCGACCTTGTCATTGTTCTCGCGGGCGACGCGGGCGATGTCGGAGAACAGGCTCTGCGTATCCTCGCGCACGTTGTAAAACCAGCCCTTGTAGAAGACGCCGATGCCGCGCGTTTGCGACGCCCAATCGAGGCCCGCCCAGAGGTAGATCGGCTCTTTCGGCTCCTTCTCGCCGCCGAACAATTTGGCAAACGGGCCGGGAACCTGCCAATCGTCAATATGCCGGTCAACCATCTCGCGCACGCCCTGCAACCCGAGGAAGTGACCCGATGTCGCGACGAACCAGATCGTGCGCTCGGAGCCGAGCTTCTTGAAGGTGCGCGCCGTTTGCAGGAGGCCCGCCATGCCCGCCGCCGCTTCCGCCGAGGGCGCGATAGTCGGCACCACCGACATGCCGTCGTAGTACGCCTGCACAACGATGATCTGGCGGGCTACCTTCGGGTCTTTCGACTTGCCGGGCAGGACGCCGATGAAGTTGCGCGCCTCGACGCTCTCCCAGGGCATGGACGCCTTCAGCGTCGCCACCGTGCCACGGGTGCCCGCCGCGAGCGCCAGCAATCCGGTCGCGTCGCGCCGCTTGACGTAGAAGCGGGGCACGGCGACCGGGATCGAAACGAACTTCGCCTCCGCCTCCCCGCGCTGGGTGCGATCCGGCTCAATAAAGAGTATCGCCTTCGCACCGAGCCGGGGGGCGTTCATCCACTCGGAGCCGGAGTTGAAGTCAACCAGCACGATGGAACCGGCGACATCTTTGCCGTTCAGCGCGGACAGGGAGCCATTGCCGCCGTAGATCAGCGGCCCGGAAATGCCTTCGGGCGGGGTCTGCGAGGTGCGGACAAGGTTCGGCCAGATGCAGTTCAGCGGGATCGTCTTGCCGTTGACCGACAGCGTCGCGCCTTTGTCCATCGGCACGGTCGCGGTGAAGGTCTCAGTGCGGACATTCGCCCCACCGAAGAGGGAAACGAACTCTTTGGAAACATAGTCGGCGGCGTACCGCTCGCCGGGGTAGCCGACGACGCGCGAGCCATGCGTGGACAGTTCGCGGATCGTGTCGCGCATGGCGGCTGCATCCACGGTACCGGCGATGTCGCGGTATTTCGTGGCGAGCGCGGCATCAATAGCGGCGCGGGACGCGGGCGCGAGCCAGCAGACCGCGAACGCGATCACTAACAGCGCAACCGGCGACACCGGTGAGAAATGGGCAAACACGCGGCGTCGGGCGGGCGCGGCGGTAATCGTCATCGAGCGGTTTCCTCTTCGGGCGGGCGGACGGTTCCGTTTAGAACCACAGCAACGACGCTGAAAGTTGTCGGTGTTCAGACAAACAGGATGAAAGAACCGTCTTGAGGCCGCCCTATTGTAACAAACTCCGGTTGTTACCGCAAGGTGACAGGGGGCATAAACAGGGCGATTGCATTAAACAGTTCGCCCTGTTTGTCCTAAAGTTCCGCAACCCCGCATGAAATCGCCCTCCCGTTCCCGAACACCGAGGCATGACAAG